>JBBRWA010000418.1:0-3970 GCA_038246345.1 Chitinophagales bacterium
GGGATTCTCCGGGATTGGCGGGTGTACCATTTCCAAGATACCAGTGCCAGTGCCGCGGTCAAAAAAACGGGCAATATCAACGACAACCTTTTTTTGCGGGAAGATGCCGCCAACCTGGCTGCCTTCCTGTATGTCATGCGGGAAGAGCATCCCAAACACTACGAGCGTATCGTCCGTACCATTCAATTGGTGGTGCCGATGTTTCGGGACTTTCTGCTGCGCCCCGACCCGCTCAACCCGGAGACCATACGATTAGAATGGCACGACCGCGATTCTGATTATATTTTTGGAGCATCCCAATTGTCAGATGGCTCGCTTCGATTTATTTGTATTGCCACCATGTTGCTCCAACCCACCCGTCCGGCCTTGATTTTATTGGACGAGCCGGAACTGGGGCTGCATCCCGCTGCGATACAAATTCTTGCCGGCTTGCTCCAAAAAGCTGCTGCGCTGGGGCAACTGATTGTGTCCACACAATCGGTGGCGTTGGTTTCTGCTTTTGCTCCTGAAGATATTGTCGTGGTGGATTATCAAGATAAACAAACTTCGTTTCATCGGTTAGAGTCTGAAAATCTCCAAAATTGGTTGAATGAATACTCCCTAGGTGAATTGTGGGAGAAAAATATAATAGGAGGTCGGCCATGACAAGGATAAATATCATTTGTGAAGGGTCAACAGAGGAGGCATTTGTCAATAAGATATTGGCGCCTCATTTCCTGACAAAGGGGATCGTGGTTACGCCACGCAATCTGGGGAAAGGCGATAGCTATGACAAAATGCGCTACAATATTCTGCAATGGATGAAAGAAGACAAAGGAGCTTATGTAACAACTTTGATTGACTTGTATGGCATGGATAAGCATTTTCCGGGCTATTCGGCTAACAAACATAAGCAGCCTTATGATAAAGTGCAGGCCATTGAAGCAGCCGTGAATGAAGATATCGCCAAGGAAGGATTGGATCAGAGAATGTTTATTCCTCATTTCCAGTTGCACGAGTTCGAAGCCTTGTTATTTTCAGACCCAGATATGTTACAAGAATGGTTGAGTCTCGACCGGCCGATCAAAGCGGATACTTTTAAATTAATTAACGATGGCTTTCCATCTCCTGAGCATATCAACGACAGTCCCCAAACGGCCCCTTCAAAAAGGATTTTGGGTGCTGCTCCTTCTTACAGTAAAGTTGCGGAAGGGGTGTTGATTGCAGAAGATATAGGTCTGGAGAAGATTCGGGGGGCATGCAAGCATTTTGATGGGTGGATGACGGAATTGGAGGGGTTGGCGCCGGGGAACGCAATAATGTGTGTTTTATGATTTTTTTAAACTCTAAACGAATGGATTTGCTACATGAACTCAATCAAATGGAAGGCTTACAAAATGCTGTTCGGCAAGCCATTCTTCAATATGCACATGATGGGCTGGTTAAGAGAGAAGACTATGTTTTCCAAAAAGCAAAAGACACTTTGGTGGAAATTAAAGCTTTAGCGGTGTCGGATGTCAGTAGCGTGTATCAGGGCTACCTCGAATCAGAGAAAAAGTACAATGAATATGTGAGCGGCCTTCCCCAACAATCCGGATTGCGTTCTGTTGGGGATACGATTGGAAAGTTTATTGCCTATTGTGACAGCCATGCTGCTGGCGGTAGAGAATGGAATCCGGAGCGAATTTGGCTCGCCAATAGTTCCATTCAACAGCCAAATTGGATAAAAAACATCTTGCGTTTTATTGAACAGCAAGGAGATACCACCTCACTCTTGCCCGGTGTAGCAAACTTGATTCGGTATCTGGACGACCCGATTAATCAAATCCCCATTTCAAATGATAAGCATAGGCAAATATTATCTGAACACATTTTAAAAAGGGGCTATAATCCACAAACTTTTGTAGCTGATATTAAACAGCTTTTTATTGACCAGGGACTTGAAACTAAAAACCCTAAAAACGTTACTTACTTAATAAACAGATTGTTGTACGGGGATTTAAAAGCATATTGGCGCGACATTGCTAGAATATGGAGACTAGGAACACGTGACAACAATATAAAGGATGGTTGGCCTGAAATGCTTTCCAATGAAATTGCATCCATTGGCTGGAATGACCTTGGTGATTTGAGGGCAGTATCTCCCAGTAAGGAAATTATTAAGGCAATGCTTACTGCCAAGGGCTACAATTACGCCTCAAGAATGGCAACGCGTAAGGCTGGAGAAATCTGGGATTTTATTTCAACTGCAGATACCGACGATTATATAGTCGCAGTTGATGGGCAGCAAATCAAAGGTATCGGCAGAATAACTGGTGATTATGCTTTTGATGCTGATATGCCTACTTTTTGGCATACCCGACCTGTAGCATGGTTGGTTACCGATGGTCCATTCCCGGTATTAACAGATGGTATCCAAACCACTTTTTATGAAATTACGAATTCTGAAACCCGATTAGCACTCCGACAAATTGTACAAGAGATCCCTATAGCTATGAGCCAAATCCAACTTACTCATCCACTAAATACCATTCTTTACGGCCCGCCTGGCACCGGCAAAACGTACAGAACAGTCGATCATGCGCTTTCCATTGTTGATGGCCATAAAACAGTTGAAGCAATAGCCGAAGAAAGAAAAAATGACCCAAATGGTGTAAAACAAAAATTTGACGACTTATTAAAAAAAGGCCGCATCGCCTTTTGCACTTTCCATCAAAGCATGGGCTACGAAGATTTTATTGAAGGTATAAAGCCATTGCCGCCAGATGACAGTAAGCAAATGCAATATGATGTGGTGGATGGCATCTTCAAGATTTTAGCCAAAAAAGCTGACAGCCAGATGGGTAATTTTCTGGAAGTAATTGAGCAATTGAAGCAGGATATTTCTGAAGCTAATGGAAAAACGCCTATTACAATAAAAGCGCCCGGCTCCACTTTCGATGTCATCTACAAATTCGGGGCGATGTTCTATGTGCGGCCGCATAATAGCATCAAAACGGATGCCTGGTATGCTGTATCGATTGAAAACCTGGAAAAGTACCACGAGACAACAACTACTGACGGCATTTATAACCTTACCTATGTGCGGGGTATTCATCAGTATTTAGTGAATGAGCGTGGTTTGCTAAAAGGTAATGGAAAAGAAAAAGTACCCTACGTTTTGATTATTGACGAAATTAATCGGGGGAACATTTCACAGATTTTCGGCGAATTAATTACCCTGCTCGAGCAAGATAAACGGCAGGGTGCTTCCAATGCACTTTCTGTAACCTTGCCCTATTCTGGGAAGCCCTTTTCTGTGCCTCCCAATCTTTACGTTATCGGCACCATGAACACCGCCGACCGCAGCGTAGAGGCATTGGACACAGCCCTTCGGCGGCGGTTTTCTTTTGTGAGAATGGAATCCAAGCCGTCAGAATTGCCGAACAAAACCATAGGAAATATCAATTTGGTTCATCTGTTGGATGCCATCAACGAACGGCTTATGATACTGATTGACGCAGATCATACCATTGGCCACGCCTGGCTTTGGGAAGTGACAGATTTGGAAGGTCTTAAGCTGGTTTTCAAAGACAAAATACTGCCCTTGTTGCAGGAATTTTTTTACAACGATTATGAAAAGATCGGATTGGTTTTGGGTGAGGCATTTGTTTCGCCAGAAAAAGTGAAAGCTGGTATTTTTGCCAAATTCACTGGCGGCTCCGGCCTGAGCAGTGAATACACGGATCGTTACTTGTTCAAATTGAACCCGGTGGAGGCTCTGACGGAAGCGGATTTTATATCCATTTATCCTACTAATGAATCAAATCAATGAGTCATCGTCCGCCCATAAAACGCTATGAGTATACCAAGCTGGAAATTGGCCAGGAAGGCTTTAAGGAGGAACACTGGAAGGCGCTTGCGGTGTACAATGAAAAGCATGGAGGCCGCTTTTTTGATCTATTGCACAACGGGGTAAAATTCAAGCAATTCGTCGGCGTCATCCAGGTCA
>JBBRWA010000419.1:0-3961 GCA_038246345.1 Chitinophagales bacterium
TATACATGGTCAAAACACCCTTGTTTTAGATTTTAAAGAATATAATCCAGGTACGTATATTGTTGTAGTAGAAACTGAGGAGGTTTTCCTTAGTGAAAAAATAATAAAGCAATAACGCACCTCCTCGAACTTTTTGTTTTATTGCAAAGTGGTTGTGAAACTAACATGAATCGGAGACTGCATTCGAATCGAAGGCTTTAGAAGATCGAATTTCACAACCACTTTATTTTATTATAACTATTCAGAAAATTAATTTTGGTTACTAATGAGAAAGTTAACAATTTTTTCTTTTTGCTATTGCCTATCTTCTATCCTATGGGCGCAGAAAGACAGTATCCCTATTGGTCAGGTTATTTATATACAACAGGTTAATTTGCCAAGTGAGATTCAAAACAATGGATATGCAACCCTGCTCTTTAATCAAAACAGCTCTATTTATAGACACAATAGTGCTCCCAAACGAGACTCTTCATTTTCTTCCGAAAGATTCCTTTAATCAACTTTGTCAGGAGATATTGAAGGCTTCCCGATTTATAAAATTCATTCAGCCCGCAAGATGTTTTGTAAAATACCTTGTCGTAGGATAAGTAGGGAACATTGTATTGTTCTTGATACTTTTGGTGCTATTGATTGGATGTTGCACCCAGAACATAAGCACTTCGGCAAATTTGACTGCCGAAAAGCGACTTGTAGTTTTAGAGGGCGCGAATATGAAGCTTGGTACTGATCAATGGATATTTCACTCGTTGTGCCGGCCGTGGGTCTTCTGGTGATTCAAACGCACCCACAAGCAAATTGCAACCGTTTTTTGATTCCATTTTTTACCTTTGAAATTCAAAGGTATGTCACAGCGCTAAGTCTCAGGCACTATAGGAAGAAAAGCCGCGAGGCATCTGCCATGGGGGCCGGGGGTGAGGCTTAAATCGCCGCCTCAAACTGCCGCAAAAACCGCACATCATTCTCAAACAACAACCTGATATCCCCAATTTCATACAGCCGCAACGCTTGGCGCTCAATGCCCATTCCAAAAGCAAAGCCGCTGTATTTTTTGGAATCGATGCCGCACATTTCCAGTACATCAGGGTCGACCATGCCGCAGCCCAGTATCTCGAGCCAGCCAGTGCCTTTGGTCAGGCGCGAATTTTTCTCCGTTTCGGTACCCAGCCAGATGTCCATTTCAGCCGATGGCTCGGTGAAGGGGAAAAATGAAGGCCGCAAGCGGATTTTGGTGGTGCCGAACATTTCCTTGGCGAAGTAATACAGGGTTTGCTTCAAATCGGCAAAGGAGACACCTTCATCTATATAAAGCCCTTCTACCTGGTGAAACTGACAGTGGGAGCGGGTGGAAATGGTTTCGTTGCGGTACACTCGACCAGGTGCGATGATGCGGATGGGCGGCTCGCGGCGCTGCATCACCCGCGCCTGCACGGGCGAGGTATGCGTGCGCAGGAGCATTCCTGGGGCATCCACCACGTAAAAAGTGTCCTGCATGTCGCGGGCGGGATGATCCTCTGGCGTATTCATGGCAGTGAAATTATGCCAATCGTCTTCTATTTCAGGCCCATCGGCTACGCTGAAACCCATGCGGGCAAAAATTTCCACGATCCGATTCATGGTCACCGCAATGGGATGCCGGGAACCGAGCGCGAGGGGCTCGCCGGGTGCCGTGAGGTCGAGCGCGAGGCTGTCAACGGATTGCGCCTGCGCTTCAAACGTTACTTTCAGGGATTGAAACTTCGCCTCCGCTTCTTGCTTGAGGGTATTCATCAACTGGCCGTAATCGCGTTTACGCTCATTGGGCACATTGGCCATTTCGCCCATCAAGCTTTTAAGCAGCCCTTTGGAGCCGAGGTACTGGATGCGAAAGGCTTCCAGGGCTTCGGCGGTTGCAGGCGCTTCGGCAGCTATGGTGGTTTGGGCTTGGAGGGCTTTTTCGAAAATATCAGACATAAAAAAAAAGGTTTCAGGTTTCAAGGTTTCAGGTTGTTCATTGGCTCGGCAAAAGCAAGGTTTCAAGGTCGCGTTTCTGGCTGTTTTTGAAGAATGTTTCGCAAAGGTCAGAAAAATGCTGCTGTGCTACCCTTCCCTTGCTGCTTTTTTCTCAACTTTGCGGTGAATTATACATCCACCCTCCTTTTGCTTTTACCTGCCGTAACCTTCCTTCCTTCCTTAGCTTTGGCTACGGCAGGTAAAGGCGAAGGAAGGAAAACTCCCACGACTTGAGCATCCAGTAACCAGCATCCAACAATGAGCAAACTAAAATACCGTCGCGTCCTCCTTAAACTTTCGGGCGAAAGCTTGATGGGCAACCAAAAATTCGGCATTACCGCCGAAATGCTCCAGCATTACGCCAGCCAAATCAAAGACCTGCAAAAGATGGGCGCCGAGGTCGCTGTCGTGATTGGCGGCGGCAATATTTTTCGCGGCATTCAATCGGAAGGCTCCGGTATTGAGGGCGTCACGGGCGATTATATGGGTATGCTGGCCACTGTAATCAATGGCCTTGCCTTGCAAAGCGCCCTTGAAAGCATAGGGGTTCAAACCCGCTTGATGACTGCCTTGAAGATGGAAAATGTCGCAGAGCCTTACATTCGCCGCCGCGCCATGCGACACCTTGAAAAAGGTCGCGTGGTGATTTGCGCCGCCGGAACGGGCAACCCATTCTTTACCACCGACAGCGCCGCGGCACTCCGGGCCAGCGAAATCCGCGCCGATGTTATCCTCAAAGGCACGCGTGTCGATGGCATCTACAACGCTGACCCGGAAAAAGATCCGATGGCAGTAAAATTCGACAAGCTTACCTTCGCCCGCGTTATCAGCCTGGGACTGGAAGTAATGGACATGACAGCCTTCACCCTCTGCCAGGAAAACAACATGCCGATCATCGTTTTTGACATCAACAAACATGACAATCTGCGGAGTATTTTGATGGGAGAAGCCATTGGGACGCTCGTGCAAGGCTAAAAAGAGGGGGTTTCATGGTTTCATGGTTAAAAGGTTTCAGGGTTTACGCGAGTAGTACGTGGCCTTGAAACTACCTTCCAAATTTGACAACAGATCGCGTAAACCCTGAAACCCTGAAACCCTAAAATCCTGAAACCTTTAAAATTATGAAGATAATTTCTTATAACGTCAACGGCATCCGCTCCGCCATCAACAAAGGTTTTCTTGATTGGCTGGCAGTGGAGAAGCCCGATATTGTTTGTTTGCAGGAAATCAAAGCCATGCGCGATGATGTGCCGCTGCTGGAACTGGAGGCATTGGGCTATCACCATAATTGGTTTTCGGCAGAAAAAAAAGGGTATAGTGGCGTGGCCATTTTTTCGAAAACAGCACCTGATCAAGTGATTAATGGCTGTGGCGTACTCGATTATGACTGTGAAGGCCGCATCCTCCGCGCCGATTTCGGGGAACTAACCTTACTCAATTGTTACTTCCCTTCCGGCACCACCGGCGATCATCGCCAGGGTTTCAAAATGGAATTTTTAGGCTGGTTTTTCAACTATATCCAGGAGCTGAAAAAGGAGCGCCCAAACCTTATCATCGTAGGCGATTACAATATTGCCCATACTGAAATTGACATCCACGATCCAAAAGGCAATAAAAAAACCTCCGGCTTTTTGCCGGAAGAGCGGGAATGGATGACGCGCTGGTTCGAGAGCGGCTTTACGGATGCCTTCCGATACGTCAATCCTGCATTGGTTGAGTACAGCTGGTGGACCTTCCGCGCAGGCGCACGGGGCAACAACAAAGGCTGGCGCATTGATTATCAATCAGTGTCCAACAATTTGAAAGATAAAATCGTGGCCGCCCGGCAGTTGACTTCGGTGGTGCATTCGGATCATTGTCCGGTGGTGTTGGAGAGTGCGTACCCCTATCGAATACAATGCAGTTTTGTCATTCCGTGCGTAGCGAGGAACCTGAGTTGGGATATAATACCAGGTTCCTCGCTACGCTCGGA
>JBBRWA010000420.1:0-3959 GCA_038246345.1 Chitinophagales bacterium
AACGAAAAAAAATATTTTTGGAATTAAATTGCTGAAAATGAAGCTATTGCAAAGCGGTTGCCTGCATTAGAACACTTTGGCAATACAAAATGCGCATCTTCAAATTCTGAAACCTACCCAGTGCCACAATACAAAATGCGCACCTTTCCTACTGCTCTTTTTTGTCCAAGATCAGGATATGGTCCCCGATGATTTCGGTCACATACCGCTTGTTGCCTTGCTTGTCATCATAAGACCGGGTTTTGTTTTTTCCTTCCAAATACACCGTACTTCCTTTCCGCAGGTACTTCTCCGCAAGATCAGCCAGACCACGCCACAATATAATGGTGTGCCACTCTGTCAGTGCATGGGCTTGGCCTTTGTCGTCCTTGTAGGTTTCCGTGGTTGCTAAGGAGAATTTGGCAACCTTAATGCTGCCGTTTAGTGTTTGCACCTCAGGGTCTTTACCCAAGTTGCCAATCAGCATAATTTTGTTTAGACCTTTCATTTGGTATTGGTTTTGATTGTGTTATAGCTTGTCCAGAGGACTCTGGATGTTTTTAATCGTCTGCTTACTCACATGGGTATAACGCAACGTGGTTTTTAGGTCATTGTGACCAAGTAATTCCTGTATGAAACTAATGTCGGTACCTGCCTCGAGTAGATGGGTTGCAAAACTGTGCCGCAAACCATGTATGCCCACTTTTTTGTTGATTTTGGCCTTCTTTAGAGCATCCGAAAAAACCTGTTGCGCGCTTCGAATACTATACTGATCGCCATATAACCCTTCAAACAGATACTTCTTGGGCTTGTATTCCAAAAAGTATGCACGCAATTGCACTAATATACTTTCAGGCAGGTTGGCATAGCGATCCTTTTTACCCTTCGCTTTTTCTATGAATACCTGCATGTTTTTGCTGTCAACATCGGTGATCTTAATTTGTACAATTTCGCTTACTCTTAAACCCATGCCGTAACATAGCTTCAACATGGTATTGTGCTTCAGGTTGGTGGTCACCTCGAACAGCTTCTTGATATCTTGGGTATTTATCACTTGGGGTAAAATAGACGGTTTCTTGGGTCGCGGTATTTCCATAAAGAACTTGCTCCTTTTTAGCACTTGTTCAAAATAGAATTTCACGGCATTGATTCGGCTATGCAAGGTGTTCTCGGATAGCTTTAAAGTATTAATGCAGTACAGAAAATAACTCCTAAGCCTCGTTTCATCCAACGTATCCACATTTTTTTCTTTCAGCGTATAAAGCAATTGTGCAAATTCGTTGAGATATGTTTTGATCGTATTGGGGCTGTATGCCTTTAACTGTAATGTCTCAAGGTAACGTTGAAGTGCAGGCTGATTGGCAGAATGAATATTCAACAATACTGCTTTCCCGGTAAGATTTTTGGGCGCTAAGCCGAATTTTTCGCGATACAACGTTGAGTCCAGAACATACCAAGCCTTTTCAGATTGGCTCCATTGCACTCCAACAAGTTTTTTCACCCGCTCGATAAGCCCTCTATCATACTCAAAGCGAATAAAAATTTTCAAATGCACCAAATACCCAGATGATAAATCTGAGCCCAATCCTTGTTCCGTACTGTTACAGCAGATGTTCCTGGTACTGCAATCTCTCCCCCTCCCCCAAAAAAAACGCCCAACCCACTCCTTTCACAGAGCAGATTGGGCGCTTTACCCCAAACCCAAATCCTCAGCACAATCCCACCAAAACTCCACATTTTGAAAGGCAGCTAGCCTAGCGCCACCCATTCCGCACTCCGCACTCCAAAATCCGCACTCCAAAATCCGCATTCCAAAATCCGCATTCCCTCACATTGCCTGTATCAAATCATACTGCGTCACCACATGCATCCCCCCAGACATATCCGTCGTCACAAAAGCTGGAATCTCCTTGGAAATAAAACGGCTCAATTGACTGATCGGCAGGTCTTCTTTTACGGTCGGGAACGGCTCGCCCATCACGCTGCGCACTTCTTTTTCTGAATTGTTGAGGGGATTTTCGAGCAGGAAATGGAGTACCTGTGTCTCGCTGATGGAGCCAACGATTTTATCGCTGTCCAACACGGGCATTTGGCTGATGTCGTTGGTTTTCATCACGTTGAAGGCATTGCGGACGGTTTCGCTGGCTTGAACGCTGATGAAACGCTTGTCTTTTTTGCGGGCAACGAGGTCGCCAACTTTGAGCTCGTCTTCCAGGAATCCGCGCTCGCGCATCCAGGTGTCGTTGTAGATTTTACCGACGTAGCGGCTGCCGTGGTCGTGGAAAATCACGACCACCACGTCGTCCTTCGTGAGTTTATGGCGCATTTGCCAAAGGGCGCCCAGGGCACTGCCAGCCGAGTAGCCGAGCAAAATGCCTTCTTCCCGCGCAATGCGCCGCGCCCAGAGGGCTGCATCCTTGTCGGTCACTTTTTCAAAATGGTCGATCAGGCTGAAATCCACATTCTTGGGTAGGATGTCTTCGCCGATGCCTTCGGTGATGTAGGGATATATCTCTTTGGGGTCAAAAATGCCCGTTTCGTGGTATTTTTTGAACACGGAGCCGTACACGTCAGCGCCCCAAACCTGGATGTTGGGGTTCTTTTCTTTGAGGTATTTGGCCGTGCCGCTCACGGTGCCGCCCGTGCCTACGCCCACGACGAGGTGGGTGATTTTGCCGTCCGTTTGTTCCCAAATCTCCGGCCCGGTGCTTTCGTAGTGCGCCTGGCGGTTGGAAAGGTTGTCATATTGATTGCACCAAAAAGAGTTGGGGATCTCTGTGCTGAGGCGGCGCGCAATGGAGTAATAGGAGCGCGGATCATCCGGCCCGACGTTGGTGGGGCACACAATCACTTCAGCGCCATGGGCTTTCAACATATCGGCCTTTTCCTTGCTCTGTTTGTCGGTGGTGACAAAAATGCAGCGATACCCGCGCACACACCCCACCAGCGCCAGGCCCATGCCCGTATTGCCCGAAGTGCATTCGATGATGGTACCGCCCGGTTTGAGGTCGCCCCGCGCTTCCGCGTCGTCAATCATTTTGACGGCCATGCGGTCTTTGATGGAGTGGCCGGGGTTGAAGGTTTCCACCTTGCCCAAAATCAGTCCGGGAATCTGAGAAACCACGCGGTTGAGCTGCACGAGCGGCGTGTTGCCGATGGTTTCGAGAATATTTTTACGGTAGTTCATGTTTGAAAAACTGGTCAAAGAATAAAATTTGAAAGTCCACGGCATGGCGCCAGTATTCCTGGTTGTGCTCGCCCGGACGTTCGGTGTAATCGTGCGGGTATTCCATTTTCAGGAGGCAGCAGTGGATATTTCGGTTGGTTTCCAAAAAGAAATCACCAATGCCGCAATCGATGATAAGGGGTGTTTTTTGCCCTTTCAAGCGGTGTAGGAGATTAACAACGGAATTTTCCTCCCAGTTGTTCCAAAAATCCTTGGGATTTCCGAGCACCCTTTTCAAGTCCCAGTCATTTTTTTTGAATGGCCTGAAGTCCAAACCGCCGGCCATGCTGCCTGCTGCGCCAAATACATCCGGGTGCTTTATGGCTAAAAGCAAGGCTCCATGCCCGCCCATACTCAACCCCGAAATAGCGCGACCTGCCGGACTGCGGATGGTACGGTAATCAACATCAATCCTGTCCACTACTTCCTTCGAAATATGGGTTTCGTAGCGCATGGTACTGTCTACCGGACTGTCGAGGTACCAACTGTCGTAACCGCCGTCGGGGCATACGAGGATCATTTGGTAGGTATCGGCGTGTTGTCGGAGCTGTGGCGCATCCGTAAGCCAGCCAGCGTAGTTGCCGCTCCAGCCATGAAGCAGGTACAGCACCGGGTAGGTTTTTTCGGAAACAGTGTAATTATCCGGGGTAATGACCAGGCATCGAATCACCTTTTGCATGGACGGGCTGGATATTTCCAGGGTATCCAAATGGCCGGCACGCGCAACAGTTGTCAATGCGAAAAGATTGATAAT
>JBBRWA010000421.1:0-3922 GCA_038246345.1 Chitinophagales bacterium
AATGTCGGTACGATTACATTTACAGGAACTGGCACCTATCCGTTGACGATAAACTATTTGGATGGTGGCGTAGCCAGTAGTCGGATTATTACCAACAACCAGCCGGTGGTTTTGAACCCATTACATGCCAGTACATGGGTCTATAATTTACAAAATGTCTCCGATGGCACTTTACCCACCTGTACGACCCAGCTCAATGGATCGGTGACCCTTACGGTAAATCAACCTGTGAATGCTGGCACCGCCAACGCGCCGGTAGAATTTTGCGCGGGTGTTGACCTGCCAATAGTGCTGTCAAACTTGATAACCGGGGCAGATTTTGGCGGCCAATGGTCTGAAACTTCGGCTGTGCCCTCGTTGCCCGGTGCTTTTAATGCAGCGCTTGGGGAGTTCAATACCGGCGGACAACCGGCAGGCACCTATAAATTTCGATATTTTTTAAATGCGCTTGCACCTTGCGTTAGCGATGCGGAAACGGTGACAATCATTATTTATCCGGCACCCGTTGCTGATGCAGGTGAAAATCAGGCCATCAATTGCAACCAGACAACCGTTACGTTAGGCAGCACCAATACCAGCCCTGGCACTTATTCCTGGACTTTGGACACCCTATATTTGGGCAATACCAAACAAATATTTGTCGCTAATGCGGGTACTTATACTTTACTGGTGACGAACGCTGCTGGCTGCACCGCAACAGATGAGGTCATGGTGGTATTAGACAACCAGGTGCCAGAAGTGGAAGCAATTTCACTGAATGGGATTCGCTGTTATGGAGAAAGTAATGGTTCTATTTCCGTTGACTCGACAAGCACAGCACATCTCCCGCTGGTTTATTCTTTGAACGGGGGGCCATTTCAACAAAGTCCGGTATTCAGCAATCTTGAACCTGGAAACTATGTTGTCACGTTATTGGATCCCAATGGCTGCGAATCCAGCACGGCACAGCTAACTTTAACACAACCAGATCAACTTTTGGCTGATCTTGGTGCAGATATTGAGGCAGCGTTAGGAGACTCGGTGCATCTTTCGGTGGAAGCAACCTTGCCTCTTTCGACTTTAAAAACTGTTTCCTGGCAACCATTGTTGGATTCTTCCCTCACCCGAAAGCCTTCAGAACAAAACTTTTTGCCTTTGAATTCCTGGCGGGTGACGGTAACCATTGTAGATTCTAATGGCTGTATTGCCCACGATGAAGTATTGATCCGCGTCGACAAGCCCCGAAACATCTACATCCCCAATATTTTCAAACCTGAAACCGGACAGGAACCCATCTTTTACATTTATGGTGGACTCGACGTAGTCGAAGTGGAATCGTTCTTGATTTTTGACCGATGGGGAACCCAGGTTTTTGGGAAACAAAATTTTATGCCAAACGAGCCTTCCAACGGATGGGACGGAAAGTATAAGGGACAACGCCTCAACCCAGGTGTTTTTGTGTATCAAGCATCTGTCAGATTTATTGACGGACAAACAATTCTGTACAAAGGTGACCTCACTTTGTTGCGATAATCCATCACTACATTTTATTTTTTTCGAGATGAGATTTAATTTTCTGCTGACAGTTTTCCTACTGGTCACATTGTCTGCCAAGGCCCAGCTACCGCCACCATGTATGCCCGGCCAGGCACCTTCCGAGGATTGTGAGATTACGTGCATATACTGCAACTTCAATGGTCTGGTCAGTTCGACAACGGGTTATAGCTCAGGTTCTGCGCCAGGTTTTTGTGGTTCCATTGAAAATTCTCAATGGTTGGGATTTATTGCCGGCGCGCCACAAGCGACCTTTACCGCAACACCTATAAATTGCACGAATGGTGATGGCGTCCAGATCGCTTTGTACGATGACTGCAACGGCCCCCCAATTGATTGTAACGGTGGTAGTATGGGGAATGGCGGCAATCCGGTCAGTCTGATAGATGTACCACTCAATCCAGGTTCGAACTATTACTTATTGATCGATGGATTCGGTGGTGATCAATGTACTTTTAGTATCACTGTTAATCCTCCAATTGCGGTAATAGCGCCGCCAATCGGAAACAATATCGGCCCCATTCAGGGCCCAAACCCTGTATGTCCCGGTGCAACGGTGACCTATACCATCCCGCCAGTGGCCAATGCTGGCGCCTATAATTGGTCGGTTCCTAGTGGCTGGCTTATCAATGGCATGTCATCCCCGCAACAGGTTTTGGCAGGAGACGCGGGTAATTCAGTTCAAATCACCTTTGGAACAACCAGCGGCACTATATGTGTTCAAGCGGTAAATTCCTGCAATTTAAATGGGCCTTCTACTTGCCGATCGATTGTCGTAGCCCCAATTCCGCCTACAACATTGCCGCCAGCAACTGTGTGTTTCGAAGACACCCCCTACACTTTGCCCTGGGGTGACCAAGCTCCTATGTCTGGCTTGTACCAGACGACCATAAATTCTTACTTGGGATGTGACAGTGTTGTGCGACAACAGGTCAACGTCAAAACACCCCTGCTCACCTTTTTAACGCCTAAAACAATTTGCGCTGGAGATTTTGTCACCATTTGCGATGAACCATATTCCACTGGTGGCAGTTTTGCCCACATGTGCGAATCCTATCAGGGCTGTGACAGTGTGGTCAATTTCTCCATTATCGTGCTGGATCCGGTTGCCAATATTAATGGTGGCGGGACACTAACCTGCAATACCATTGCTGTTACACTAACGGCATCTTCTTCACCCGTTGGAACAATTTTCAATTGGCGAAATCTTGCCGGACAATCATTGGGCAACACCAATAGCCTGGCGGTCACAGCGGCTGGAACTTATATACTCAGTGCCACACTTAATGGCGGTGGGATACAGTGTATAAAGAGAGATACCATTGTCATCGGGTCGAACACCATCGCCCCAACATTATCTGCTACTGGTGGCACCTTGAATTGCACTGTCAGTTCTGTTGCGTTATCGGCTAGTTCCAATGCCAACCCGCCCGCTTGGGCTTGGAGCGGCCCAAATGGCTTTACCGCCACTATTGCCAGTCCAACGGCCACCCTACTAGGCACCTATGCCGTTACCGTTACCAACGGTGGAAATGGATGTACTTCTACGGCAACGGCCAGTGTGAATGGAAACACCACTCCACCAATTGTAAGCACTGTTGGCGCAACGCTCTCCTGTGCTGTAACGTCGACACAAATTACGGTCCAATCCACGCCCGGCACCGTTTTATTTCAATGGGCCGGCCCTAATAATTTTAGTTCTACCCTCCAATCGCCTACAGTTGTTACCCCAGGTAATTACACAATCATTGTTACGGATACCATCAACAATTGCACGTCCAGCGGCGCTGCCATCGTTAATCTAGACAACACGCCGCCCGGCGCAAATGCCGCGACGTCTGGCATAATAAGTTGCACAACGCCTACTGTTACGATTAATGGAGGCCCTGGAACCGCAGGAAATACTTTTGCCTGGACAGGCCCGAATAGTTTTACGGCATTGATCCAGAATCCCGCAGTGACAGATGCCGGTACTTATACCGTACTTGTTACTGGCGCGAACGGTTGTACCAGCACTGCATCTACCGCGGTAACTGGCGATACGCTGGCACCCAATGCCAGTGCCAATGGTGGTACTGTCACTTGTGGCGCGCAGAGTATTCCCATTAGTGGTGCTTCCAGTACTATGGGTTCAACCTTTGATTGGACTGGCCCGGGAGGCTTCTTTTCAGCTTTGCAAAACCCAGTAGTAGCCGATTCTGGCCTGTACGTGTTAACTGTTACGGCACCAAATGCTTGCACGGCCACCGCCACAGCCTTGGTCTTAGGTGATTTCGAGCTGCCAGATGTCAGCGCGGTTGGTGGTAATGTAACCTGTACAGAAACCTCTGTCACCATCACGGCCAGCAGTAATACCCCTGGTGCAACCTTGAAATGGACAGGGCCAGGC
>JBBRWA010000422.1:0-3916 GCA_038246345.1 Chitinophagales bacterium
ATAAGTTGAATATTTTGGTGAATAGATCACCAAAAATCCAAATAACACCGGAGACATCAAAATATCAGGGAAAAAAAGCCAAGGTTTTTAGGTGGCCTAGGCAGGGCGGGAAGCTACCGCGTAGCGGTTTAGTTCAACTACGGGTTAGCCACAACTAACGACTATGCCAAGTCCCATCTCCCCTACTTAGCACAGGCGTCTGTTGCGGGTATGTGCGCTATCTCATTGCCCAAAAACGCCAATTGCGCGAACCCAACCCTTCCGGTCAAATTCACGCAATTGGCGTTTCCAGAATTGATCTGGCATGTCATTATTATCGGGGCGTTTTTAGTGGCTACAAATATAGGCCATCAACCTAATGTTTCCAATTATTTGCGCCTGTCTATTTATCCCAACACCCCGCCGCCACCGCTTTCTCCACCGCCCCCCCGCGTACCAGCCGCAAATAAGTCTCTTTGTTGTGTGCTGGATTCTCCACCGCCGTTTTATCTTGAAAAATAAAATCGGCCAAAGCCGGCCACTGCAGAAGTTCTGCTGCGGTGAGTACCCGGCATAGGCTTTTTCCCCTGGAATCGCCGGAACTATGCTCCTCTACTGCTAAAGCATGGGCGATATAACGGGTTACCGTTGCTTTGGTCGGCTGGAACAATTCCACCCGGTGTGCTTGTGGGTCGGAAGGCAGGTAGTAGGTGTCAAAACTGTCGCCGTCGCGGAGTGGGAACCCGTTTTGCAGCAGGATCACGCCCGTATCTGCTACTTCGAAAACACCCCGTATTTCGATGCTGTCGGCTGTTTTGAAGGTGTACACCCCAATTCTTTTTGCATTGATTGCTTCCACATGCAGGGTGCTGACACTGGAACGGCCCGTTTCCATCAACTTTCGCTGGTTCGATTTTCCAAGGTTGTGGGCGATGCTTGTTTTTGACATCCTGCGCATATCCTCCCGTTTTCCATAACTGGTCAGGGCAAAGACAAAGCCGGCGATCACGATCACCACACCAACAATGAAAAGGGCCAATAACCTGTTGTTTCGCCGGTTATCCACCCTGCGGATGCGGTTGCGGGGCGTGTCTATGGTCTTGTTTACCCGGAATTCGTAGCCAAAACGGCCGTTTTGCATTTTTTCGGCGATGACTTCACAAAGTTCATCTTCAATGAAAAAGGAGTAGGTTTTGGTTTCCAGTACCGAAAAGTCGATCTGCACCACTTTCATGTTGCAGTGGATCAGCAAATGCCCTGTCCGGTCGCCATGGAACAAGCCAACGCGATGCCGACCGCCACAGTTGTCGAGGTAAACCCAGTTGATTTGTCCCATCGTGGAGCAAAAATAAGCGGAACCTTGGGTATTTGGAAAGTATTGTGAGCAGGGGTGCTACTTTTGTGCCTTTAACGCATGACAAACCAGGAATCCTACCGAAAATTTGCGGCCACCGCGCCCGATATGCCGCTGTTCATGCAGCCCTGGTACCTGGATGCCGTGTGCCAAGGCGGGGTTTGGGATGCTGTATTGGTGGAAAAAGGAGGCCGGATAGTGGCCGCTTTGCCGTTTTTCCTGAAAAAAAAGTTCTTTTGGCGCTACGTAGCCATGCCGCAGCTCTGTAAGTTTCTCGGCCCTTACCTTATGCCGGAATGCAGAAACCTGAACGATGAAAACCGTTTGTACGAAGCTTTGCTGGAACAAATGCCCAAGGATTTGGCGGCATTTGAGCAAGACACGAATTATGCACTGACCAACTGGCTGCCATTTTTCTGGCGCGGTTTCCGGCAAAGCACCCGCTACTCCTATACCCTGGCCCTGGATCAGCCGGAAGAAACCCTGTTCAACAATATCAGCAAAGCTTACCGGAAAAAAATTCGGACGGCCGGGGAGCAATTGAGGGTTCGTTCCGACTTGCCGCTCAGCGAACTGCTGCGCCTTATTGGTTTGAGTTTTGCCCGGCAAGGTTTGAGTCTGCCATTCTCCCCGGAATTTTTCCAGCGGCTTTATGCTGCACTATCCAGCCATAATTGCTGTCAGCTTTTTTTCGCCACGGATCCCGAAACAGGCAGCGTACATTCAGCTGCGATGCTTGTCTGGGACAGCCAATCCGCCTATTACCTCGCGAGTGGCGACGATCCTGATTTGCGCAATTCTGGTTCAGCGCTGTTGCTAAAATGGGAAGCGATACGGTATGCAAAAAACACCCTGGAAGTGCCTGTATTCGATTTTGAAGGCAGCATGATCCGCGCCATCGAAATGGGCCGCCGCGATTTTGGCGCACAGCAACAACCCTATTTCAGGCTGCAACGGGAGTGGTCGTGGTTGTGGCGGGTTGGGAAGTTCATGCGCCAACGATGAATGGGCCTTCTGCTTTCGCCGCGCCATTGACTAAAATGCGCAGCAAATGCTTTCCGGGATAATGCTTCCGGGTGGTAAAATCCGAAAAACGCTGGTGGCGGTTTATATACTGAAATTCCCCTGGAGACAGTTTTAACTCCTTTATTTTAAATACTTTATACGATATTTTGCCAGAAAGGGTTTGGTACTCGATGCCGTATTCAAGGCGGACTTGCGCGGGCATTTGGGAGCTGTTTTTTACCAAAAATGAAAAATCGAGGCGCTCACCAACCTTGACATGAACCGAATGCCGCAACTCGGAAATTTCAAGGCCTTTCAGGTTTTGCTCGAACCCGAAATGGGCAAGCGCGACAACATTTCCTTTTTTTAGCAGTCCCCGACAAGCATGGCGCACTACCCAGTCAGTTTCAGGCGAAAGCCCGCGCCAGCGTTCGGCAAAGTCTAACACAAGCTGAGGGTGATCTTTGGCAATATCATTCAAGTTGTTGGCTACGGAGCGTCGCACGGTTTCTGCCGGGTCGTTTTTCAAGCGTTCCAAGATGGGCAAAATGGGGCTTGGGTCTTGTTTGAGGGCAGGCACTCCCTTTCCCCAGGGCAGGCGCGGGCGTATACCTTCTGTGCTCAAGCGGCGCACCATCGGGCTGGGATGCTCCGACCATTCCAGCATTTGGGCGTACATGCGCTCGGGATAATGCAATAAAAATGGCCGCACGGCAAATTCAGCGCTGCTCCAGCGCGTGAGGGTTTCCAAAGCCGGAATGGATTCATCCGGGTAATCGAGCCCGTAAGCTTCCACAAAATCGGGTAAAAATAAGTATTCAAAGGTCAGTTTGTCGCCGTGTTTGTCGAGGTAACCCTGCGTTGTTTGCAGCAAAATATCCAGCGCTTTTGGGTATTCCGCCGGAAGCTGCGCCCGCAACATGTGGCTGATTTGCCGGATGCGCTGTTTTAGTTCTAAAGCCTCATAAGATTTGTCAAACAATTGGTTCAAAAAATCCTGTCTTGGAAACGCAGACCAAACGTTTTGCACGTCAGCGGCAAACGTTTCAACGAGTGGGCGGGAGAATATGTTTTTTAGCGGCTCAGACATGAAGGACGGTAGACGGTAGACGGTAGACGGTGTGGACAGTTTGGACAGCTTTTGTGCTTTTTTGGAGCGTTGTTTTTCAGCGGCAAGGTCGGAAAATCAGGGGACTTTTGAACACTCCCCGTTGACAGCACAGCTTGGGCAGTTTGCCACGAAATTATATTCCTGCAGCTCAAGCTATTTGAATCTGATATTAATAATGGAGCTGAAAATCAAAAGCCGGAAAAGTTTGTTTCCTTGTGCAGCCAATGGCCACCCTCCTGCGCAACAGCTACGGCGGGTAAAACAGCCAACAGCTAATTTCATACCTTTGACCTCCGTTCTGAACAGCGGCTTCCATTTTTGGAAAAAACCTATTTCATGCAAAAACAATTAATAGTACGCATCCTGCTTGAGCTCACTTGGTGGGTCATTACCGCGGTGGTGGTTTGGGCGGTGTTGTCGCCCATCAACAAGGCAATGTATGTGTGGCCGTTCCAAACCACGAACAT
>JBBRWA010000423.1:0-3856 GCA_038246345.1 Chitinophagales bacterium
ATAAGCTGCCGGGCTGATATCATTCATCCTAAAGGCAATTTCAGCTTGTTTGAGTCCTAAAAAGTTGCGGATTCTGTACATTTTTTCATGTAGATCGGTATTGGTTTTGGCAGGCATGGGTAGCATTGTCGTTGGGTTTACGGTTGAAATGATGTAGACAAGCACTTTGATTGTCTTGCAACCTCTCAATCAGTATTGGTGGAACCCGAGCGTCTTTCTAAAAGAAGAGCCTTGCAGTTGGGAACCCAATAGTGTTGGTATTATGAAATTATAGTGCGCCAGCCGACCATTGATGCCAGCCTTAGCGTTTTCAGCTTTGCTTGGTGCTCCTCCACCACCGCCCAACGTTCCAAACCAACCTCATGCCGATTTTCAAGTGGTTGAAAGCGTGTTTTCAAAGTTACAGCTTTTTTGTGAGGTTGTCAAGCGGTGGTATTGGCTCGCTTGGCGCTCGATCTGCCCCTGGATGCCAGCAACGATCTTGATTGTACAGTACAAGAAAGGGCGCAAAAGCTACGAACTAAAGTTGAGGATTCTGCTGCTTTGATATTTCCCAATCCATCCAATGGCGAATTTTTCGTAAAATTGCCAAACGCAACCGAAAAAACGCTGTTATCTTTAACAGATTTAACAGGCAAGATACTTCGACAATGGACGACAAAGGAAGCAATGCTCCAAATTACGGACACCAAAGATTTGCCTAATGGACTTTATCTGTTAACGGTAACGCCATTTGGGGCACACCCGCAAACGCTAAAACTCCATTTGCTAAAGTAACAACCTGACCCGCCCGGAATCGTTGAATGCAACGATTCCGGGCAAATTCATTCAAGCCTATGAGTTCAAGATACTTTTTACTGCCGCTTTTGGTCATTTTTACAGTTTCGCAGCTTAATGCTCAAAAACATGATTACAACTGGACCATAGGTTACAACACTGGCCAGCCGATCACATCAGAATTCGGTGGAACTGTCATTTCCTTTAACGACACCCCTACGGTGGCGATCAAGACCAATCAGAAATTAAATTTTGAATATTATAGCACTGCTTGTTCAGACTCCTCCGGCAACCTGCTATTTTACACAAATGGGATATCCATTCACAATTATTTACACCAGTTGATTGAAAATGGCGATACCATCAACCCAGGAGATTATTGGGACATTACTGCCCAAAATGGCTACGGCAGCACTATAGGCCCCTTTGCGTTACCATACCCTGGCCATCCCAACCAATATGTACTTTTTCATACCGCAACAGAATATGATGTGGACAGCTTTTATTTAAGGATTTCCCCACTTTATTTTTCCATTGTCGATATGGCTGCCAACAACGGCGCCGGAAAAGTACTGGCCAAAAACCAGGTGCTAGTAGCTGGGGATTTATGCTGGCCTACAGCTTGCAAACATGGCAACGGCCGAGATTGGTGGATCACGGTGGGTAAACATCGTTTTCCCATTCAATACACTTTTTTGCTCAGCCCAGATGGGATTTCTGGCCCTTTTGAACAGACTATTGGCCCAGTTTTCAACCCAGATTTCAACGAGTTCATCAGTAAAAGCATTTTCTCGCCAGATGGTAGAATCTACATTCGGCATGATGGTAAAAGTGGCCCGCGTATCATGGACTTTGACCGCTGTACTGGGATTTTCTCTAACCTTCGCATTTTGCCTTACCCGCCAGAAGTATACAGTTGGTCAGCAGCCTTCTCACAGGATTCCCGTTTTTTGTACCTGAGTAAACCTTCTATGGTGTGGTACATAGATATGAAGGCCAACAACCTGAGCACTTCTTTTGATACTCTGGGGCGTTATAACTGGACGTATAGCCCCGCGCCACCTTGGTCTACAGCAATTTCTGAATTACAGGAGGGCGCAGACGGCAAAATATATGCCTCAACCTATACTGGTAGCTCACGTTGTATGAACCGGATCGAGCGACCGCTTTTACCTGGACTTGCAGCGGATATGAATTTTGGCAGTTTTAAACTGCCACGTTGGTATGGCCTTACCATGTGCCACTACCCCAATTATCGCCTCGGCGAAAACGAAGGCAGCCCTTGTGACTCGCTGAATGCACAGCAAGCGGGCGACGGGTTCATAAAAACCTTGTACGATGCTGCAGGCAAATCCCGGGTGAAACCACAAAATGATTATACCGTTTTGCCTATGGTGCCAGCCACCCCAAGCGAAGAAGCCCGTGCAGAAAAGCGGCTTTGGGGGGATCATTTAAAGGTGGCTTGGGAAGAAAGGCTGCGCCGGGAACATGCTGAGGGGGGAGAAAAACCTGTAAAACATGATTTAAAACCTGATAGACAATGAAAAAAACAATTTTCATCCTAGCCTTCTTCCTTGAAATCGCAGCAATTAGTGCCCAAAAGCACGACAATGTTTGGCCAGGAGGTTTCACCGAATATCCCGGCCAACCTTTCAACGGCAACTTTTTGATGCGTTTTGACAATGGCGCGCCGACGGTACAAGCTGCGAACTTGAATATGAATTTTGAAAGCACGGTTGCGGCTTTTTCCGATTCTACGGGCCAGCTCAAGTTCTATTCCAATGGCTGCAATATTGCCAATGCAGCCGGTCAGATTCTATACCATCAAGATGCCATGAACCCTGGCGCCATGCGCAACCGGGTTTGCCCCGACATTGGCTATATCAGTCCAAACGGCGCCATGTTCCTGCCTTGGCCGGGCAGGGAAAACACCAATATCATCCTGTTGCACATGGCCGTGGACTATCACCCCGACAGAAAACTGACGTATGGACCGCTGTATTGGTCGGTGCTGGCAAACGGGCCTGGTATATTGCAATACGTCAATGAAAAAATCCTTGAAGTGACGTATCAGCCTTCCTACAACTACCGCACCTACGAGCCATTCTCCGTTGTCAGGCATGGGAACGGCCGCGATTGGTGGATCGTTGTCCCGGAACTGCGGAAAAATAAATACCACGTATTGCTGCTTTCGCCCTTTGGTATCAAGGAATACCCGCTGCAAACCATTGGCCCTGACATGAAATGCCGACGGGTTGGTTCCAGCATATTTTCTCCCGATGGCAGCCGATATGCCCGGTTACAGAATTGTGGGGCCACGGTGATGAACTTTAACCGCTGCACGGGCAAATTTTCAAATCCAATGTGGTTGCCCCTGCCTGCCCAGACATTTGGCGGCGGCAGCGTAGCCTTTTCAGATGATGGCAGCCAATTGATAACCGATGGCTTTCTGACCCTGTACAAAGCCGACCTCAACGCCTCAAGCCCTGTTTTTGACACGCTGGTGCGTCCAGCGCAAATCCGGGGACGCAGCCTGCAAACTTTCCAGCGCGGCCCCGACGGCAAGCTCTATTTCAGCCTCATGAACAGAAGTACCCTGAGGCCCGTCCTTTCCGATCCGTTTAGTGACGACTTCGATTTCGATTCACTTGGTGTGCAGTTGCCCAATTGGTCGGTACGCGGGCTGCCCTATTTCCCGAATTTCAGGTTGTATGATTTCCCCAATAGCCCCTGTGACACCTTGGGCATTAATACGCCCGTATCAACCGCCGATCCAACAGATCAGGAACCTGGCGTAAAGGTTTGGCCGAACCCTTTCAGCGATTTCTTAACAATATCACCAGACATTTCATTGAAAAACATGCAATTCAGGCTTTACGATTCTTATGGCCGGCTTGCTGTTGAAAGCAACCTCGCTTTTGGCACTCAAACGATTGAGGTAGCGCAACTGCCGCAAGGGATGTATTGGTGGGTAGTAACAAGTGATGGTGAAAGGGTGAAGACAGGTAAGGTGATCAAAACCAGTAAGTAATAACGACCACAACGCAAAGGCTTCGCTTTTGGCGCTTCCGATTATTTA
>JBBRWA010000424.1:0-3843 GCA_038246345.1 Chitinophagales bacterium
ATCAGGGAAATGGTGTTTTTCCATTCCAAAACACGGGAACCCGCAGCGATCAGCCATATAGCGCCCAATCCAACCAATGCAGCCCATGAAGGGGTCACCCAGGAGGGCTTTTTTTCGCTAAAATAGGCTGGTAACGCGGTCAAAATCACAAAAATACCCAGGCAAGCCAGATAATTGTAGCGATCTGAACGCAACTCAAAAGAGCCAAAGGTGGCCCAAGGCAATGCAATAATAATATTGGACAAATAGAACAAAATGCCAATCCATAGCAACGGCATGGCGTTGCGGCTGCGCCATGCGCCAAACAGAATCCCCGCAAGCAGCACGGGCGATGCATAGTAAGTCCAATCCCAGGCACCGTTCGTTTTGACAAATGGATACCAAATGCTCAGGCCAGTGGGCATGAGTATTTTTTTCCAGTAAAACAGAACAGTATGGCAAGCCATCAACCCGCGATCGAGCAGGTTGAAATCGGCAGGTTGGTCCAACTGACCAGCGTGTTGGCGGGAAAATAGGGTTAGGATACCAAAAGCCAGGGAAATGGCGACAAATGGAGTTTTTTCGAGGTAAAGCTTGATGTCTTGCGGACGTTTCAACCAAATATCCAATACAAGCAGGGTGAGCGGCAATGTAACGGCAGCTGATTTGGACAAACAAGCCAATAAGAACATGCCTACTGCCATCCAGAAATTAGTGCCCATCCTTTCCTCGGCGCAATGCTTCACATAAAATTGCATGGCCAGCAAGCTGAACAATGAAAATAGCGGCGTACTAAAACCCGCGATCCAGGCTACGGACTCAACTTGTATCGGGTGAATGGCAAAGAAAAAAGCGACGAAGCCTGCCACCGTCACGTTGCTGCCCAATTGCCGGAACAATTGGAACACCAGCAGCACATTGGCAGCATGTACCAGCGCACTCAACACGTGGTACAAAATACTGCTTTCGCCGCCGAATTGAAAGGCGATGGCATACCCCAACCAGGTAACTGGCGCAAACATGCCCAGGTTGAAATCGCTGAAGAGCGCGAAATCCGTCACCGCCGGGTTGTTCAAGGTCGCCGTATGGTCGTCCATAGCCAACATTTCGTTCTTGAAGCCCGTAGCAAAAAGCAGGAACGCAAGCCCTGCAAGCGCCCATGGGAGCCATTTTTCAACAGGAATATTGCTGTCAGATTTGTTCTGAGCCGATGATCGGGTGGAAGCTGTAGATTTTTTTGCCATGGGAATACATTGGAGAATTCGGGGCGAAAGTAATGCCTCAACCAGACATTATTCCAGTCCTTTGTACATTGTGCCTATTTCAATATCAAAATTCCTTTCAATTGATCGCAGGAATTAGGGCAGCGAATAAACGGAGACGCGTATCTTGCCCCCTGAATCCTTCACGAAAATACTGACATTATGAACAAAATTTTACTCGCCTTCTCTTTGTTGGCATCACTACATTTCAGTGCTACGGCACAAGATAAATCCCGCCTCTTTTTGGATGTTCCCGCCATCCACGTTGTTGCACCCGATGTGGAGAACGTTGCTAACCGCCTGGGCCTGGGCTTAGGCATGGCCATGAATGTTGGCACCCACTGGAGTGTTGCCAGGCTCGGTATCGGTGCGCATGTAACTGCCGATCCACAAAGCAATGAATTCGAAAACTCCATCATCACCACCCCGTATGCCCTGATTGAGGGAGGTTTGGGCAAATACCGCTCCAATGGCGACCGGTGCGCGAAAACCAAACGTGCCGCTTTTACCGCTATGGGAAAAGCAGGGGTACGTTACCAGTTTGACACCCGCAAATCGGAGCCAGGTATTGAATTGGACGATACTGGCTATGGCATTGACTACACTGTTGGCACAGAGCTGGGTTATTTTTATATCCGGGATGTGTACAAAAATTTTGAAGTGTTAATGGATGCCAATTACCACATCCAGGCAAAGGTAATTTCGGTGACATTTGGGTTTAAGATGTTTTTGAATTTGCGGGCCAGCCGCGATTATTAGTTTGCCCTAAAACCTCGTAGGTCTAAAACCTCAGAAGCCTACCAAAAAAAACTTTGTTTTTTTTGGTAGGCTTCTGAGGTTTTAGACCTACGAGGTTTATCCTACCGATCGCTTGAAGACGGAGCCACCAGTCATTCCCTTTTCCAAGTACCAAAACCCTCCCCACACCAGCAAAGTCTGTATGGCCATTAAGGTCCAAAGGGTGTTGTAGCCCCAGGCCGCGACGACCTGTGTGCCATACAAAGGTGCCAAGGTGTTGGCCAAAGCCCAGGCAATGCCATACAGGGCCATGTATTGCCCCTGAAAAGCGCCGGTAGAACGCCCATAAACAAAATTGCTGCTAAAGGGCATAACGAACATTTCTCCCAAAGAAATCGCGATCAAGTACAATATTGCTACCGCTGTGAACCCAATGGGGAGCAGAAAAAAGAGGTAGGAGGCTGCATAAAGCAAGAGACCTATCCGAATATAGTGCATGTGCGTACGCCGACCCTCAAGCTGAAATATCAGTGGCATTTCAACTAAAAACACCAGCAGGCCGTTTATCGCACTCATCAAACCGACCTTTGATTCGCTCCAGCCGAACTGCTCTTTCCAATACAAGGGAATTGTCCATAAAAACTGCATGAAAACGATCACATTCAGGCAGGTCAGCAGGGCAAAAACCAGAAATTTTTTGTCGCGATAAGGAGATTTTCCTGGTTCGGCGATATCTGTGTTTATTGCTACTTCGGCCTTTTTTTCCCGCTGACGCTTTGGTGGCATCAAGGCGTACAACATCAATGCCGCGCCAATACAAGTAAGGCCATCTACCCAAAACAACCAGGACCAACCCAGTACGACCAACAAGCCTCCGAAAGCTGGCGCTACAGCCCAGCCGAGGTTCACGGCCATTCGGTACAGTGAAATGGACCGGGTGCGGTTTTCAGGTGTACAATTGACCGCTATAGCCACCGAGTTGGCGGGCCGGAACACCTCCGAAACCAATGCCATGATAAATACCGCGAAGCACATCGCCCAAAAGGTATGAACCTGGAGCATGAGAATCAGTACGATACCATTAAGCGCCAGGCTCCAAAATTGAACCGGGAAACTGCCTACCTTATCTGTAAGCCAGCCGCCGATATACGATCCGACCAAGCATCCAGCACCAAATAACATCATGGTATACCCCGCATCCCGGATACCGAACTGCAATTCCTGTGTCAGGTAAAGCATGATAAATGCAATCACCATAGAGCCACAGCGGTTGATCAGGCTTATAAATGACAAAAACCAAATCTCTTTTGGGATGCCCAGGTAGGCACCACGCCAATGTTTAAAGAACCGGGAAAGCATAAGGCGTATGGACAGATGAAAATTATGGATAGATCAACACCCACTTGCAGAAATTTGATTTTCCGATGAAATGGTGGCCAACTGACCTTGTTGACAAAATGAAAAACCGAATACCGATTGAAAAAGTTTCTGTTTCAATCGAAAATTCTGCGCAGACTGGAATTTACACCGTAAATAGCTCATCGACTGAACAGCAGAAACCGCAAGGAGCGCCACTTGTTCGACCATTTTTCCATATCCACCACCATCAAACGACGGTTGGCGAGGGGTAGTTTACGGTGCCTTCCCGCCAATTGTTGGTAGCGCAGCAGGCAAGTGCGGGTGATGGCTGTTAGCACGTGTACACCCGCCAGTGTACGCCGGATGCGCCATTTTGAAACGGGTGTTTCAATAAAAGCCCGCTTTGTGCGGGTTATTTGTTCTTCAAAAAGCCCCTCAAGCTCCCCCACCCGGCCTACTTCGGCCTACTAATTCGCCAGCGTGGCCACTTTTCCCTGCTGATCGA
>JBBRWA010000425.1:0-3842 GCA_038246345.1 Chitinophagales bacterium
GAAATCGAAACGATACTAACGCGGCCCGAAGAACCACCTTTAACCAATATTGAAAGTGACCGATATTTATTCGAATCAGCCGAAACAACCAAAGAAAAGATAATCGTCACAACAGACACAAAACTCATCAAACACTTCGAAAACAACGAACACTTCCAACTCTGGCACACCGACGATTTTTTCAACCACCACAACATCATATAACCCCTTCTCCACAAATACCAATAGCAACGCCAACCTGAAACCATGAAACCTGAAACTATGAAACCCTTTTTAGCAACCTGAAACCTTGAAACCTGAAACCCATTTAAAATGCGCATCCTCCTAGTAGAAGACGAAACCCATATCCGCGACGCGGTAAAACTCAACCTCGAGCTGGAAGGCTACGAGGTGGTTAGTACCGGCAACGGAAAAAAAGCCCTTGAAATGATCGGCGGCCAGCACTTCGACTTGCTGCTGCTCGATGTCATGCTGCCAGATGTGGACGGATTTAGCATCACCGAACAGGTGCGCCTGACCAACCTGGAGGTGCCAATATTACTGCTCACTGCCAAAGACACCGCGCAAGATCGCGTCACCGGACTCAAAAAAGGCGCGGATGATTACCTGACCAAACCCTTTAATTTGGAAGAGTTGTTGCTCCGGGTGAGCAAATTGCTGCGCCGCAGCCAACGGGTGAAAGGGGAAGACATCGGAATATTCGAATTTGGGGGCAATCGAGCCAATTTTGAAACATTTGAAGCCCACAATTACCGCGGCGAAGACTTCATGCTGACCAAAAAAGAGGCCATGCTGCTGAAATTGCTCGCCGAGCGTAAAAACGAAGTCGTGAGCCGCAACCAAATCCTCCAATCCGTCTGGGGTTACGATGTGTACCCAAGCACCCGTACGATCGACAACTTTATCCTCGCTTTCCGCAAGTACTTTGAAGCAGATGCCAAACAGCCAGAATTTTTTCATTCAATTCGAGGTGTAGGGTACAAGTTTACACTCTGAGGAGCCCTACCTTTGCCCTGCTATGAGCAACCTACAACACTTGTTGGGTCATTATGCCGACCACCCGGCAGTAAACAGAATCCTCCATCACCTTGAAAGCCCTTCAGATAGCATCCGGCTGCAATTGAGCGGCCTCACGGGTGCGCAAGAATCCTTTGCCATTGCAGCGAGCCTAAAAGGGCAGAAGGCCGCTGGCAATGTATTTCACCTGTTGATTTCCAACTCCAAAGAGGAAGCTTCTTACCGCCATGATGATCTGGAAGACATGATCGACAAAGAAGACGTGTTCTTTTTCCCGGATTCTTTCAAACGCCCCGCCTATTTTGAGGACCTGAACCAGACGCAGATTTTGCAGCGATCTGAGACGATCAGTAAAATTTCCAACCCATCGAAGCGCAGCATCATTGTGGCCTATCCAGAAGCGCTGTTTGAGAAGGTGGTAAAACCAGAAATATTACAACAAAGCCGCATTGAGGTAAAAAAAGGCGAGCGTTTGGATGTTGATTTTATGATCCAGGTTTTGGTGGAATACGGCTTTGAACGCGCCGATTTTGTGTACGAACCTGGCCAATTCAGCATCCGTGGCGGTATCATCGACTTGTTTTCTTTTGGCAATGAACTACCCTATCGCATCGAATTGTTCGACGATGAAGTAGAGACCCTCCGCAGTTTCGACCCTACAACCCAGTTGAGTCAGAAGAACCTGCTCAGTTTGAGCATCGTACCCAACCTCAATACCCGATTCCGGCAGGATCAGAAAGTGTCACTATTGAATGTTTTGCCCGCCGACACCGTCGTTTGGGTAAAAGACATTCAATTTTTAGTAGATCGCTTGCAGTATTGCTTTGAACGCGCCGAACAATTCGCGGGCAACATTTCAGCATTGGACTCCGCCGAATTACGCGAAATTTTCCGCGACAGGGCATTTCTATATCCAAGTGATGTGCTTGAGGACTTGGCTTCTCATCCCCTCATTTTCCTGGAAGGTAAAATGGATGGTGTGAAAAAATCATTTCCGTCTTTGTTTTGAAACGGACTTTAAAATATCAAAGCGGTCCGAAGCGAACCTTCTTTGCGAAGAGTCCGGAACAACAATTTCAATAAACAATCGCCAATTTTCAGTGCCCTGAAAGGCTTCATCCACACCCCTTGAAAGCGGTACCACCAGTTCGAGCGCAAGCACAAAGCGAACGAACAACTAGCAACGAACAACGAACCACTAGCAACGAATGTTAAAACTCGCACGACTCAACGGCCTTCCCGAAATCTTCCACTCCATTCAAGGGGAAGGGCGGAGTATTGGTGTGCCTTCAGTTTTCGTGCGTACTTCTTTGTGCAATCTCCATTGCATTTGGTGCGACACCGATTACACCTGGAACTGGAAAAATACCCGCTTTGAGCATGTAAACGATGCGAAACCAGGTTATCAGAAATTTGACAAAAAGCGCTGGATCGCGGAATGTTCGGTAAAGGAGGTAGCCGATACTGTTTCAAAATTCAACTGCCCAAACGTCATCCTCACGGGCGGAGAGCCCATGCTCCAACAAGCTTCACTGACCGAGTTGATGCTGGAATTGCGCGCAGAATCAGCCAATTATCGCTTTGAAATAGAAACAAATGGCACACTTGTTCCCACGCTGGAGTTCGATGCTGTAGTGGACCAATACAACGTTTCTCCAAAACTGGAAAATAGCAACAACCCAAAAAACCTGCGGGAGAAAGCCAAAGCCTTGCGTTTTTTTTCCGCCAGCCCGAAAGCCAATTTCAAATTTGTCGTTGCAGAAAAAGGTGACCTTGACGAAGTACTGCGTCTTTTGAACAACTATGGCATCGGGCCTGAAAAAGTATGGTTAATGCCCGAAGGAACCAGTGCTGCTGCCCTGGCCAAACGCCGAAAATGGCTGGTTGACATCTGCAAAGGCAACGGATTCCGTTATTCCGACCGCTTGCACATTCAGATTTGGGGCAGTAAAAAAGGCGTTTGAAAACAGCGGCTAAGAACAGAAGTTTCGACCAGTGATTTAGCGTAATTTTGCAGCTCACGTCGCATTAAACCTCGTAGGTTAAATAAAACTACGAGGTTTAGGCAAATACAAACACAACACTCAAAATATGTCCACCCAACTCGATAACGCAAAACTAGGTGCCAGACTCTTTCTCCGCCGCACCTTATGGATAGTGCTGGTTGCCTCCATCATCTTCAGCATTGGCTACTTTTTTTACCGCACCTACACTATCAGCGAGGGCTCACGAAGCGGCACTTTGTTTAAAATTTCGAAAAAAGGTGTCATGTTTAAAACATACGAAGGGCAACTTCACCTGGCAGGCAGCGTCATGCTTACCAGCCAAAGCACTTGGGATTTCTCAGCAGTAAGCGCTGCCGTGTACAAAGACCTTCAAAAATACGAAGGCAAAAACGTGAAATGCTACTACAAAGAGAAGATAAATGCTTTTGTCTGGCAAGGCGATACGGATTATCTGGTGTATCGGGTGGAACTTATACAGTAGGACGGTGGACGGTGCTGAAACACCAATACAATACCAATCCACAAAAGTTGTGCTACCGTCCACCGTCAACCGTCAACCGTCGACCGTAATTTGTAAATGCATACCATCCAGCTACACAAAACAACACGGCGGCTATTGCGGTGGCTTGCACCCCAAATGGATTTTCGGTGCTTCTGCCGAGCAGCAATAGCGACGGAAAAATGAGGTTGGCTGCTGAGATACCGATTTTCATGGTAAATGCCGTGATGCCAAAATACATACCCGTTATTTGCTGCCCACTGGCTTTTTCCTCCCGATCTGCTTCATCGCCCACAATGGCATTGGGCAATATTCCGAAA
>JBBRWA010000426.1:0-3828 GCA_038246345.1 Chitinophagales bacterium
ATAAAGTGTCTACTTTTGTCGTGAACTGATGTGCTTTTTTTTAGTTGCGCTACTCAAACATACAACACCGCATTTATTTTCAATGCAATAGGCTTGAATGCTTTGGATTCTGAACAAGGTCGCCCAAATACAGCGGAATACCAAAAGCAACGCGAACGAACAACGATCAACCAACAACGATCAACGAACAACCAACAACTAAATTAACAAAAATGTCTGAAAACGAATACGCCCTCCCCGAAAACCAGGAGCAAGAAATTGACCCTTCCATTGATGCGCAGGCAACTGCTAATGCCGAAGAAGTACCCGACGCTGAGCAACCCGAACCTTATGCCCCAACCCTGAACGTAGACCCCGTAATGCTGCGGGCAGAACGTGTAAAATCAGAAATAGGCCAGGTCATTGTGGGGCAGGAGGAAATGCTCGACTTGCTGCTGGTGGCACTTTTTACGGGCGGTCACGTGCTGCTGGAAGGCGTTCCTGGTATTGCCAAAACATTGACCGCCAAACTGTTGGCGCAGGTCATTCACGCCGATTTCAGCCGCATTCAATTTACGCCTGATTTGATGCCCGCCGACGTAGTGGGTACTTCTGTGTACAATATGAAAACCGCGGATTTCATATTCAAACCGGGCCCGATTTTCAGCAACGTGGTCTTGATTGACGAAATCAACCGAGCACCCGCCAAAACCCAGTCCTCCCTGTTCGAGGTCATGGAAGAGCGGCAGGTCACGGTGGATGGCATTACGCACATCATGGAAGCGCCGTTTTTTGTCATGGCGACTCAAAACCCCATCGAACAGGAAGGCACCTATAAACTGCCGGAGGCCCAGCTCGACCGCTTTTTGTTCAAAGTTATACTGGACTACCCGAGCCTGGAAGAGGAGAAGAAAATCCTGCGGCGTTTCCGCGACGACTTCTCCGGCGTGCTCCGTGAATCGGTAAAACCCATTCTTTCACCCGCCGATATAGCAGATTGCCAGCGCATCATCGAGCAGGTGTATATTAAGGAAGAGTTGCTTGACTACATCGCGGCCATTGTGCACAATACCCGCAACAACGCCGACCTGTTCCTGGGCGCAAGCCCGCGCGCTTCGCTGTCGCTGATGAAATCGGCCAAGGCCGTGGCGGCCATGGAAGGCCGCAACTTCGTTACCCCCGACGACATCCGTTACGTGTCGTATCCGGTGCTCAACCACCGGGTAATCCTCACGCCCGAGCGCGAGATGGAAGGCTATACCTCGCGGGAGGTGCTGGATGATATCGTGAAGAAGATTGAGGTGCCGCGGTAGTTGAATGCGGAGTGCGGATTTCGGAGTGCGGAATGGGCACATTATGGTGAAGCTGGGTTTGGCTGCTCGGGGGGATTAATAATGGATTCTGAACGCGGTCCGGACGAGAGCCTTCAGGCTCACGGAACTAAAAACAAAACCGGCTGTAGACAAATCGTCCACAGCCGGTTTTGCATTATATCCAGAAATACCGCTCAAGTGCTGAAAAACCAATCACCCCAAAAGCCGAGCGGCCGTGCACTCATAACTCATAACTCATAACTCATAACTCATCACTCATCGCTGAATTACCAACTTCCGTGTCTTCGCAATCTCCCCATTCCGCACCTGCACGAAGTACACGCCGTTGGGCAATTTATTCAATTCGAAAGTCATCTGATTGCTGCCCTTTCCAAGGGTGCTGTGTTGTTGCAGCGCTACTTTGCCCGCTGGGTCGAAGATCGAAACCGCAACGTCGCCATCGGCTTCCATGGGTATTTCAACGGTGAGTGAATTGGCAGCAGGGTTCGGGAACATACCGAAACCAGCGTTTTCGAACACAACCGGAATGTCAATTTCCTCTGTCAAACCATTGGTTGAGCCATCGGTACGCCAGCTGGAAGCACTCAAGCTAACCCGCAAGGTGTAGCAGCTTGTGTTGCTGAATGCACCGCCGTATCCATACACATAAGCACGGTAGCTGGTGGATACGGTGCTTGTGTTGAGGATGATCTGCTCGTCAGTAGTACCGCCATTTTGAGAAGTTGCCAGCAATGAGTTGCTGCGATACAGTTTCACGTCGTAGTCGGCGGGCAAGGTGGTCAAATCAACCTTGATATTCCTGGTCGCAGATGTATTGGAGAACCTGTACCAATCATTATCCGTTGCTGTCGCAATTTGAGCCGTAAAGGTGGTATTGACAGGAATAACTTTTGCCGTGTTGCGGGTATCATTTGCCTCATACGTGTCTGTGCAACCGCCGCCGCCATTGGCAAGGGTGGTGAAAGAAGCTGCGGTAGAGTAGTTGCCTGCTGTGCCGCCACAATCGGCTTGCACTTGATAGTTATAAGTTGTGTTGGCAGTAAGTCCTGTAAAGCCTTGAGAAGTACCCGTTAGTCCAGAGAAGGTCTGCCAAGTGCTGGAAGTCGATACTTTCAGCTGAAGGTTGTATGAGGTTGCTCCTGAGACAGCGCCCCAGTTGAGGGTTGCCGTTGTTTGCGCAATATTGGTTGCATTGAGGCCGCCTGGTGTGCCGCAGCCGCCGCCGGGAGGATTACAACCAATTGAAGTTGTGAGGGAGACGCGCGCGCCACCAGAAGCAAACAGCGACTGCATCTGATTTTTTTGGCCGGTGGTAAACACATTCATGCAAGCATCATCGGTATAGTCCATGTAGTTCATGAACATATCGCCATTGGGGCCATTGCTACAGCTGACGGCTGGGAAAGTAGGGCAGCCATAATTTTCGTCGGCCTGGTTTGGTGTGTCAGAAACCTGATCGGTGCCGGTGCAAGAGGTGCCATCGTCGCCCCAAATGTGGTAGCAGTTGAGCCAGTGGCCTACTTCATGGGTGGCAGTGCGGCCCAGGTTGAATGGGGCTGTTGAGGTGCCAATGGTACCAAAGTAGGCAAAGTCGCATACGACACCATCCGTAGAGGCACCTCCACCGGGGAATTGCGCATACCCAAGCAGGCCACCGGAAAGGTTGCAGACCCAAATATTCAGGTATTTGTTGCGATCCCATATATTGGAGCCACCAGAGCTGGTGAACTTTACGTTGTTGTTGGTGCTGAAGCCATTGACCGTGGTAGACCTGCGTACGATACCATTGGTGGCAGCGCCGCTTGGATCTTGTTGCGCCATGCAAAATTGCACTTCGCAGTCGGCAGCAATACCCAGGAAGCCACTTGGCGTATTGCTGGCATCGGCGTTGAGGCGGCGGAAGTCATCATTTAATACTTGTATTTGCGTTGCAATCTGTGCATCGCTGATGTTTTGTGTTGTATTGAAATACACAACGTGTACTACTACCGGGATGGTTACCACGGCGCGGTCTGTTGCACCACCTTGTTGGATAAATTGCTCAGTATGGCGCTGGATGTTCTCCATTTCCTGCCTCAAAGCAGGGTTGTCAAGCAATTGTTGCTTCAGTACATCTTCAGCTGCACAGGTGCGTTGGGCCGTTGCGGCGCTGCTGAAAAGCAATAGCGCAAACATTGAAAGGATAAAATTACGCATGATTAGGACATGGTTAAAAATGATGAAAAATGTGATGTGGATATCGGATACGCTTTGGCTGGTGGTTAAGACCATGCCATTCACATTAATTTTATTACGTGTACAATGGAAGATTGTGGTTCGGAAGATTGTTGAATCTTGATTATGTAGTGGCGAAGAAACGTATTGTCAGAGAATTTTCGCAATGCAAATGTATTTTTTTCAAAATCTATCCTCGGATTTAACATTGTCAGGTTTGCGACAATTTCCATGGATTTCTTTTCGCCAAATTAAATTTTCCAGAAATTCGTTAAAAACATTTCAAATACGTGCAAAATAA
>JBBRWA010000427.1:0-3825 GCA_038246345.1 Chitinophagales bacterium
CAAGTGCATGACGATTGTTGTAGTGGCGCTTCGATCCAAAAAATCCGATAACCAAGCGCAACACCTCAACATCAACAATCGAAATTCCTGTACATTGCCAATCGTCAATTTTTTAAAAAAAAACACCGCCATGAAGTTCCAGCTCTGCTTATTACTCGCACTCGCCTTCAGTACCTTTGCGCTAGCACAGCAACCCGAAGACTTCGTCGCTGGCCTACTGCTCGAAGACGATACCTACGATGCGCAACCAAGGCAAGCACCCGAAGACGGCAGCAAAGCGGAGCTTCCGGCAGCAGTGGATCTTACGCCATATTGTCCCGAAATACGGCACCAAGGCTTCATTTTTTCCTGCGTTGGCTGGGCCACTGGCTACGGCGCACTTTCCATCCAACGGGCCATCCTGAATAATTGCACCGATAAACAAGTCATTACCCGCAACGCCCACTCGGCGTTGTTTTTATACAATCAAATTAAGCCTGAGGACTGCGACAAAGGCTCGCGCATTTCCGACGCCTTGAGTTTCCTGAATACAAAAGGCGATTGCCTGGCCCGGCAGTTCGACTTTGACGTGAACGACTGTGCTAAGAAACCCGACAGCACGGTGAATGAACAAGCCAAACGTTATTCGATTGAAGATTATCTGACCCTTTTTGACTCCAAAGAAAAAGAAGCAGAAAAAGTACGGCGCGTAAAAGTAGCCTTGGCAAAAAACAAGCCCGTGGTGATCGGCATGTTGGTGTTGCGCAATTTTTATGAACTTAAAAATGCCCAGTACTGGCACCCCAGCCTCGGAAATACGGCTCCAGCGGGTGGCCACGCTTTGGTGGTCGTGGGCTACGACGACCACAAGGGAGCTTTCAGGCTCATGAATTCCTGGGGCAAAAACTGGGGTGATGGGGGCTATATCTGGATAAAATACAAGGATTTTGGCGATTTTTGCAAGTATGCCTATATCCTGTACCTGTTTGCACCGGAAAAGCTTACGGAACCAGCAACTGAAAACCCAAGCTTGGAATCGAAACCGTTGATCGTAGCGACCAAAGCACCTATACCAGCAGAAAAGCCATTGCTCGAATTGGCGGGTAATTTTCAATTCCGTTACCTCACCGGCTGGATGGAACAGAGTGGACAGCCGATTTTTGAAACTGCCGAAGCTACCTTAAGCGGCAATGTTTACCGACTGAAAAAACAGGATTGGTCTATTGGCCAACTTTTCCAATTGCTGGCAGCAACCGCACGGGACGACGAATATTTGTACGTATTCAGCATAGATGCCCGCCAGGAGGTACATTTTCATTGGCCGCGCCAGGCTGGATTGAACGAAAAATTCCAAGGCATAAACGAAAGCGGCCTCATGCTGAATGGTGGCGAAGTGGCGATACCATCAGCGACAAAAGCCCTGAAAATAGCCAATGCAGGAACAGATCGTTTGGTCATGCTTTTTAGCAAACGAAAAATAGACACCGTGCAGAAACTAGCGGAAACCTTGCGGCGCAAAGAGGGCGATTTTGCCCAGAACCTGCTGGCAACCCTCGGCAAATATGCCGTTCCACAAGCAGATATTACTTACCGTTCCGATCAAATCGGCTTCAGCGCAGCCACGCGCAGCGAGGGTTTTATTGTGCCCTTGGTGTTGGAAGTGGAAGCGCGGTAATGTGAAGTTTTGCTGCTTTTAACCGTCAAGGCATAAACCTTCGATTGCTAACAAATCAACTTCAAAAAAACGACGTAGTTTTGACTTCCCATAAATGCCATGATAATTATCCCATTCTCCCATTATCCCATTATCAAATTATCACATTAACCATGCGCAACCTCCTATTGCTCCTCCTTCTCCCTTGCTTTCTTGTCGGCCAAAACCTGAAATTAGATTGGGAGAAAACAATGGAGAACGACATAAAAATCCATGCCATTGTAGAAGCCAGCAACGGTTACTTGATGGCAGTGGGCGAAACTTCGGCCAAAACCAGCGGCGGCTCCGATGGCGTGCTGCTCATTGCCGACCATAGCACCGGACAAGTGGTTTCCACCGTGCGATATGGGGGCGATAAGGATGACGTGCTGCGTGCCATAGTGCAAACCTTCGATGGTCGTTTTTTGCTTGCTGGGAGCACCGCCTCCATCGGTAAAGGGGGCGATGATGCCTGGTTGCTGCTCGTGGATGAAAAAGGCAAGAAAATCTGGGAAACAAGTTTTGGCACCCCAGGCCGAGATGAATGCCTGAAAATGCTGCTCTTGCCCGACGGCACAGCCTTAATGGCGGGTAAACAAAACAACCAGCGCAACGGCGATATCTGGCTGGCAAAAGTAGATGGACAGCAACTCATTTGGGAAAAAAACCTGGGCGACTCAGAATTCGAAACACTGTCCGGCTTGGCTTTGGCGACCGATGGTGGCATTGTATTCTCCGGGAATACGGGCAAAAAGGCAGAGAAGGGCACCGGGGATGTTTACTTGGCCAAGGCTGATGCCAGTGGTGCTTTGTCCTGGAAAAAATGGTTTGGCGAAAGCGGTTGGGAAGAAGCACTCAACTTGATCGCCACGCGAGATGGTGGTTTTGCACTGTCTGGCCTTACCAAATCCAAAGGCGCGGGCGATCTCGATTGCTGGCTCATCAAAACCAGCCGCGATGGTTTCCGGCAATGGGATAAAACTTTTGGAGGCAAAAATGCCGACATAGCCAACACCCTCCTGCAAACCAGCGATGGAGGGTTTCTGCTGGCAGGGGATTCAAAATCCCAACGCAGTGGTGCCCGATTTACGGATGCCTACGTGGTGCAGACTTCGCCTGGCGGTGATTTGCAATGGGAACAATACTATGGCAAAGACCGGGACGATGCTTTTACAAGCGCCTGCACGTTGCACAATGGAAGCTGCGTATTTGTCGGCAATCTGGAAGGAAGCACCACCTTGCTGCGCTTTTCTGACCAACAAATGCTGCAAAACGCATTGGCAGGCATTCGCGACGTAGCTACTTTGAAACTGAGCGATGCCACCGTTCACAGCGCCGATGGTAGCACCATGACACCAGGAGAGCATGGCTACCTGAGCTTTCAAATTTCAAACGCGGGCGACATTGATTTAAACGACCTGCGCGTCAGTGTGGACAACCGCAGCGGGAACGATTTGGCGGCTTGGAACACCAATTATTTGGGAACAGTACGCCAGGGTGAAAACGTGGCGGTGCGTATTCCGTTGGAGGCAATTCCCGACCTCAATCCGGGCGAGCAACAATTGAACATCACGCTAAGCGCTGGCACCAAATCCATCAAGTCATTCGACAAAACCGTAACCCTGCGCAAACCAGTTCCTGCCAATTTGATCATCGCCAGCCACGATTTTCAACTCAGTGGCCGTTCTGATGAAGTAACCCTGAAAGTACAGATACAAAACAGCGGTGATGCCAGTTCCGGCGCTGCGGAAGTGCGTTTTTCACTGCCTGCCGGGCTGCGTGCCGTCGGCGCAACAGCAGTGCCGATGGGTGTTGTGGGTGCGCACAGTCGACGCGAGGTGTCGTTGGTATTCTTAAAAACACCACAATTCAGCGGCTCAGTGGCTGCCATTCCTTGTTCAGTCCTGGAAAATGGACAACAAGCCGCCCGTAAAACCTTCGAATTTCAAACCAGTTCAGGTGCTTCAAACGCGATGGCCAGCGGCCCGATTCTGATTTGGAGTGACCCAGCGCCGCACGAAACGGGCACCAACAAAGTGCGCAAAACGGACGACCATTTTGAATTCAAAATGACGGTCGTATCTCCAAAGCCCATCAACACTAAAAACATAAAAATGAAGGTGAATGGGGTGGAAATGGACGGCTCCAAATTC
>JBBRWA010000428.1:0-3814 GCA_038246345.1 Chitinophagales bacterium
AAACATAAGTATTTGGGAATCAATGGAAATGCCCATTTCAGGCAACAAATGGAGTGCCGCTACGACAGCAATGCTAACCAGGGCAATCAATAGGGATTTACTGAGTTTCATAAAAATACAAGAGATTTTGCGGGGCAATGTACGCTAGAATCGTTGTTCGTTGTTCGTTGATTTCGTTGCTCGTTGTTGGTTGTTCGTTCTCATTCACTCGAGGGTTGTTTGAGCCACTCCGTTTCAAATTCGATTTTCACAGAGGGAAATAATCACCACAGAGTTGCGCAGAGGTACACAGAGGTATTCACAGAGGAAATGATTATCTTTTATAGAATTGAACCACGCAACAACGAAATGCCTAGGGCTCGGAAACGAACAACTATCAACGAACAACAATATCATTTCCACCGAATCTTATCCCTGTCCGGTATTGGGATCACCTCCCGTAATTGCCCTTCCGATGCTGCGATGCTCGTGGCAACGGTACAATCGCCCGTAACGTTGGTGACAGTGCGCAGCATGTCGAGTATTCGGTCTACGCCGAGGATGAGGGCAATGCCGGCGCTGGGCACGTGCACTGTTTCCAGGATGATGATGAGCATGATGATGCCTGCACCCGGTACTGCTGCGGTGCCGATAGAGGCCATTACGGCTAACAGGATGACGTTTAGTTGGTCGCCAATGCTGAGGTCCATGCCGACGGCCTGCGCGATAAAAATGGTGGCGACTCCCTGGTATAGCGCAGTGCCGTCCATATTGATGGTCGCGCCAAGGGGCAAAACAAAGGAGGATACTTCCTCCGAGACACCCAGGTTCTCCTCGCAACATTCAATCGTGACGGGTAGGGTAGCGCCGCTGCTGCTAGTAGAAAAGGCCACCAGCTGTGCTTTGCCGATGCCTTTGAAAAATTTACCCAGTTTTATTTTGGTGAAATAACGCAGGATGATCGGGTACACCCAAAAGGTTTGTATGGCAAGCCCGATAATTACAGTGATGCAATACACGCTCAAAGCAGCCAGCAAGCCCAATAGTTTGTTCAAATCTCCGTCTGACACCGTGGTGATCATGTCGGCAATGAGGGCAAATACCCCCAAGGGGGCCAGGAGCATGATAATATCCACCAATCGTATGGTGACATCGTTGACCCCGTGGAAAAAATCGAGCACGGGTTTGGCGCGTTTGTCGGGTATTTGCAGCAGACCGATGCCGAAGAAAATGGCAAAGAACACGATCTGCAACATGTTGCGGTTGTCGGATGCGGCACCGAAAATATTGGAAGGCACCATGTCCACCAGAATCTGGAGTGGGCCGCGTTGGCCGACCATTTCAGCACTGGCTTGCCGATCGCCTACATTGGCGCTGTAAGTGGCCATTAGGCTGTCGCGCACGTCGGTAGGGATTGCCTTTCCTGGTTGAATGATGTTGGCCAATACCAGGCCGATGGTGATGGCTACGGCAGTTGTACCGATGTAGATCGCCAGTGTTTTACCACCGATGCGCCCGAGTTTGCCTACATCCGACAGGGAGGCGACACCTGTTATAAGGGAGCCAAGTACCAAGGGCACTGCGATGAGTTTCAGGGCATTGATGAAAATGGTGCCGAAGGGTGTGATCCAGTTGCTTGTAAATTTCCCCCAACCGAAGGAAGCGGCTGCAATGCCGTATGCAAGGCCTAAAACCAGGCCGATGATGATTTGCCAGTGAATTTGTTTGTACCAGGGCATAAGGTGCGCTTTTGTTCGCTAATCTAGTAGATAAGGGCCAAAGTAGGTTTTTTTCTGGTTAGACAACATGGGTCACCCCTTATTTTTGTGAAACCTTGGTGTTTTTCAGCTGGGGGAAAGGCTGAATTCGTTTATACTTATTCGTCCGACCACGAAAAGTGGTCGGACGAGGGCCATTTGGCCGGACGATTTTTCATCGTCCGACCAATAAGTATAAACAAATACCCAAATTTGTCCCGGTTTTCCTTCCAACAAAATTAAGGGATGACTCATATTGTAAAATCGAATTATTTCGCCTCTATTTTTATCAATTATTGCATGTGTTCGATACTTTTATGCGCCATAAATGCGCTTTGCCCAAAAACAAACTTCCCAACCATGCCCAATATGTTGCGCCTCCTGTTTTCCTGCTCCTTGTTAGCCCTCACGACGCTTGTCACCGCCCAAACCTGTTGCTAGATCAAACGAGACTTGGGGCAAAAAGCCTGCAATAAAGGTGATTCCACCAACGCCATCACCAAATGGTACGATGCCGAGGAATACTGCAACTGGCTAAGCCTAAGACAAGGCTTGAATGTACTCTACACCATTGAAAAAGGCCGAAAGGATCCAAATAACAGCAACAATTACGATAATAAGCAATGGATCGTAAGTAACAACTGGAGCGCCAATGGCTACCGATTGCCCACAGAAGCAGAATGGGAATACGCGGCTCGGGGGGCCGGAAAAAAGATTCGTTTCGGCAATGGGAAAAAAATCGCTGACCCGGCGCAAATGAACTTCAGTGCTGCAGCATCCTATACAAATGCCTACGCTGTGGAAGGTAAATCTCGGGGGGAAACGGTGCCGGTAGGGGAAATCGCGGGTGCTGCCAACAACCTGGGCCTGCGGCACATGAGCGGAAATGTTTCGGAATGGTGCGGGGATTGGTACGATGGTGGAATTAATGAAAGTAGTCCTGTGAAAAATCCCAAGGGGCGAGATATGGGCGTGTGTCGTGTGCTTCCTTACAAAACATCTTTCTCAAATTCCGCCAAGGAGATAATTCGAATACCCGCAACATCACCATGTTTCCAACATTTTTTTATCACCCGTTAAAATGAAGCTTGCATTGCCGTCCACTGCGATTGAAAGCAGGTAATTGTCTTTTTGGTCTGAGAATCCCTGAATGTCGGAGCTTGGAAAAATAACCTCCATCCTTGGGAGAAAGTTGCTCTAGTAAAGCTAATAACTGCTTTTCGTTAATTGTCGTTTGCAGCGTAATCGAACTCATATTATTTTTTTTATTTTAAAAGTAATGCTATTTGTGTGTAGTACCAACTTTTCATTGAGGTCATTTATTTCGGGAAGTTCAAGCAGCGACGAAATACTGGCGATGTAACGGATCGCCGCCTGGTCTTGGTAAATACCTGCGACCCCAAACCCCTGCCAACTAAAAGTTGGCGGTACATATCGCGTACCCGCTTGTACTTTGTACATTTGCCCCCGAAACAATTTCCACATAAATGTTCCTACGCATCCACAAAGAAGGCTACACCATCCTGCTGGTCTCCGCATTGATTCTGACAATCCTCAATGTAGCCGTTTACCAATTTTGGCCATTGCCCTTTGTTTTTTGGCCTTTACTGGTTTTATCCGTTGTATTCTACCTCCTTATCCTCCAATTCTTCAGAAACCCTGTACGCCAAATCGTGGCACCAGATAATAACGTGGTGTATGCCCCGGCTGATGGTCGTGTATGCGTAATTGAAGAAGCTGTAGAAGAAGAGTATTTTAAAGGAAAACGGCTCCAGGTGTCCATTTTTATGTCGCCCTTGAATGTACACGTCAACCGTAACCCTGTGAGCGGCATCGTGAATTATTTTCGCTACCATCCAGGGAAATACCTGGTGGCCTGGCATCCGAAGAGCAGTACCGAGAACGAACGCACTACGGTGGTGTATCAATTTGGGGAAGGCACGGAGATACTCATGCGCCAAATTGCCGGCGCGGTAGCCAAGCGCATTAAGTGGTATATCAGCGAAGGTGACCGGGTGGAGCAAGGAAACGACATGGGTTTTATCAAGTTTGGCTCCAGGGTTGACCTTTATTTACCG
>JBBRWA010000429.1:0-3779 GCA_038246345.1 Chitinophagales bacterium
AAATTCGAAAAGCCTTGAATTAGGTGCTGAAAAACACCGCTAAGTGATAGTTCCAATGTTGTGCAAACGAACAACTATCAACGAACAACTATTTGCTCAGCGGTGATTTTCAGCACCGTAGTCAAAAATTCGAAAAGCCTTGAATTAGGTGCTGAAAAACACCGCTAAGCGATAGTTCCAATGTTGTGCAAAACCGTCCATACCGTCAACCGTCAACCATCTACCGTAAAAACCATATCTTGGTGCCGCAAAACTTTCCATTTCCATGAATAAATTGACTCGCCTCTTTTTAGCTGCAGCCCTTGTTAGTGCTGCGGCTTCCCTTTTTGCCCAGCAAACCTTCCCCACCGCAACCCCTGCTGATGAACGCCCAGGCATCCATGCGTTCACCAACGCCACCATTTATATCGATTATAAAACCCGCGTGGAAGGGGCTACTTTGCTGATTCGCGACGGGAAGATTGTGGCCTCCGGCCTGAATGTGGCGGTGCCTGCCGATGCGGTGAAACACGATTGCAGTGGACAAACGATTTACCCTTCCTTTATTGATATTTATGCCGCCGACTATGGTTTGCCAGCGCCTCCTGCCATGGCTAGTGGCGGTTTTGGCCAGCAACAACAGCCACAACCCCCCGCAGAGAAAAAAGGCGCAGCCTATTCCTGGAACGAAGCGCTGAAGCCTGAATACAGCGCTGTCGCTTTATTTATTAACGACGCCAAAGCAGCCGATGAATACCGGAAGTTGGGATTCGGCACCCTGCTTACCCACCGCGCTGATGGCATCTCCCGTGGCACGGGCGCACTGGTGCTGCTCGGTGATGAAAACGAACAAAAGCTCATCCTCAATGACAAAGCCAGTCACCACCTTTCTTTCCGAAAAGGCAGCAGCCGCACCCCTTATCCGCAGTCGCTGATGGGGCATATTGCCCTGCTCCGGCAGACGTATTTAGACGGTCAATGGTACAAAGCAGAAGGCTACAAAACGGAAAAAAACCTCTCCTTTGATGCCTGGAACAGCATTCAAACATTGCCCCAGATTTTTGAAGCGGGCGATAAACTCGACATCCTGCGTATTGCCCGCATTGGCGAGGAGTTTGGCGTAAAGTATATTGTGAAGTCCGCTGGCGACGACTACCAGCGCCTGAGCGATATTGTGAAAACAGGCTACAGCCTTATCGTTCCGCTTAATTTCCCGGAAGGTTACGATGTCCGCGATCCTTTCGATGCCCTCAACGTACCGCTCAAAGACCTGAAACACTGGGAAATGGCACCCGCCAACCCGGGCCGCTTGCAAGCCGCAGGGGTCAATTTTGCCCTTACCAGCAATGGCCTGAAAGACAAATCCAAGTTCTGGGAAAATCTCCGCAAAGCCGTTGAATACGGCCTCGACGAAGAGACAGCGCTCAAAGCGCTCACGTACACACCAGCGGCAATGGTGAATGCATACGCGCAAGTAGGCAGCCTGGAGCCGGGTAAAGTGGCCAATTTCATCATCACCACGGGCGGTTTGTTTGCCAAAGAAACCAAGATTGCACAAAACTGGTCGAACGGCCAGGGCTTTGATATCAATGCGAACAAATCCATGCCCCGCGAAAAAATGGGCACCTATGACTTGAAGGTTGGTAGCGACACTTATACCCTGTTGATAAAAGGGAAAGAAACTGCTCCAGAGGCCCAGATCATAAAAGCGGATAGCTCCAAAGTGAAAGTCAATTTCAGCTACAGCCCCAGTGATTTTGTGTCCATAGCATTTCAGCCCGATACCTTGAAAAAGGGTTTTATTTCTTTGTCGGGTATCGCAGAAACCCGGGAATGGGCGGGCACCGGCACCCAGCAAGACGGCGCCTGGATCAACTGGAGCGCCGTGCAAACCAAAGCCGCCGATCCGGACAAATCGAAAAAGCAAGACCCCATTGTGGTGCCGGAAGTGGGCGACGTTGTTTACCCCTTCACGGCCTTTGGGGCCAAAGAAAAACCGCGCGCACAGACTTTTTTGATTCAGAACACGACCGTTTGGACGGGTGAAAAAGAAGGCATCCTCCGCAACGTGGACGTGCTGCTGTCCAACGGAAAAATTCAAAAAATCAACCGAAAAATAAGTGTCCAGGACGATGCCATTGTGGTCGACGGTTCAGGCAAATACCTCACAGCGGGCATCATCGACGAGCACTCCCACATTGCGGGCACCCGCGGCATCAACGAAGGCACCCAGGAAAACAGCGCCGAAGTGCGCATCGGCGACATCATCGATTCGGAGGACATGGACATCTACCGCCAACTCGCCGGCGGGGTTACTACCAGCCATATACTGCACGGCTCCGCCAACCCGATTGGCGGCCAAACACAACTGATAAAACTGCGCTGGGGCTACGCACCCGAGGAAATGAAGTTCAGCAACTGGCCAGGCTTCATCAAATTCGCCCTCGGCGAAAACGTGAAACAGGGCAACTCGCCCAACGGCACCCGTTTCCCGCAAACCCGCATGGGCGTGGAAGAAACCTACATGGACTATTTCACCCGTGCCCAAGAGTACGCCAAACTGAAAAAATCGGGCAAACCGTTCCGCAAAGACCTCGAAATGGAGGCGCTGGTGGAAATCATGGAGTCGAAACGCTTCATTACCTGCCACTCATACGTGCAATCTGAAATCACGATGATGATGCGCGTGGCCGAACATTTTGGCTTCAAACTCAACACCTTCACCCATATCCTGGAAGGCTACAAAGTGGCCGATAAAATGGCGAAACACGGCGCAGGCGGCAGCACCTTCTCCGACTGGTGGGCCTACAAATTCGAAGTGTACGAGGCTATTCCACAGAATGCCAAAATCATGATGGATCAGGGCGTCGTCGTCGCCATCAACTCCGACGATGCCGAAATGGCCCGCCGCCTCAACCAGGAAGCTGCCAAATCTGTAACCTACGGCGGCATGAAAGAAGAAGATGCCTGGAAAATGGTGACCATCAATCCCGCGAAACTGATGCACGTGGACGACCGCGTGGGCAGTATCAAAACCGGCAAAGACGCCGACGTGGTGCTGTGGAACGACAACCCGCTGTCCATTTACGCTAAGGCTGAAAAGACCTGGGTAGATGGAATCTTGTTCTTCGACCGGGAGAAAGACGTGCAAATGCAGGTGGACGTGCAGCGCGAGCGGGCACGCTTGATTCAGAAATTACAATCCGAGAAGAAGGGCGGCGAAGGCGGCGAGAAGCCAAGAGGGCCGAAGGAGCATTATCACTGTGATAGTGACCACGACGAAGGCTAACGGGGTTTCAAGGTTTCAGGTTGTTATTTTGTTTGGCATTTAACGCCAAATTGGGCAAGCTTGAGTTCATAGCCTGGTTTTCTCCTTATAATTAAGTAGTATCTAAGGTAACTGAGCAAGTCCCATCGGGGCTTCACCTTTGGAGCAAAATGCCAGGGCGTATTGCGCCCGTTCCAGCGGAGCGGTATCTTTAGCTGTTTTTCGGATACTAAAACATATCCAACACAATGGAAACCAAGGCATAAGCCTGAATCAAATGATCCGTTGGCGTGAAGCTGAAAAAAAAGTATTTCACGAGGCAGAACAGTGCCACGGCGGCAACGCTTAGAGCCCAAATTTTGTACCAGACCGGCTTATGATTCAATTTGTATAGCATAAGGATCTTAGTTTAAATTCCCCCGATACTCCACCGGTGTCATCCCCGTTTTCAACTTAAATATTTTGCTGAAATACTGCGGATACTCAAATCCCAGGTTGTAGGCCACCTCCGAAATCGTGCCGTTGGAGTTCA
>JBBRWA010000430.1:0-3756 GCA_038246345.1 Chitinophagales bacterium
GCCCCAACCCATCCGTTGACCTAGTCCTGAGACGATTCCTGAAATAGACATGTAATTGAGCGGAAACTCGAACACAACGTGGAGCAAGCTGAGAAAAAGAAGCGCCAAAAGCCCGACACGATAATTGTAGGCATACAAAGCAATGGAAATGATCCAAATCACCACCGCCCAAATCAACTTGCGCTTCGAAACCTCGTGCCAACGAATAATAGAGGTTTTGGAAAACCAGTTCAAATAATGATACGTGTAAGCAAAAGCCAAAAAAATGCCCATCCGTATCCCAAGTTCACTGTTCAACATAAAATTGGAGCCCTGGGTTACTTTGCCCAGTACTAAGCCAAGCTGGTAGATAACATTCTGGAAGCCACTTTCAAAAAAACGTTCTTTGACAGGGTCCGCGCTCGCCAAAAAATGCTGCCTTGCATCTATGGGCCAAAAAGCGATGGCCAGATGCGCCAACACAAATACGATCACCGCTGTATAGCCAGGCCTGCTACCCGATTTCATGGCTCCGTACAACATAAAAAGTCCGGTGAAAACACATACATGAATAAAGGTGGGCAACATGCTCCCCACCAATAATGTATAAGTATTGTTGCTTCTGAAAACGTAGGCAATGGCTATGCCCAATATTACGATCAGTATCCTGAATTTCCAATCTTTGAATGCTGCCAAAGCTACGGCCACGACAAACGACAAAAAAGCCAGGTGTACTACCCAAGACACCATCAACTCAAAAAAGCCCTTAGTAAACGATTCGTTGACAAATGCCCTAAAACCAGCCAGACTTGGGTTGCGGGCGCCTTCAGCAAAAAAAGAAGCAAAACAAATTAACAAAACAAAACCTCCCAACAGCCAGGGTGTAGATTTGGATTTGCTGAAATACGCCCGCTCATCGAGCCAATTGATCTCTGTCAGGTAATGCAAAGGGCCTAAAATGGCATAAGAAAAGAGGAACAAGCCAAAAGGCATCCAGAATGCTGCCAGTAGCGACAGCACGATTAACCCAATATTCAAAAAGTCTACTTTTCGGGAATCCATGTGGCAAACCTACGAAATAAGATCGTCTAACCGATCAAGGTTTTGTTTATCGCCCGATGGAGATTCTGTCAATTGCTCAAAAGAGAAATCAGGGTCCCAATACCAAAGCCCTTGTTCGTATTCCCTGGTGATCAAAGCGACATTATCTGCATGGAATTTTTTTTGAAGTCTGGGGAATTGATATCGATCCCAAAGCGATGCCTCATCAAAGGGTACCCCTGTGGCAATGCTCTCCCGCACGGCATATATATAGGCAAGGCTTTCAGTTCGTCGGAGCAGCCAGGCATCGATGCTGAGGGCCGGATCGCCATGCCCTGGAACCAGACGGGTAAACCAGTTGCGATCATGGATAAGCAGCAGTTTTTCAAGTGTTTCCTCGTAATCTACGCTGCTGTGGTAAATAAATGGAAATTCTACGTTGCAGAGATAATCCCCGGCAATACAAAGCCCAATTTGCCAAATTACCACCATCATACTGTCTGCTGTATGCCCTGGCGTGAGGTAGAAAGTCATTTTTGTTTGCCCGTGCTTGTACTGAACCCCATCACGGAAAACGGTAAAATCAGCCGTTGGATACTCAATCGGATACGGGCGTCGGACATAATATTTTTCATCAAACTCCAAGGCTTGTTCCACACAGGTCTCCTTGTTCAGGTTGTCTTCCATTGCCTTGGAAGTGAACACTTTATCCGCCTTAAATGCGCGATATCCAATAATATGATCGTAATCTGAATGGGTAAAAATCAGGTATAATTCCCGCGCGCCGCGAATGTCGTCCACATAATGTTTTATGGCCATCACCTCCTCGGGCAACCAAGCCGGATCCACGACCAGTACTACATCGTCTGTACATACCACGGTGGAGTTGGTTTGGAACAGGGCACTTTGAAAAATCGTAACGTTTTGATCTCTGTAGATGATTTTATTCATGGGTTGGCCTCTTGTTTGGAAATTCAAAGCTGGGCATTTGCTACCTTTGCGCTGAAACTGCCAGATGGCAAATATACAAATCTACAGGAAACCACACAGGGGCTTTTATGGTCTCAAAATTCCTCAACTTTTCTAATGAGTAATATCGTAGCAATTATCGGTCGGCCAAACGTCGGCAAATCAACACTTTACAACCGGCTCGTGGGCTCCCGCGATGCTATAACCGACGACTTTTCCGGAGTTACCAGGGATCGCAAATACGGATTCTGTGAATGGAACGGCAAACGTTTTGGTGTCGTCGACACGGGAGGCTTCGTCCAAAACTCCGATGATGTTTTCGAAGCTGCCATCAGGGATCAGGTCATTGCGGCGGCAGAAGAAGCCACCGTGCTGTTATTTATCGTGGATGCACAAACGGGCATCACTGACCTGGATGACAATATCGCAAAATGGCTGCGGCGGGTGAATAAGCCGATTTATCTGGTGGTAAACAAAGTAGACAGCCACAAAAGCCAGCTCGATGCCAATGAGTTTTGGGGCATGGGTTTTGAAAACACCTTTTTTATTGCTTCCATCAGTGGTAGCGGCACGGGTGACCTGCTTGATGCCGTGGTGGAGCAAATTGAAAATGTCCCTGAATTGGAGACTGAATTGCCCAAGTTCGCCATCATTGGCCGTCCTAATGTGGGCAAGTCATCGCTCACCAATGCCCTTTTGGGCGAGGAGCGTAACATCGTAACGCCTATCGCTGGTACCACCCGTGACCCAATCCATACCATATACAATAAGTTTGGGATGGAGTTCATGCTCATCGACACTGCCGGCATTCGAAGAAAAACAAAGGTGGAGGAAGACCTGGAGTTTTACTCCGTCATGCGCGCCATTCGCGCCATTGAAGAGGCCGATGTATGCCTGATGGTGCTTGACGCAATGCAAGGCATTGAATCACAAGACCTCAATATTCTGAGATTGGCACAAAAAAGGCATAAAGGATTGGTGATTCTGGTCAACAAATGGGATTTGGTGCAGGATAAAGAGACCAATACCATCCGGGATTACGAAGCTGCCATCAAAAAAAGGTTGGCGCCTAATGACGACGTATCCGTTGTATTTATTTCAGCGACAGAGAAGCAACGAATATTCCAAGCTGTTGAAGCGGCTATGGAAGCCTATCAAAACAGGTGCCGCCGCGTCAAGACATCGGAGTTGAATGACCTGATGATGGAAATCATCGAGTCTACCCCACCCCCTTCTATTTCAGGCCGTTTTCCAAAATTCAAATATGTGACGCAATTGCCAACGAAGTTTCCCTCTTTTGCGTTCTTTGTTAACAACCCAAACTATGTTCGGGAGGCCTATTCGCAGTTTTTGGAAAACCAGATCAGGAAGCACTACAATTTCAAAGGCGCGCCGATAGAAATATTCATTCGATCAAAAGATTGAGCTTTTTATGAAACACAAACTACTATTCCTTTGCCTGATTGCGGTATTTGGCTGTAAAGACCAACCAGAACAAATTCCAGCTTATATTAAGTTAAAGCCATTCACGGTCAATGCCCAAGGCGATGCCTCCTGGCACAAACTCACAGAAGGCTGGCTTTATGTAAATGGCGAATACCTGGGCTCCTACACCTTGCCCGCAACAGTACCCATTCTGGCAGAAGGACCAAGCACCGTATGGCTGTACCCTGGCGTGAAGGCAAATGGTATTTTGGCAACCCCGGATATTTATCCTTTATTAACCAGCTGGGAATCGAGTTCGGTGAATTTGGTTGCGGGCCAAAC
>JBBRWA010000431.1:0-3750 GCA_038246345.1 Chitinophagales bacterium
CAATGCTCAACTAATGGCTTTACTAAGCCTCCATTCCCGATATAAATTCCAGCACAACTGTATTGGGATTTATTAGAATTAAAAATGGAGTTCGATATTTTCATATCCAACGACTGGTTGGTATTTAGCACAGAGATACAGGCAGCTGTATTTCCACGATTTTGTTCGAAAAGGCACCTGTCTACCAAAAATTTGCGCTGTGGAAATTGCCCTGTTTCGATAGAAATGCCGCCGCCAACATCATTGCAGGCATTTTGGCTGAAAAAACAATGTTGAACAACCAAACCGCCGGAGCCGGTAGAAAAATCTGCTGCAATACCCCCGCCTCGCAAGGCACCATTATTGATAAAACGGCAATGCTGCACTGTCAATATAGTTGGCGTTGATGGATTGTTATTGTACAGGTACAGTCCCCCACCGGCGCAACTGGCATTGTTGGGCATGTTGCAAGTGTAGCCCCAAATGGTAATGTCGGCATGGCCGCCCCGGATGGTGAAGCCGTCGAGCAAAGTGCTGGAATCGGTGTTTTCGCAATACACTACATTGAGCCAGGTAAACCCCGGCTCGTCTCCGTACAATATGGTTTCATGGCTTGCCCAGTCACGCTGATCTGCGCTGGTTTCTGTGCCATTGAAGCCACCGAGGAGCTTTGTACCACTGACCAATACAAAAGATAAAATTGGGCTGGCCGGATACGGGAAATAAGCTCCTTTTGCTACCCAGATTTCATCGCCGTATTGGGCTGTGGTTAAGGCATTGTTCAGGTTGGAAAAAGCATTGATCCAGGAGCTGCCATCGTTTTGGCCTGTGGCATTGAGGTTTACGTAAATAGTGTTTGCACAGAGTGGGAAGGCGTAGAGGAGCGCTATGATGAAAGAGTATGTTTTTGTCATGGGAGTATCGGAAATAGGAATGATACACAAGCGCAGGCGCTTGTGTATCATTCAATTAAAAGAAGTTGTTTAAAGCTTCACCAGCCTACCTGTGAATACATTGGTGTCAGTCTGTAATATTACAGGCAGCACTCCTGCTGGCAGGCTTGAAATTTCCAGAGAACCTAGTGACAAGGTATTGATTCCTTTGGCAAAATCTACAATTTGAAAATATAGCGTTTTGCCATTCATATCAACCAGTTGGAGCGCTCCTTTTCCTGCAAAATCGCTTTCAAAAGCCGGTGTACTTCCAACATCCGCAGCCGTATATGGGCTGATATAAACATTCAAAGCAGTTTTCACGTAGCTGTAGCTCTCTCTTACAAACTCCCCAGCATTTGATTCATTTAATTGTTTGTTGTCAATATAGTTTACATTTCCAAGGCGATAGAAATGAACACCAGTTCCAGCGAATTTCAAGTTTAAAAAGTCAATACGGAGGTCGATATCTGTATTAGTAATGTTGTTAATGGCACCTCCTAGCAAACCATTCGAATTGCGAAAAACCGTATAAAATACTGGTATTTCCGTTACTGCTTCAAGGTTTCGATTTTGAGCCTTAGCACGTATCTCAGGCACTTGACTTCGCATCAGCAAATACAAAGCATCGTCAGGGTCTGGGGAGCTACACTCGGAATTTTGGGCTGAAATGCGGAATTCGGGCAATAAAAGAATCATTAGCAACGGGAAAAGCCATCTGAAAATTTGGCTGGCAGAATTTCCTTCAATCGCGGGGGGGGGGGCGAAAAGTTGGGGTTTGACCGTACGGAATTGGATAGTTTTTTGCATGGCAAAATTTAGTTTAGTGGAAAAATAAAGGTGTTTGAGTCTCCATTTTAATAGGAAGCCGATTTAAAAGTACGATGTTTTTTTGAAAAAGCAAGCAGAAGTATCGTATTTTTTGCAACATGAAGCATGCCTCCTAAGAAATAATATTTATGGTGAAAAATTCTTCACGCCAAATATTATGCTAGGCGCATCTTACCTAATAAATACATCATTTTGCAATTCGTTCACCCTTCAACCTCTCCACCCATGGCAGCACTACCCGTCAACGACCGCCCTCAAAACCAGCCCACAAGGCGTACAGCCCGCCGCATGACCCCGCACATGGACTTCACCCCCATGGTCGATCTGGGCTTTTTGCTCATCACTTTTTTCATGCTGACGACTACCTTGGCCAAGCCAACCATAATGCCCCTGGTAATGCCCGACAACCACGGGGATGCGGAACCCACCAAAGCATCCAAGGTGCTGACCTTGCTGCTCGGTGCCGAAAACAAGGTGTACTGGTACGAAGGCATGGACGTGGATAAAATAGACTCCACCAACTTTGATCGGGATGGCTTGCGGCAAGTGCTGCTTCATAAAATGCAAAAGGTGCAGAATCTATGGGGACTGCAAGCCTACCAGGATGTCAAAACCAACGCAGATAAGCTGGGTTCACACTTGAATGTCATCATTAAGCCTGGAAAAGATTCCCGCTACAGCAACCTCGTAGATGTCCTGGATGAAATGGCTATCTGTCGGATTCGGTACTACTGCATCATGGAACCCAATACGGAAGAAATACAAGAAGCGGGCCTGAAATAGGCGCTCCATACACACTCAACTCAAAATTTTCTTGATTATGAAAAACAAGGCAATCGTGTCCCATGTGGACGCGCTGGAGATTCTATTCTCCAATCGCAACCGCGCTTATGGCGCTTACCAACTGCGCCGGCAATATTCCGCCACCCTCGCACGCGCCCTTGGTTTCGGGCTCCTACTCATCGCACTCTTGGTGGCCATGCCCCATATTTTGAAGGCTTTTTCAGGGTTGATGCCCGTAAAAGTTGAAGACGAAAAAGAATATAAAACAACAACAGTTGTCTTGACTCCGCCGCCGCCCAAGCCGCTTACCTTGAGTACACCGCCTGCGGCAGCCCGGTCTGCGCAACGTTTTGTGCCGCTCATCGTCGACAAAGATGATAAAATAAAGGAGGAGCCTCCTAAGCTCAGCATGGAGGATTTGGCAAAGGACCCGGCTGATGTGGGCAAAACCACCATAGATGTGCCCATTCAAGCCCCGCCAACACTGAATGAACCAGGGCTGGGTATTATAGAATCGCCAAAGCCCAGTGCCAATGACGAACCCGTAGAAGGATTCAATGTGGACAGAATGCCTTCCTTCCCAGGCGGTGAAAAAGAATTGATGGAGTACCTGGCCAAAAATATTGTGTATCCCAATGTGGCTCGGGAAGCCAATATTCAAGGCACTGTGGTACTCACATTTGTGGTGGGTAAAGACGGAAGTATTACGGATGTTGGCATTTTGAAAGACATTGGCGGTGGTTGCACCAAAGAAGCCATGCGCGTAGTTAAATCAATGCCAAGATGGTCGCCGGGTGAAATGAAAGGCAATAATGTACGGGTGCGGTTTACGTTGCCGGTGAAGTTTAGGTTGAACTAAAAAGGTTTCAGGGTTTCAGGTTTCAAGGTTTCAGGTTTACGCGATTTGTGATTGCTTTGAAATACTACTTCAAGGCTACGAACAAGGACCGTGTAAACCATGAAACCATGAAACTTTGAAACCCTGAAACCTTTTTCATTTCTTTTCTACCTTTGGCAGATCGAATCTTCAGCATCGTTCACTGCCAAAACTATTCACCATGCCAATATCTCGCCGCCAACTGCTCAAAACCCTCGGAGTCGCCACCGGAGCCGCCGTGCTCACGGGATTTAGAGACGACTTTGATGAACACCAGGTTATCCCGGAGCTATCATCAAATCCACTGCATGTAAAGCCTGCCCGCGCCATCACGGTCATTACCCTCGG
>JBBRWA010000432.1:0-3718 GCA_038246345.1 Chitinophagales bacterium
CACTTGTTTATTTCGGCGCTCCGCTATTACCGTGTTTCAATATAAAACCACTGGTACCTGGCTTCCATCATAATCCCACTTCTGTTCGGTATTTGCATAATTAATCGGTGATGCCTGCCAAGGCTAAAACATAAGTCATCGGGCTACTCCCTTGATTTCTTTATCGTCGCTCCCCCATCAACCTTTACAGTACTGGCGGCATCACTCAATATCAAGGCGTTGTTCCTTACATACACCCTTGCTTTAGAGCCCTCAGAGGCCGAAATTTCAGCATCGTCAGCACGCCAGTTGCTCGCTTCCAGGGTGGCACCATTGGTAAGGTTCGCATTTAGCGCGCCACCTTTTCCGGTGAGCTCAAGCGTGCATTTTCCAGACAGCGTCAAGTCTAAATTACTCGATGCGTCGAGATAAGCTTTTATTTGGCTGTTGCCTTTTGCACTGATGGAGGCCTGACCTTCCTCAAAACCGCGAATCGTAATCTCACCGGAATTATCAGCATGTAGCGAAGTAAATGTTGGCGTTACAATGGTGAGTTTCGCCAAGCCGTTGGTGGCTTTCCCTTCGGTCGTAAACGTAATTTTATCGCCAGTTTTGATGGTTTTTATCATATTCCCTGCGCCAGATGGACCGTCAATCGTCACCCTAAATGATTCTCCTTCCAGGATTTCAGTTTTAAAATCACCTTCCAGGATAAAATCTTCATAATCACGGGTGTCGCGGTAGTTTTTATCGCCCATTTTTGGGCAATCCGCACAAATAATCCCTCCACGGGTCATCTCGAATAGCTGATCGGGGCTTCTTGAAATATAATTGCGGTCATTGCCGGAAGCATATTCATTTAAGTCAGCACTCGCATATTTGTAAATATTCTTGTCAAACCGGACAAACTTCCCTTCTGGTACTGAAAGGACTATTTTCACCTTTTGGCCCTTCCATTTTTTACCCTGCTCAATTTCTAATCCAGTTGGAATGCGTAATTTGTTGTTCGCTACTTCCACGGAAAACAGGGTACGATCTGCATTGTCCATCGCTTCTTCACGGGAACGACCGCGAGCTTTGATCGATTGATAGCATTCAAAACGTCCGGAAGTACTTCGGCGAATGCTTATTTCAATCATGTTATTCATTTCCAGGTTCAAGCCCTTTATTCGGAGATCATCTTCATTAAATCCAAAAAAGTCTCCATCCTTGCCAAATGTGTTGATCCCTTCAAGCAATAATGTATCTGAATTGACAGCCGAAAGGTCAATTGTCTTGTTTACGGTGCTGCTCTGACGATATTCCCGCGATGCGAAACTTACCAGGAAAATAGCTGAAATAAAGTTCAGTGTCCAAAAAAGCCATAACCCACCATGTACCCAATTTGACGCGCGGGTTTTGAACAATACCCGAGCAAAGAAAAGTGCCAAAGCCACCAAAGGAATACCCATTAGAAAGAATACATTGGCAAATCCTAGCCAGGTCACCCCACTGGAGAAAGGACTAAAATAAGCCACAAAAGGGGCCGCCATGACCAAAGTCCAGATACTGGCTATCCAGGCACCGCCAAAGCTCAAAAACAAAGCAATTGCAATGAGAAATGCAATCAAAGTTGCAAATTTGGCTACAAAACGGACCACAAATCCAAATAGTTGGCCAATGGCAGTAACACCTGTTGTCATCATATTCTGGGCACCAGAGCCACCTTTTTTGGCTGCCTGACCGCCCATCTCATTTACTTTATTGCCCAATCGCTCAAATCCCTCCTCGATTTCCCGGGCAATATTTTCCACATTGGCCGGTTCGCCCCGCATGGCCAAACGGTCGGCTGCACTTTTTGCAGGTCTTACCAATATCCACATCAGCAAGTAAGCAGGAACCCAAAAACCGAAGGATATGAATGCCATTAGCACAAATGCCAAACGCATCCATACAGGATCCTTGAAACCAAAATATGCCGTTAAGCCGGAGCAAATACCTGCCACTACGGAGTCTTCTTCATCCCGAAAAAGTCGTTTTCCGGTGCGGATAGGTGGAACGGAACTGCCACTGGGGCGAGAGCCTCCTGTTTTTTTGGAAGTGGTTTCTGGCTCAGGGCTGCCAAATTCTTCGGGCTTTCCCATCACCGCCGTGGCATCTTCCACATCGGGCAACATGACAATCGTTCGATTGCCCATATTTTGACTGATTATTTCACCCAGTCGTGCCTCAATGTCTCCGACAATTTCATCCCGGCCTTCGCTCTCGCTGAAACGCCGCCGAATGCTTTCAATGTATGCCTGGAGGTACTCGTAGGCGTCATCGTCTATGGTAAGGGCATATCCGCCCAAGTTAATATTGAGAATCTTGTTCATTTTCTTGTTGTTAGCTTGCCTGCCTTTGCTTTAACGCCGGCTGGTTAGTTAATGGTTAGTCGCTGTTTGCTTGGCCTAAAGTTCGTCTGCTGCGCTTTGAACTGGTGTTTCTGTTTTAGGCTTGCTTTTTTTGGCTTTTTTACCTTCTGGTTTCTCCAAAGTTTGCCCGACAGAATCCACCAATCGCTGCCAGCTGCTGGTCAGCGCATCCAGAAACTGTAGACCCAAATCTGTAATTTTGAAATACTTGCGCGGCGGACCAGAATTGCTTTCGCGCCAGGAATAATCCAATAAGCCATCATTTTTCAGGCGTGCGAGGAGTGGGTAAAGGGTGCCTTCCACAACAATCAAATCATTGTCTTTTAGTCGGTCGGCAATGTCTTTTGAATACACCTCGTCTTCTTCTATTATGGCTAGGATGCAGAGTTCCAAGACTCCTTTGCGCATTTGCGCCTTTGCATTTTCGATATCCATGTTGTGTTGACGATGTAAAATTTGTAAAAAAATATTGGGGACTTCCTTTGTCTAACCTGTATTGCCCCACGAATTCCAACAACAGGTTCTTATTTAGCTGGTTGAATCTCCAAGTCTTGTTTTTGAATGAGCATACTCGAGTCCAAAGGCAGCACTTTTTCCGAATGCCCTAGTTTAGGGCTGATGCTGATTACCGTGGGTGAAAATGTTGACACATCAAATAATCCGATGGCTGGGCCTTGGGCCCTGGCTTCATTGGCAGCGTACAGCAGCATTGCTGTTGCTACCAATGTGGCCAAGAAGAAGATTGGTTTCAGTTTTGTTTGCATAGCTTAATTTGTAGTTGTTCGTTACTTGGTGAGGCAAAGATAATGGCAAAGGAATGTACTTTGCAATACACAGAACCAATTTTAACCAAGTACCTGGCTAAAGGTTTTTGTAAGTAGCTGATAATCAGCCTGTATTTCGAGAAAATAATTTTAAAATAATTTTTACGCTAAGGCTTTTACATGTAAAATGGGGCATAACGCTTTCACGTCATGCCCCTTTCATGTCATTATCGACGTCGTTTTCTTAAGGATTCAGGTCTCGGAGAACCTGCCACGTACCGAAGGTCGGGATGCCCAACATTTGGTGCCTTGGTCGGACGTTAGTTATTTGACCTCGGAGAGGGCTGGAAAATATTGGCTGCCAATGATTTCTGCAAATGTTTAGCCTATCCAAAGCATTAAGTTCAACGGCATTGGCGTGAAAGCGGCTGGATAGTCACAAAAATGGCTGTCACTCAAAACATTGAGCAACAGCCATTTTTTTTACTTGCTAACCAACTGGTTGGCGGTACTGAAGGTTGGCGTTATTTCGCCTGTATCATCTTCTTCGTAGCAGCATCCGTCGCTGTCTCCAAGGTGTAG
>JBBRWA010000433.1:0-3714 GCA_038246345.1 Chitinophagales bacterium
CTTTTCTACAAATGCAGAAGCGCCGTTTTCCATTGCCCTGTCGCGTAAGTTTGTCATAGCGCTGATGATGATGATTTGAGCATCGGGGCAAGTATCCTTGAACAAAGCTATTTCCTCAATACCGCTCCCATCGGGCAGGTTGTTGTCGAGCAGTATGGTATTAGGGTTGTATGTTGGACATTTAGCCATTGCTTGTTGTATGGTCAAAACATGTTCAATGGAATCGAAGTTTCTGCTTAAAACGCGCTTTAACAACAGTCCAATTTCCTCCTCATCGTCTACAATCAGCAACTTTTTTAATTGTGTTAACCGTTCTTGTTTCATAACAAATTTTTGAAACACTGAATAAAGCTCCAGTAGTGTGGTATCTCAGTACTGTGCTGCAAATGGCCGCGTTGCCGTAGCAACTGCTGCACGAATAGATAGCTACAATAATAATTCCAGCGAAAAAAGACCAATATTGCTCACTTGTTGTTGAATTTATGCCCCAAATGGGGTTTTTTTTCACCAATAATGCGAAAAAATATTGTTGGCACAGGAATTTCTCCAGAAAAACACAATTCATCTTTCACTAAAAAAATCACATAATGAACAAACAATATAAAGTTGTCATTGGCACAGTAGCCGCTGCATTGGCTGGCATTGGAATCGGCATGTTATTGTCACCGAATTCTGGCAAAAAGAATCGGAAAAAGCTGCTCAAAGCATCTGATAAGATTGCCCAAAAAGTGCGCAAAGCAGCCCAGGATTCCAAAGGTTCCGTCAAGGAACTTGCGCAAGAAGCCAAAGAAAAGGCAAATGCTACGCTCAATCAAGCGAAAAGCTTTGTCAAATCTGAAAGCAACAATGTAAAGGAGAAAATGGATCAAACCACCTAACCAAGTTCAAGTTGTTACAATTAAAAAGGTCAAATCGGACATTCCGATTTGACCTTTTTTTGTGAAGGGCGATCAATGACTTAATTGCCTTTCAGGTCATTGTCTACGTCTTCTATTGCTTTTCTAACCCTGGCTTTAAACGCATTCCACCCTTCCTTGGTGTTTTGCTGGGCTTCTTCCATATTTTGTTTTAATGCCACACGCTGCGCTTCCAGCTTTGCTCGGCGAACTTTCCACCGTGCTTTTTCAGCAGTAGCAAGGCGATCCGCTTTCGCGTCCATCTCCTTGATTTCCATGTCAATTTTGTTTACGGCCGTGCTGATGTTAGCCGATAATTCATCGCGCTCGAGTTTGAGTTGTTCCCCGGCCTGATCAACAGCGTCGCCCGCTTTTTCGCCAACGCGGTTGGCTTCGTCTTTCATGTCTTTACCCATTTCATTGGCGGAACCGCCCATTTCCTTCCGGCCTTCATTGGTGCAGGAGGAAAGCGCAGCCAAGAGCATTGCGCTCAATAGCGGAATGCTAAAAAGTGACTTGATTTTCATACAATAAAAATTTAAATTGTTAAATTATGCGGTAAATTGCTACCATTTAAATGCAGATAAAAGACTATTCCATTGATCAGGTTGTGGAAATATTGATGAAACCATATTAAAGTGTAACATTTATTCCCCAAATTTCCACAATTTTTTGGTCGTATACCCGGCCATATTTCTGGCATTCGTTTTTAATGTTCGATATTATCAGATCAATATCCTCACCACTTAAATTATTATTGTCATGTTACGATGGTCCGTCACCTTTTTGATTATTGCAATAATTGCAGCCATACTGGGCTTTGGCGGCATCGCCGCTGGCACAGCATATATTGCCAAAATTCTCTTTTTTTTATTCCTCATCCTATTCGTAGTTAGTTTGTTGATGGGAAAAAGAGTATCCAGATAACGCACATTTTTCAAATCTAAAATCAATAAAATTATGAACCGAATTATTGGAATTATCCTGTTAGTTGTCGGCGTATTGGCAGGCGTTTATGCGCTCACCCTTCACGACAATGAGAAAACATTAATAGAGATTGGCGATGTTGAAATCAAAGCGGGAAACAGAAAACCAAGTAACAACGCACAGCTCTACTATATCGTAGCCGCTGTAGGGATACTTGGCGGCATCGTCATGCTTTCTTCGAAAAAACGCGCAGCATAAGAAAATACATTGGGGAGTTTAATTTGCCATCTCTGGTTTTTACCGGGGATGGCTTTTTAATGCCGGTAGACGGTAGACGGTGGACGGTGGACGGCGTGGACATGCCCGAAATTTAATGATTTTGCCCCTCTAGGGCATTCGGATCCATGAATTATTCTATAATGAGGCTGTCTGCATGGATTTTGGGCATTACATCCCAAAAGGCAGAAACATTCACAATTTTCCAACCATCAGGCTTCTTTTCCATCAGGCGCATTTCGTGGCTGACCCTGTAATATTTCTTCTCTGCGTCCGCATTGTATTGCTCCCAATTCTACGCACAAAAAAACAGCGCACTGGTTTTACCAGTGCGCTGTTTGCTATAAAAACGACGAAAATAGGGTGCCTAAAATTAAGTCCTCTTGATCAAACCGACCAGAAACAACAGCAACAGTGCCCCGATACAAGCAACCAGGATAGAACCCAGCACGCCACCACCCATACCGACACCCAATTGCATAAACAACCAGCGGCCAATAAAACTGCCAATAATGCCGATGATGATGTTGCCACCCAGGCCGTAGCCATAACCGCGGCGAATTTCTCCGGCAAGCCATCCTGCGGCTGCGCCGACGAGGATCAAAATGATTAATGTGTTGGTATCCATTTTGTTAGATTTTAATGGTGAATGATGTATCACAACTGGCCGTCCTGAGCCTGTTTTTTCAGTTCATCGTTTGCCCAAATGGCTACTTCCACGCGTCGGTTCTGTTTGCGCCCCTGGTCTGTATCATTGCTGGCTACAGGTTTTGATTCCCCGAAACCACGGGTGCCCAAGCGCGAACTGCTTACGCCGACCCCGTCCAGGTAATCAGACACTGACTTAGCCCGGCGGTCCGACAGCTTGAGGTTGTAATCATCCGAACCTTTTGAATCTGTATGGCCGTCGATGAGCACTACAGTTTTGTTGTACTCATTAAGCGTTGCTGCAAAATCGCGCAAGTTTGTTTTCATTGCTGTTGAAAGCTCTGAAGAGTTGTAAGCAAAAAGCAGCCCGGAGTCGAAAGTCACTTTAATGCCCTCACCGACGCGTTCTACTTCGGCTGAATTGCCGAGCTTTTCTTCGAGTTCTCGTTTTTGCTTGTCCATATACTTGCCAATCGCGCCGCCAGCAACGCCGCCAACGGCAGCACCGATGATGACTCCCCCAGCAGTATTATTATTGTTCTTTCCGATAAGCGCACCTATCGCGCCGCCGATGGCGATGCCGGTGCCCGCACCTATGGCGGCATTTTTGTTGTTTTTGAGGCTCGCACATCCTGTTCCGGTGGCAAATATGACTACCAGGAACAATGAGAGTTTCTTAAGCATAGTATGATTGTTTGAAAAGTAGAAAAAGTGGGGCCTGGCCGGAAGAAAGATAGCGCCAAGCCCCTGGGAAGTACAATTTGGTTAGATTTTGATTGTCCATGAGCAACGAAAGGTGTGAAATCAAAAATCACATTCCCAGTGCCCACCGGGTACATTTGCTGTGCTTACTTAAAAGTTATAACCAAGGGTTAGTGCAATACCTCGGGTCTGCAGTACAGGTTTGTTGTCGTTGTTGTTGTCGGCATCGTTGTCAAGCAGGTTGTTGAACCCGTAGTTGTAGCGC
>JBBRWA010000434.1:0-3712 GCA_038246345.1 Chitinophagales bacterium
CTCGAAAATCAATACCAGGATGTAATACTGCCGATGACTGTTTTGCGGCGTTTGGACTTGGCGCTGGAACCGAGCAAAGACAAGGTGCTGAAAACCTACGATGAATTTAAAAGCAAAATTGACAATGTTTCCGGGCTGCTGACAAGCGAACAACACGGATCTGGTTTGGCGTTTTACAACACCTCGCCCTTTACCATGAAAAAACTGTTGGCTGATCCGAAAAATATCGACACCAACTTTTTAGATTACCTCAATGGCTTTTCTGAAAACGTGCAGGACATTATCAGCAAGTTCAAATTCAGGAACCAATTAGAAACTTTTGAAACCACCGGCATTACGTTTTCACTCCTGGAGAAATTTTGCAACCCAAAAGTGGAATTGAGCCCCGACAAAATATCGCCCATGGCGATGGGCTATATGTTTGAGGACTTGATCCGCAGGTTCAATGAAAAAACCAATGCCGCAGCTGGGCGGCACTTTACGCCCAGAGAAATCATCGCTTTGATGACGCATTTGGTTTATCTGCCAGTGAAGGAGAACATTCAGAAAGGAACATTCCTGGTGTACGACCCTTGTGCGGGCTCAGGCGCCATGCTGACGCAGTCAAAATCATTTGCGACCAACCCCGAAGGCGAGATACGGTCAAGCGCCACTTTTCACTTGTACGGACAAGAGAACACCGGCGAAATGTATGCCGTTTGCAAATCCGATATGCTGCTGAAAGGCGAAGACCCGGATAAAATAAAGTTTGGCTCTACGCTGAGCGAATACGGCTTTGCACCTGACTTGAAGTTCAATTTCATGCTCACCAACCCGCCGTATGGCACCAGCTGGAAGCAGGATATGGACAACCTGAACGTCGGTACCGAAAAGAAAATAAGCATTGTTGACAAACGCTTTAACCTCAAAATCAAGAACTTTAAAGGCGAACTGGAAGAAACCAGTTTGACTTCCCGCAGCAATGACGGACAGTTGATGTTCATGTTGCACATGCTTTCGAAGATGAAAGACCCGAAAGATGGCGGCAGCCGGATTGCTTCTGTACACAACGGCTCTGCTTTGTTTACGGGCGATGCGGGCAGCGGGGAAAGCGGCATCCGGCAATACATCATTGAAAACGACCTGCTGGAATGTATTGTACAATTGCCGAACGACATCTTTTACAACACCGGAATAGCTACGTACGTATGGTTTGTCAGCAATGTAAAAGAGGCAAAACGCAAAGGCAAAGTGCAACTCATCAATGCTTCTTCGGATGCTTTTTTTCGGAAAATGCGCAAATCCTTGGGCAGCAAACGAAACGAATTGGTGGCAGAGCACATAGACGCGATACAAGCCCTGTATTTCGATTTTGAAGAAAATGAATACAGCAAAATATTTGACAACGCCGATTTTGGCTTTTACCAAATACAGGTACACCAGCCCGAAAAAGACGCAAACGGGAATATCGTAACAGACAGCAAAGGCAAGCCCAAAAGCGACAGCAGCCTAAAAGACATTGAAAATGTGCCGATGCGCAGCGACGTGACGCAGCAGGTACTGATTGACGCATATTTCAAACGCGAAGTGCTGCCCTTTGCCCCCGAAGCCTGGTACGACAAAACCAAAATGAAAGTGGGCTACGAAATTGCCTTTAACAAGTATTTCTATAAATACGAAGGACTGCGCAGCCTTTCGGACATTGCAGCCGATATTTTGAAATTGGAGCAAGAAACGGATGGCTTACTAAAAGAAATTATCGCGTAATGGAACAAATGGAAAATAGCCAATTGCAGTTTTATACTGATTATCAATCAGATATAAACCTCGTACCATTGGTACGAGAAATTAGCTGGAGCTTGCTAAACCAAACTAATTTTGATACTACTTTACCCGAAAACATCAAACAACAAGCCTATTTCCCAAAACTATACACACTGTGTAGAGAAATTCCTTTGAGTCATCTAATGATAGGCAACACAAAACTCTCACCACTGGCGAGAGTTTTGCCACAAGAGATAAGCAACACATTTAAAGATACTTATGTGTTAGTGTTGTTGCATTTGAAATCTAAACCTGCGCATGGGATTAGTGCAACGCACCGTTGCACTAATCCCATGCGCGTAGTAATATCACGCTGTCAGATAAATTAAAAGCCCCCGCTCATTTGATTCATTCTTAATCAACAACCATGAATAACATAAAACCTTACACAAAATACAAACCCTCGGGCATTGAATGGCTGGGGGATATTCCGGAGCATTGGGAGGTGAGAAGAATAAAACATTTAGGAAAAGCAATTATTGGAATAATTTATAATCCAAAAGATCTATGTGATGAGAACGATGGGATTTTAGTTCTACGTTCCTCAAATGTTCAAAATGAAAAAATTGATTATCGAGATTGTGTTTATGTAAATCAAAATATTAGAGAAACCCAATTAACTCAAAAAGGTGATATTCTCATTTGCTCAAGAAATGGGAGTATTAACCTCATTGGTAAAAATGCCTTGATAGAAGGAAAAGCGGTTGGAAAAACATTTGGAGCATTTATGACTATTTTTCGAGGAAATCATAATGAATACGTATCATATTTTTTAAAATCACCCCAATTTAAGGCACAAATGGGGTTGTGTTTTACATCAACTATAAATCAACTTACAAGTGGTGTTTTGTATAATTTGTTTTTAGCCTTACCCAAGGCTAAATCCGAACAAACCGCCATCGCCAACTTCCTCGACTACAAACTCTCCAAAATAGACCGCTTCATAAAAAAGAAAAAGCAACTCATCAAACTACTCAACGAGCAAAAAGCAGGGATCATCAATGCTGCAGTGACCAAAGGCATTGACCCCAAAGTAAAAACAAAACCCAGCGGCATTGAGTGGCTGGGAGATATTCCGGAGCATTGGGAGGTTGTCAAACTTCGTTTTTTAGTTAAGATGACAACTGGAAATAAAAATACAGAAGATAAAGTTGAAAATGGAGAATTTGATTTTTATGTTCGATCTCAAAAAGTAGCAAAAATAAATTCTTACACCTTCGATGGCGAAGGAATTTTAACTGCTGGTGACGGGGTTGGGGTTGGAAAAGTATTTCATTATGTAAATGGGAAATTTGATTATCATCAAAGAGTTTATCTTTTTTACGGTTTTTCAAATATTATAGATGCTAAATTTTTATTTATGTTTCTCAAAACATATTTGAAAATTGATCTAATGTTATATAATTCGAAATCTACAGTTGATAGTGTTAGAATGCCTATTTTGAAAAACTTTAGTGTTTTTGTCCCCCCACTTCCCGAACAACAACAAATCGTCACCCACATCGAAACCGAAACCGCCAAACTCAACCAGGCCATAACCACCATAGAAAAGGAAATCATCTTGGTACAAGAATACCGCACGGCTTTAATCGCGGAAGCAGTTACCGGCAAAATAGATGTGCGGGAATATGCCATACCCGAAATGAATGCAGCGGCAACAGATGCAATGGGGGAGGATGAAAATGAATGGGAAGAGGAATTGAGTATGGCGGCAGAAGATGCCGAAGCGTATGAATCCGGCCAAAATCCCGATTAAAAAATGAGCGCACAGCCAAAAATATCCATTCGTTTTTTCGACGACCGCGAAGTGCGGGCCTTATGGGACGAGCCAAACGCCAAGTGGTGGTTTTCGGTGTTGGATATTGTCGCCGTGCTGACCGACCAAGATGACTACGCCAAAACCCGCAAC
>JBBRWA010000435.1:0-3693 GCA_038246345.1 Chitinophagales bacterium
AATCGCTTGGCTTTAGGTGTTGTTTCAAGCGATTTATATTAGAAATGGATTTATGTTTTAGTTCATTTGCTTGGCCAAAAACCTCGTAGGTTTTAAAAACCTACGAGGTTTAACGCTCGTGAAATGTATAATTTGTTCGTTTTTTTAGCCGCTTCTGTTGTGAAGTACCTTTAAAAATAATCCTCAATCCCTTATCACTCAACCCCAAACGCGAAGCCCCTCAACCATGAAACCTTTTAACCTTGAAACCCTGAAACCTTTTGTTTTTTAACTATGAAACCTTTTAGTTTTTGAACATTTTCCGTGTCCCACTATGCCGCGCCGTTTCTATTTGATAATATAAAACCCCGCTTGCCTCCAATGCCGATTTCCCAATACTGATGGTGTTCACGCCTTGCGCATAATCTCCCGTTTGGGTGTACAAAACCCGCCCATGCACATCATAAATTGTTAGTGTTGCTGCACTTGCTTCTGGCAAGTTAAAGCTAATCTCCGTACCGCCAGCAAAGGGATTTGGGCGATTCTGAAACAGCTCGAAACTGCCCTGATCCGGGAAACGGAGCGCCAATTGGAAGCGCTCTACCTGGTGGCTGCTGTTTTCCCGATATGCTTCGGCTTTGGTGATCCTGCTTCCGATGCTTAGCATTTCACGCAGATTGTCAGTTTTCGTGGCTTTGCATTTCAGGGTAAAATTGGCGATACCGCCCTTTTCCCAGGCCATGGTGAGGGCGTTTTTTTCGGGAAATAAAGCGAAGTGTTCGCGCTCCATGTTTTCGCCGGGCAAAATATCCAGCACTTCCAGGCCGTAGGTGTTGAGGGTGAATTGGCAAGCTTCCAGCGACTGCTCTGAGGTGAATGTTATATCAATAATTTCACCGACCTCAACGCGCCCGTCATCCGTCAACCGTCCACCGTCAACCGTGAATTGATGGATGCCTGCGCTGCGTTCATCGGAATCTCCTACTACATGAAGCGCTGCCGTATTGTTTACATCGCCTATTTTCATGCCGACAAAATTGCCATTCGTAACATCCTGAAGTACTTGCGCGATGCTTATTTGCCCCGGAAATGTAGGCATGAAAGGATTCATTGGGTTCGGGAAAGTATAATTCTTTGGCACAAAGCGCCAGCTGGTATTATTGGGCAACTCCTGATAAATGCCCAAAATAAGCTTCCGAAATTCAATGATATCAAAGGTGGTGATGCTGCCGTTTTTGTTGGCATCGGCGGCGATCAATTTATACGGAGAGTCGAGGGGTTCCGTGTCCAAAATATGCCGCGATATCAGCGTTAAATCGTAGCTGGTGACACCGTTTAAGGGCTGGTCGTCTTTTTCGGGGGTAATAAGAAAGGTAGAGGCAATCGGAATGGAATTTTGGAGTGCATAATATCCAGCGGAGTCCGTACCATTTGACCCGTTTAGGAAATATGAGAACGGCGGAGCAAAGTTTACCGTGCCGGTGAAGTTGATCGTGACATCCTTGATGCCTTCGTCGAGTTCGTTTTTGACGTATCCACTGACCTTCACTGTGCCGGGAGGGTCTCCGCACAAACCTCCATTGTCTGAAAGAAAAAAGGACGTTTGGCAAAAGGCTGCATTTCCTGCTTTGTCTATGCACCATAATTCTACGAATTGAGTACCAAGCTCAGATCCCCAATAGACAATGCTTGTGTCAGGATTCCCGAGCGCATTGAAGGGAAAGCCTGAACCAGTACCTGCTTTTCTAATGCCATAAACCAAATACGGATTTGGCGTACAATTGTCATGAGCGCCGAGCAGGAAGTCCGCGATCCCAAGCTTCAAGGCACAAGATGGCGGATAATTCACAGACAAGCCAGTCTTACACGTCACCACAGGCGCCTGCCCATCCCGCACCACAAGCACATATTCACATACCCTTTCGTTGCCGCAACCATCCGTCACATACCACTTGATTTTGTGCCTGCCATGGGGCAGCTGAAGGGGTAAATAAGTATTCGGATTGTCCGCAGTATTGAATTTTACCGAAGCTGTTTTGTTGATGCCAGCTATAGACTCCTGTATGGCAAAGCCCCATTTTTGGCCTGCGGGCACATTCCGTTCATCGAATTGCCGCGACACGCCCGGGCCCGACATGTTGCCGAACTGCACATTGTTCCAGCCAAGTCCGCCGGGCTGAGCGCCCAATTGGGTGCTTTTTACCACCGTTTCCATGGTGCCGTCGTCATTGAGGTCGAGGAATAGCTCAAATTCTAAATTCATGTTAGAGCCGGAACAAGCGTCGGTCGCGGTGATGGAAATATCGGCAGGGCCTTCGCTCAAGTTGTTGCTTTGGAATTGGCTGTTCCACCAATACGGCTCGTTCCACAATTCCGGGTCGTTGAGGGTGGTGTCTGAGACTGTCAAACCCCAGGTGCTGGGGCAGTTCAGCACCGTTGGCCCTTGCGTGTCGATGATTTTTATAGATTGAACGTATCGGTAGCCATTCGCATTGGTATTGTAATAAATGCTGTAATTGGTCGGCGATGGATCGGTAGGGTTTATTTTTACAATGGTCGATCTCCAAGGGTCGCCCTGCGTTTGAATGGGGGAAACGATCGGCCCTGGAAGATTGGTGGGGTGGTTTTGAATGGCGTTTGGATTCGGGTTTGGTACGTAGATTAATATCAGCCCCGGATTGTATGTACACCAATTGATAAGCGTCCATTCGCGTTGAATTTTATAACAAGCATCCGGCACAACATCTATTGGCTGATCGTAGTAGCTCAAACTAAAAAGTTCGCAGCCATGGCCAACAAACGTCGGTTCGCCATAAATACCCGTACCGTTGCATACGGTCGCGATCACATCACTGGGAAAGCGGATGTAATAGTCTTGCACGTAATCCACCACAATTTTTTGGGAACAGGAACCTATTTGCCCCGAAAAATCAAATACCTGAAACTGCCGCACAAGCGTACCACGTACACATGCCGTATCAAAACTGCTCCAATCGACCAGCACTTGAACGGAATCAACGGAACAACTCTGAGTCGCCAACCCGCCATACAATGCCAAAGTCGGGTCAAAAGTCGTGCAAGTAACACTGACATCTGCTGACGCAATACAGCTCGGTAGGGTACTGCCAATCACCGTTAGGTTGAAACTGCATTCCGAGCTGTTGCCGCAATCATCAGCGACAACGTATAGGATAGTCGTGACGCCAATCGGGAAATCAGCCACTGCGCCAAACACCGCCAAGGTATCGGTGCCGGTAGAATCCATTTCGAATGCCAGGGTTCCCAGCCAGGATTTGCCCACCCCTGCATCGAGCCAAAAGGCTTCGACAGCAGTAATGAAGGAGCAATTGCTATTCAAATAAACAACAGGGAATTCCACTGTGGCGCGGCAATTGATGTCCGCGACCGTCATCGTCATGTTGGCAGGGCATTGAATGACGGGGTTGTTGGAGGCACTCGCTCCGAGTGTGCAAAAAAAAGAAAGGAGCACGGTGATAAGTAGTAGTTTTTGCATTTGGGTGAATTTACGGCGGTGAAAAATAGGGTTTCATGGTTTCAGGGTTTCAGGGTTGCGCAATCGCTTGGCTTTAGGTGTTGTTTCAAGCGATTTATATTAGAAATGGATTTATGTTTTAGTTCATTTGCTTGGCCAAAAACCTCGTAGGTTTTAAAAACCTACGAGGTTTAACGCTCGATGAAATGTATAATTTGTTC
>JBBRWA010000436.1:0-3670 GCA_038246345.1 Chitinophagales bacterium
AATGTTGACAAATTCTCACTCCGCCGCCAGGCCAAGCAACCGAACAGTTTTGACAACTTTTTTTTGAAGTTGTCAAAGCTCGCCCAGCGCCCAAGTAAAACTGTGGACAATCAATTCCAACGATACATTTTTTGTAGAAAATGACACTTGCTCAGTAAGCATTCAGTCAATTTCGAGGGATGAATGTAGCACACTGTAAACCGGAGGTTACCCGCCAATTTACACTTGCAGGCCTACTAGTGGCGCGAATACCAAGTAACGTATAGGTTATCTAGACAGATTTTTTGTTCAATTAGGCGTGATACCCTCCTTCGCCAAGGCTATGGCGGGTAAAAGGGCGATCCCGAAAGCGTTCGGGATTAACCGACGAACAACGAAATTGAGCGGAAAATATGGCCGTTAACCTATATGTTACTTGGTATTCGCGCCACTAGGGGTGTTGTCAGGAAAATTTAACATTCTTAATTTCTGTCCTTAGAAACCTGACCACGTTGTGGCCGTTGTGGCGTGGTGTGCAATAAATATGACTAATAGTGAGACCTCAAACTCCTGACTTTAAAAAAAACATGTCATAGAGATTTTTCATGGATGTCGTAAATTTATCGCCGACAAACCGGTTGTCACGCTTTATTCATCATTTACCAAAAAAACTTTATCCAGATTATGAAAAATCTAAATCCAAACCCAAAAGGGCAAGAAACGCGCATCACGCATCACGCATCACGCATCACGCATCACGCATCACGCATCACGCATCAAATTTAGTTTCAAAATAAATTTAGCAATAGTACCAATTTTACTGTTACTCTGTCAAGTTTTTCAATTATCAAGTCAAAATCCGGCCAATAATAATTGGCGATTTAAAGATTGCGTCCAAGAACAATTGCTAGCGTTGCCTGAAACGGGTGCAACATTATGTGGCAGCTATGGCAATTTGCCCGCGGACATCACCATTGGTTCTTCACCGTTAAGCGTAGTTTTTGCTTCTCAAGTGACTACATGGGGCGCGGTCAATGGTATTGTGCAAAACAAAACCATTCGTGTAAATGGGACGTTGAATATGAACATATTTTTGACCTTCGTGGATTGTAAATTTACCATGGCACCAGGCAGCCTGATCCAATTATTAGGCACTACCCGATTTTCTGCATTTGATACGAAATTCTTTTGTTGTACCTACATATGGCAGGGAATAATTGCCAAAGACAATTCTACCATTGACCTTTGGGGTTGTCAAATAGAAGATGCCACGACCGCCCTTACAGTAGACGATGGCGTTCCTGCCGTCGCACTACATGCAAACATCTTCAACCGTAACTACGTAGGTATAAAAAATGGCGCAGCTGTTGCAGGCGGAAACAGTACGCTGGATTTTTCCTGGGTAGCCGGAAACTTTTTCGACAACACATCTGCACATAATGTTGCTCCTCCACTCGGCTTTCAAATCACACACATATTACTGGACAAATGTGCCGCTTCAATATTCGGCTGGGGCGGAACCAACAGTTTTAGCAATGCGCATTATGGGATTTATCTCAAGGATGCGGATCTAAATATTGCATTTGCCTTTTTCGGCGACCAAATGGGCCAGGCGGGCATTTTTACGGATGGTTTCTATCAACCTTCTACTGGCAGCCATATAAGGGCCAGATTTTGCTACTTCGACATCAACAATGAAGACGGGTTTGCTATTTATGGTTATCAATCAGATATGGACATTGCGGAATGCGAAATCACTGGTCGTTATCTGGATGCCATCGCGTCCTTTGAAAACAACTCATCGGAGCGCGTGAGGATTTCAGACAATCGTTTTACTTGCCTTCCACAAGCCTATGGCAATGAGATTACCGTTCATCGACCCATCGCAGTAGGGCCTGTAAGGCATCTGGAGATAAACGATAACCGATTTAATTATGAAGGTTTATATTCCTCTTCAGCTATTTATGGAGGGAGAGGGATAGAGGTATTAACAAATGTTGATGCGCATGTTTCTGATTTTGCGAGTGTTTCCCGCAATATTTTTAATATTGAAGGGCCAGACGCTAATGGCGTGCCCGCTTTCATTCTAAACGACGCTATTCTTATCAATACAATAGCAGAGTTTGACAACACTACCGTGAATGGCAACATCTTTAATGTCGGGAATACCTTATTAGACTATGGAATTCGGTTTAACGATCAGTTAGGTGCTGGCAATGAGATAAGCCATAACACCATCAATGAAGCCCTCGAATTCGATAATTTCAACGATCCGAATACTTTTTTTGGCATTACGGTTAACAATGCCACCTCTGGTATCAGAATGTGCAGCAACTTGGTTACCGGTTCAAAATACGGCATCATTTTCGAAGCCAACAACGGACAGTCAGATTTCAGAAGCAACAGCTTTGGGGAGCACGTGGTTGGGTTGCGGATATTGAAAGGTGCTGTCGTAGATGGTACAATTGGCGACCAGGAAAGGCATGGAAATACCTGGCCGACTACAGCCAATCCCCATTTGCTCTATAAAGGTTATTGCCAAGGAGTTGCCTTACTTTCAGAATTCATAATCGAAAATCAATTCCCTCAAGGCTCCGCGTTTTTCCCCACCAATATTTTTCCGAATGTAACCTGGTTTAAAAACGAAGGCAGTGCTTCCGATTGGTGCTTACCAACACCTCCTGAATTTTCACCTGAAAACCCAGTGGTTCGCCTAAGTGATTATGATAATGCTATCGCTGAAGGCAGCGGAGGTTTTGACACGCTCAGCCTCATCATGCAATGGGAGGCAAAGCGACAGTTACTTGATAAATTGCTGCGCTATCCTGCTCTACAAGCAGAATCTGCCACCGCAAACAGTTTTTTCAACAGCAATATGAACAGCAGTGCGGGCAAATTTGCCCAAGTAGATTATCAACTGCGGCAGGCCTACCAAATAGCAAGCGGTTTGCAAACCGCCATTGATGCAACTCAAGACCAGCGTGCGCAATTACTGACGACGTTGGATACCATTGAAACAAATATAAATGTACCCAGCACCGTTCAAGCAGCAATGGCAGCAAACCCTATCAGCCCAGCCGCCACAAAATCAGCAATTATGGCTCAATTATGGCAATTGCACCTGGATGCCGCCAACCAAAAGGCTCAGGTCAGGCAAGACCTGGAAAGCAAGCTCCAGGCAGTCTTGACTGCGACGAACCAACTGCCCACATCAACAGCCTTCGAAGCAAATCGCAAACTGTTCTACGGTCTGGCCATCCAACTTACGCTAACGGGTACCCTGAACGAAACTGACGAAGGGCTATTGAGCACCCTTACCGCTGAAAGTCAGGCAGAGGGTGGCATGGCTGTCTCGGATGCCAAAATATTGCTTCCGCTTTGTCAAGGCGCTCCGGCAAGTCCTCGTTCGGGTATTCATGCCATTCAAAAAAGCGCTTCATCCATTCAAATTCCTGGTACCATGACAATTGCACCCAACCCAAGCGATGGCAATTTTGTCGTATCAAGTCCAGAATTGGAGCAAGGCAATATCACCCTATACGACTTGTCAGGCAAGCTATGGCAAACCCAGCACGTGCCTAAGGGAGTGAATTTTGTTACAATTCAAACAGAAGGGCTTCCATCTGGCGTTTATTTCGTCCGTTTTCAGGGAGAATCAGGAAAAGCACTAAACAGCAAACTGATCCTACAG
>JBBRWA010000437.1:0-3663 GCA_038246345.1 Chitinophagales bacterium
AAAAGACTCAATTGTTCCAATAATTTTGAAATCCCGCTTTGTTAATGCTTCCGAAAATTTACAATAAATTCATTTTTCCACAAAAAACGCGTAATTTTGCAGCTTCAATCAGGCATTTTCCTTAATTAACGATGCCATTGCGCACGCTTTCCCTCTTCTTACACACTTTGGAGATGTCGACCCCGCTCGGCAAATGGAAAGGCCGCCCTCAATCTCAATTTGTTTCCCCGCTTTTTTTCTATTTCACCGATACCCGACAACGGCGCGTGAACTAATTTCATATTGGCCAGTTTTGCCATTTTAATACTTTCATCCGCCCAAGCTTCAACTGATACAAAATCGGGGTTTTCTATTTTTTAAACTACCCCAATCCAAAAAAGCCACTCATCTCTCATCTCTCATAACTCATCACTTATAACTCATCACTCAAAAATATGTCCCTCACTCGTTTTAACGCACTCCAAACCATGGAGAGCCGCTTGGAGCCTTTTTCAACAGACTTTGAAGAAGGTGTTGCGGAAAAGATTGCTTCCTATTTCGCTGAAAACGTCTTCAACGACGAAGCGATGAAAAGGCATTTGCCTGAAAACGCCTACCTCACCGTTAAAGCCGCCGTACAGAGTGGGCAAAAACTCACCCGCGACATCGCCGACATCATCGCCGTTGGCATGAAAAACTGGTCGGAAGAGCACGGTTGCACGCACTTTGCACACTGGTTTCAGCCGCTGACAGGCAAAACAGCCGAAAAGCACGACTCCTTCTTTACCCTCACACACGACGGCCGGGTCATCGAAGAATTCACGGGTTCTGCACTCGTGCAACAAGAGCCTGATGGTTCCTCCTTCCCTTCCGGCGGCATGCGCAGCACTTTTGAAGCGCGTGGCTACACCGTATGGGATCCAAGCAGCCCGGCTTTTATCATGGAAGTTGGCGAAGGCAAAACCCTTTGCATCCCGACCATATTTGTGACCTACGGCGGCGAGGCTCAGGATTACAAACTCCCACTGCTGCGCTCACAGGCTTTCTTGAATGATGCAGCGGTGCCAGTAGCACAGATGTTTAATGAAAACGTCACGAAAATAACCGCGACCCTGGGCTGGGAGCAGGAATATTTTGTGGTAGACGATGCGCTGTTCAACGCCCGCCCCGACTTGGCCATGACCGGCCGCACCCTCTTAGGTCGCCCAGCTGCAAAACACCAGCAATTGGAAGACCACTACTTCGGGTCCATCCCCGAGCGCGTGTATGCGTTCATGCGCGACCTGGAAACGGAGAGCCATAAATTGGGCATCCCGGTGCGTACCCGCCACAATGAGGTGGCGCCAAGCCAGTACGAAGTAGCGCCCATTTTTGAAGAAATCAACGTGGCGGTAGACCACAACCAATTGCTGATGGACTTGATGGAGCGCGTCGCCCGGCGGCACAAACTGCGGGTATTGCTGCATGAAAAGCCGTTCGCTGGCGTAAATGGTTCCGGTAAGCACAACAACTGGAGCCTGGCCGCCAATACAGGTGTCAACCTGCTGGCTCCGGCCAAAGTGCCCGGCACCAACCTGCGCTTTGTTACTTTTTTTGTGAACACCATCGCCGCCGTGCACAAATACGCCGACGTACTCCGCGCCAGCATCGCACACGCCGGCAACGACCACCGTCTCGGTGCCAACGAAGCGCCACCCGCCATTATATCGGTATTCATCGGTGAGGCCCTGACCAACCTGCTGGATGAAATCGCAGAAGGCAAAAATCAGAACAGCCAGGAGGTGGAGCGCGTGCTTGATCTAATCTCCAAACTGCCCAACCTCGAGCTCGACAATACCGACCGCAACCGTACTTCCCCTTTTGCTTTCACGGGTAATAAATTCGAAATCCGCGCCGTGGGCAGCAGCCAGAACTGCGCCGGCCCAATGGCCGTAATGAATGCCATGATGGGCTTGCAATTGGTGGAATTCAAAGCCGATGTAGATGCATTGGTGGCCAAAGGAGAAACCCAGGACCTGGCTATTTTGTCGGTCATCAAATCGTATATCCGCAAATCAAAGGCTATTCTGTTTGAAGGCAATAACTACTCCGATGAATGGAAAGAAGAAGCGGCAAAACGCGGCTTGAATAACTTCGCCACAACACCAGAAGCGCTGGATGTACTGGGCAATGCGCTTGGACAAGAGCTTTATGGAAAGTCTGGCGTAATGAACAAGGTGGAGCTGGATGCTTACTACAATGTGCAGTTGCACGGCTACGTAACCAAACTCGACATCGAAGCAAAATCACTGGAGGAGCTGATCAACACCTTTGTGGTTCCTGCTGCCATGCGCTACCAGAAAGAACTGGCCGACAATGTAGCATCACTGCGTTCTATTGATATGGTACAAGGTGCCAAAATGCAAATGGAACTGCTGCGCCGCGTATCTGCCGATATTGAGGCCATCCACATCGGTTTGAAAAAGATGAACGATGCCTATGAAAAAGCGCACAGCGCAGGTTCAATCCGGGCTGAAGCTGAAATTTTCTGCCACGAGGTAAAACCTGAAATGGAAGCCATCCGCGAAGCGGCCGACGACCTCGAAGGCGTAATAGACGACCAGTACTGGCCATTGGTGAAGTACCGGGAGTTGTTATTTATACGGTAGACGGTGGACGGTGGACGGTAGACGGTGTTTACCAGTTTACATGGAATAATAAAAAAACAGGCAGTGCCAGATTATCTGAGGCTGCCTGTTTTTTTTCATGCTTTTCAAAAGCTTATTGATTGATCTCTTCCAGTAATATATTCAAATTAAACTTCGCCTTATCCAACACTTGAATATCAGTAGACCAGTCAAAAGTCATCGGTTTTTGATCTGGGGTAAATATGGTTGTCTTTTGATCGCTGGTAAAAATCCATACAACCTGCTTTACGCCAAAAGCAAAATAATCGGCTACTTTGCGGTAAATATAGGTCATGTCAGATGATTCGCTGGTATCCGCTTCTACATCTATTTCGACAATAGCATCGGGTGGGAGACTTGAATAATTTGGAGACAGCACAAAATTTTCAGCGCGAAAAACAGCAATGTCTGCATCCCGGCGGCGACCCTTTCCAAGTTTTAAGCCTTGTTCACCGCTTGTAATAACATAGCCTATTGGCTGTAATTGTTGGTGTAGCAACATGCCTAAGTGCAATTTCAGCCATGCTTGCAAGTTACTGTCTCCCAATATGTCATCAAGGTTTTTTAGGCCACTCAGCACATCCTGGTATCCCTTATAATAAATAGGGTTTCCCGCATCTAGTTCATAAATGAGTGCTTCAGGAACAGCCTGCTTTGGAGAGCGCTTTGGTTCTGATGCTGCGGATAAAGAAGCTGGTGTTGGCATAAGATCAAATTTTAACAAAAATAAGGATATTTTTTCAGTGCCACAACTAAGATAGTCCAAATAACTGGCGCAACATCGAAAAAAACTTTGGCAATTCAAATGGATGTAGGAAAAGGGCATCATCAAAGGTGCTTGCCTTTGGATGGCCACAAAAGTCTGGACTTGATGGGGGCAGCGCAGGTTCAATTTCGAATCCGTTGCAAGAGACAGCCAGATTCGTAAATTCAAAAGTGAGTGATGCATATTGCATTACATCTTTAGGCCGAATATGCTCAATGTGGGAAGGGTGCAAGACTGGTGGGCTTGCATGGT
>JBBRWA010000438.1:0-3660 GCA_038246345.1 Chitinophagales bacterium
AATTATCGCATCCAGCCGGGATACAGTGCAGCCAGCCGCGCAAAACTGGGACAACCCAGCTGACAAGGAAATCAAGTTCCAAAACGAGCTGCTCAGCTACGGGCAGGTGCGCGAAGGCGACATGGTAGCTGCCAAGTATATTTTTGACAATATCGGCACGCGAGCCTTGGAAGTAGAACTGGTGAGCAGCTGCGAATGCATGAACATCAAATGGCCTACCGAGCCAGTATTGCCCGGCGAGTCGGGCTTGATAGAAATTGATTTTAACACCCGCAGTTTTAAGGGAGATGTCACGAAAGATATTGACGTGATATTCAAGACCACAGACGACAAGGGTTACCCGCTGGTAAAGCAGGTGAAATTAACAGGGAAAATTAACTGAAAAAATAAATGAACGCACGCCCCGGGTCGTAAGATTCCGGGGCTTTTTTTTGTCCTCCCGCCCCCTTCGGGCAGGGGGCGGCATAGCGTTTCGCTTAGGCGGCACGGGCACCTTGGCCAAAAAAAGTGCTTATCTGGTTCTCTCCGGTACTTTTCCAAAACTTACAAGCAACAAAATAGAGGCTAAGGGACACACGATCCTTTGGCTAGGGTCGCTGGGCATTGATAATCAAATGAGACAAGATTTGTCTCCCTTTAGTCGGTTTTTCGCTAAAGCCCCAAATACTTTTTGGCGCAACGCTACTTCACAATCGTATCTTGTAATTACCACTCGCCAATAAAATAAAGTTTGGCACTTTGCTTTTTTGCCTCACAATATTCATGCTTCCGTCCTGGGGCTGGGGGGAGGGGTCAAACCGCCACATGCACCCCCAAAACCGCCCTTCCCGACGGATCATTCATATTCAAAAACGCTTTGTCCCAAGCCAGTGCTTCCGGTGTAGAGCAAGCCACTGACTTCACCGATGGCACACAAGCCGCCGCGGCATCTGAAGGGAAGTGGCTGCTAAAAATAGAGCGGTAGAAATACTCCTCTTTGCTCATGGGCGGGTGTATCGGAAAACGGAATTTCGCGTTGGCAAGCTCCTCGTCTGAAACCGCTGCTGCGGTCATGGATTTGAGCGTGTCGATCCAACTGTAGCCAACGCCATCAGAGAACTGCTCTTTTTGCCGCCAGCATATTTCAGGGGGCAACATGTCTTCAAATGCTTTGCGCAGGATATGCTTTTCGATGCGGCCGTTGCCAGGGCGCTTGTCCTCCGGGTTGAGGCGCATGGCGACATCCATAAATTCTTTATCGAGGAAGGGAACACGGCCTTCAACACCCCAGGCGGCGAGTGATTTGTTGGCGCGCAGGCAATCGTACAGGTGGAGTTTGCTCAGTTTGCGCACCGTTTCCTCGTGAAATGATTTGGCATCCGGAGCTTTGTGGAAATAGAGGTAGCCGCCAAACAGTTCATCAGCCCCTTCGCCGGAGAGCACCATTTTGATACCCATAGATTTGATCACCCGCGCCATGAGGTACATCGGCGTTGAGGCGCGAATGGTCGTAACATCATAGGTTTCCAGGTGATACACCACATCGCGGATAGCATCAAGGCCTTCCTGGATGGTAAAGTGAATTTCATGGTGCACCGTTTTGAGGTAATCCGCCATTTTTCGCGCTGCTATCAAATCAGGAGAGCCTTTCAAACCCACGGCAAAAGAGTGCAATTGTGGCCACCAGGCTTCGCTTTTGTTGTCTGTCTCAATGCGCCGTGCTGCGTATTTTTTTGCCACGGCGGCAATGATGGAAGAGTCGAGGCCGCCGGAAAGCAGCACCCCATAAGGTACGTCTGACATCAATTGTCGCTCTACGGCAAGCTCTAACGCTGAACGCAATTGCGCGATATCAGATTGGTTGTCTTGCACGGCATCAAAAGAAGTCCACTCCCGGCTGTACCATTTTTGCGGTTCCATGCCTTCTGGACTATAGAGATAATGGCCGGGCGGAAACTCCAGGATCTGCTTGCAAATGCCTTCCAAGGCTTTCAACTCAGAGGCAACGTAAAAATTGCCGTGTTGATCCCAGCCCATGTACAGCGGTATGATGCCCATGTGGTCACGGGCTATAAAAAAGGCATCTTTCTCCGTGTCGTACAACGCAAAGGCGAAAATGCCATTGAGCTCTTCCAGAAAGTCCTTGCCCTTTTCCTGATACAAGGCCAAAATGACCTCACAATCAGATTCTGTTTGAAATTCGTAGCGGCCTTCAAATTGTTGGCGGATACTGCGGTGGTTGTAAATTTCACCGTTGACAGCCAAGGCTATTTTGCGATCAGGGGTAAACAGTGGTTGCCCGCCAGAAGCGGGATCTACAATAGCCAGGCGTTCGTGCGACAGGATGGCCTTGTCGCAAGCAAAAATTCCGCTCCAATCAGGCCCGCGGTGCCGTAGTTTTTTTGACATGCCCAATACTTGCTCGCGCAACTGTCCGTCGTTGCCTTTAGAGCCAAAAAGTCCGATAAAACCGCACATGGTGTTCGTGTTTTGAAAATTAGCGTTAGAAATTTGAATTGATGAAATGGTAATTTGGTCGTTTTATGTTGGTTTTCAGGATGTTAACTTTGGGGAAATGAAATGCTGCAACAGCTTTCGATTAATGAACGCGCTAAAAGCAGGGCAAAAGTAAGCATATTTTCAATAAAATACACATATTGATGTAAATTTGGCAAAAAAATATTTAAATAATTGTTTTAGCGGTAATAATAGTGTCATTTTATTAACGAATAAAGGTGTTTTGTTTTAAGTTATGGTGGCGCCAAACCCAACGCGCTGGTAGCACCGCACTTTAGGCGGTCTGGATGCGGGCGTTTACGCCCGCGAAAAAATGGTAAAAGCGAATTTCATTTTACTTTTTTGGATTCGAATCTAGTGAAGCAATAACATGACATGTTTGCACTCCATTATTACTTCGCGGGCGTAAACGCCCTCGTCCGGACCGCCTAAAGTGCGGTGCTACCAGCGCGTTGCGTTTGGCATTGGGAATATGGTGGGAAAGTATTTCAAGTATGGAGCTTCTAATACTTTTTAAAAACCCTACGTTTGTACTGAAACTAGGACAACATGAAAAAGCAGTCCATCAACCAGGAAGCACAACATGCCTCTTTACTATTGGCCACGCGGCGGCACTTTCTCAAGCAATGTGGCTTGGGATTGGGCGGACTGGCCCTTGGCTCATTGGTAGGTAGTTGCAATTGGGATGGCAATGTCGATAATGCCAATGCACCTGTGGTTTTTGACCCCATGAACCCTTTGGCAGCGCGTCCGCCGATGTTTCCCGGAAAAGCTAAATCCGTCATTTACATACACATGGCTGGGGCGCCATCTCAGTTGGAATTGTTTGATTACAAACCGGAATTGGCCAAACTGGACGGCCAAGACTGTCCACCCTCCTTGTTGGAAGGAAAGAAATTTGCCTTTATTCGGGGCATCCCAAAAATGTTAGGCCCCCAAGCTGAATTCAAACAGCATGGCCAATCGGGTACCTGGATGAGCAATTATTTGCCCCACCTTTCGACCGTGGTGGATGATATTGCTTTATTGAAGGCAGTACAGACCGACCAGTTCAATCACGCCCCTGCGCAATTGCTCATGCACACGGGTGCGCCGCGCCTGGGTCGCCCCAGCATTGGTGCCTGGGTGACCTACGGCCTAGGCTCCGAAAATGCCAACCTGCCC
>JBBRWA010000439.1:0-3642 GCA_038246345.1 Chitinophagales bacterium
GCCAGGAGAAATGATTTGGTGTGCTTCATAAATTGTAAGTTGTTAAACGGTTGATTTGATGCTTTTCATTGTCTATAAAAGTACGACGCTCAAGGAGAGCGCAAGGTTACAAGCAAGGTTGCAGCTACGCAAGAAAAAAGGCGAATGTGTGTCAACATTCACCTTTTAATAACGGGTTTTAACCTGTTTTAACAGAGTGGCTTATTACGGTCTTTACATTTGAAAAAAATCCCGCCGATCCCGCTTACTCTTTTCATAGTCTATTTTTTTATGTTGTTAAGCACTTAGGCTGATTTCCTGCGCAACACAATGGCAGAAATCAAGGTAACCAATAGACCTACAGGAAAAGGCTCTAAAAAAGTCATACCAAACCGCATAATTGGATTTTGATACATTTTTCGGTAGCTTTCCATTTGTGCTGTTTGCGCACTGATTTGTTCGGCTGAGGCACCCGACTGCTGCATTTGCTCCAAAGCGTGCGCGATGTATTTATCCAAAAAATCGGGCATAATAAAGTGATAGACAAACATCCAGGCGATTACGTAACACAGACAAGAAATTACCGTAATGAGCAGTCCAACCTGAAATGCTTTACCAAAACTAATGCTGCCTCCTAGTACATTCTCGCGGTATGCACGCATACCCAGAAAAACGAACAACATACTCAGTAAAATGCCCGTGTAACCAATGTATTCGCCATAATTGGTATCGCCTGTTTTGTGAAAATAAGTAGCAGTACCGACCATGAGTAATGCCGCAATCGCGCCGGAGATAAGGCCATAAGTCAAAATTGTTTTTTTCATTGCTTTTATTTTAAGTACCAGGACTGAAGTGAAATACTGCTGCAAAACACAGGAAAAGTCCCTTCAGCAGATTCATACTTTTGGGTGATTTTACCGTTGGTTCACGAATTCATGCTTTCAGGTGAGCCGCTAAGGAAGTATTTTTAATGCTTTTGCTTTCTGGATCGCCTGGGTTCGGCGCTCCGCCTCAAGTTTGGACAACACATTGGAGATATGGGTTTTAATGGTATTCAAGGATACGAAAAGCTGATCTGCGATTTCTTGGTTGCTCAGGCCTTGGGCCATAAGCTGGAGCACTTCAAGTTCTCTGGGTGTTAGTCCAATTTTTACAATTGCATCTTCCGACGGTTGGAACTTTTCCACTATAGGCACCTCAACAATGATCGTTTTCTTTCTGACAAAGCGAGTCCCTGCCCAAATGCCCAATACGGTGAATAATAGGGCGATTACTCCAACATACCATTCAACCGAGTTTTTAACAAAGACCCATTTATATTGAAGGAACTGCAAGGATACCAGCAGCAAGCCCAGCGCCAAGCCATACAAAAGGATATCTGACCAAAATTTTTTCATGCGCAGCATTTAATTATTCCTGTAAAAATCAGAAAAGTCATCCTGAATCTCAGGATGACTTTTCCAAAACCACATTTTTGAAGTAAATTTATGCCCTAAGGCTTTAAAACTACAAGCCGTTTGGTACCGATCACATTGCCTTTTTTGTTTGAAAGGCTGTACAAATAAGTGCCTTTTTTGAAGTTTTCAAGCTCCACGCGGAAGTGGTGGGTGCCCACCAACTGATACGTTTCTTTCCAAACTTCTCTGCCGATGATGTTGAATATTTTAAGGGTATATTGGTCCTGCGGCAAATTGGTATAGTCAAAGCGCACCCAATCAATGGCGGGGTTGGGAAAAGCAGAAATGCCCGTTGTGCCTGGCGCATTTAATACCGGCGCATCTACCGTTGCGTTATTTTTAAAACGCATATTGGTCACTGTACTCAAATCATTACTCATGGTTGCTGCCGCGATCTCTTCTTTTTCAGTTCCATTCAGGAAAAGATACGTGACCGTAGTATCAGTACCAATAAGGCCGCCCAAACCGCCGCCGCCGCCGCCGCCGCCGCCGCCAATTAAAGTGGTCAAATTTACCCAAGTGCCAAAACCAGGTATCAGCGCAACATATACTTCAGCGCCTGAAGTGACATAATCGGTGCGCTTTTGTCGCAAGACGGGATATTGCCCACCGGGGATTTGGCAAGTGCCCCAGCCATCAACAATATCCTGCCTGTTGGTGATACGCACGATGCGCAAAGAGTCAACATTGACTGGAAGATTCGCAAAGATTGTGCTCAACGGTGGCTGATCCGTTGGAAATGTCAGGCGCACATTAGAGGATTGAAAATTGATGTCGAAAAAATTCGCCGGAGCCCGACGCTCGATCAAAGCAGGCTGGAAAGGGGCGGTTATATTAAGCCCCAAACCTGTTGGGTCGGCACCAGCGTAGCCCACCGCTTCAAATTTGCTGGTTGTGACGTTGAAAAAGATTTCTCCAAAACCTGCTTGTACCAGCTCAGCACCAGGAAAGCTTGAAAAATTCATGCCCGTACTGGCAGCATTAAAAATGACTTCGCTGGTAGTGTCTTTCGCCAAACCTGTAAATATCCAGGTCTGATTGCCACCAGGTGGCGTTGCTGGGCTTACGCCAACAGGATTTACGTCATCAGCATAACGCAAGGTGTCTCCAGCAACTGGAAACACAGCATTGGTGATGGTAATTTGTGCAGAAGCACTGAGGCAGAGGGCGGATAAGGCTGCAAGTAGCATTCTTTTCATCGGATTTGTTCGCTGTTGAAAACTGGTGATACGCTATTCAATAGAATATTGAGAAAAAAAAATCACACGCTACAAAGGTACGAGTAAAAAAGTGCAAACGAAGGTTGCCCGCAGAAAGTTATTGGTATTGATAATTTGAGCAATCTTATAATGCCTGCAATTCCACCAATCGGCAATAAATTCCGCCTTTTCCCATCAACTCCCCATGCGTTCCCCGTTCAACAATAGCGCCCGCTTCCAATACAAGTATTTCATCAGCATGTTGCACAGTGCTCAGCCTGTGCGCGATAACCAGTGCCGTTCGGTTTTGCAACAGCCTTTCTAGCGCCGCCTGCACCAGTTGTTCAGACTCTGAATCTAAGGCCGACGTTGCCTCATCGAGAATTAATATGGGCGGGTTTTTCAGCAAGGCACGCGCAATGGTAAGCCGCTGCCGCTGTCCACCGCTTAGTTTTCCACCCCTGTCTCCAATATTCGTATCGTATCCTTCCGGCAATTGCACGATGAATTCATGGGCATTGGCCGCTTTCGCAGCAGCCTCTACAGTTTCTTGTGTAGCGCCAATGGTTGAAAATGCGATATTGTTCCGTACGGTGTCATTGAACAAAATAGCCTCCTGGCTCACAATTCCCATGAGTCCGCGAATGTCGTGCAGTTTTAAGTCCCGGATATCGTGGCCATCAATCCTGATTTCCCCCAGAGTGACATCATAAAAACGAGGCAGCAGGTCGGCAATCGTACTTTTTCCTGCGCCGGAAGAACCTACCAGGGCCAAGGTTTTTCCCTTCTGCAACTCAAACTGAATGTGATTCAGGGCAGGGCGTTCTGCATTTCTATACTGAAAGGAGACATCCCGAAACTCAATCTTATCATTAAATGATTCAATGGGTACGGCATTGGCTCTATCCTGAATTTGCACATCCGCATTCAACACCGATTCCACCCGTTCCAGCGCGCCCAAGCCTTTTCGAATGCTGTAGGATGCCCCGGAAAGATTCTTAGCAGGC
>JBBRWA010000440.1:0-3634 GCA_038246345.1 Chitinophagales bacterium
CTGTATTTTGGATAAATGCCCGCCGGTGACCTCAAATTGAGCATCTGTAATCTGCCGAAAATACCCCGAAAAAGGGGTTCCATTCACAATCGCTGCGATCACGGCGGGCACTTCCACGGCAGTCAACTTCTTGTAGGTAATATGGTCTCCAGCCGTGTTGCTATATCCGTAACCTCCAACGAGGTACAAAAAACCGCCTTCTTGAATAAACTCCATATTGGTAGAACTCAACTGCTCTTGCATTCCCACTGGCAGGGAAGTCAAAGGGGCCGACCACTTCTGTTGGGTGCTTGGGTCAATAACAATGAGTTGGTTGTTGTGCCCTGCAATGTCAAACGCAGCAAAAGGCTGGCGACGGTGCAGCCCATCCAGTCGCCCCCCTATAATCAGCCATTTCCCTGCATGCTGACCGAAGGCGTAGGCTTGCAACCCGCCTACATTGGGAATGGTTAGGGGTTCAAGCTGGATATTGAAGGGGCTGGATTGAGCCGACAATTGCAGGGCAAACCCTGCAAGCAACAAGAATGGAATGAGTGATTTCATGATAAAAATTGAATTGAATATGCCCTCATTGGAGATTCCGGGAAGGGGAGGCCGTATGGGTTCGGCGCCGGGTGACAAAACGAGCCTATCATAGGTCTCTTTATAGGTTTCACCGGTTTTCTGATTGACGGCGGTGATTGTTTTTGATACAGGATCAATAGCAGTAACTTCCGTCCTGACCCTCACATCAATGTTAAACCTCTGATTAAACGCCGAAGCCGTCTGTACGAACAAAGCATTTCGATCCTTAATCACATCGCCAATGTAATAAGGCAAGCCACAATTGGCATAAGAGATATAAGCGCCTTTTTCAAAAATTACGATTTCGGCGTGTTCGTCTAATCTTCTAAGTCTTGCAGCAGTGCTTGCTCCACCGGCTACGGCTCCAATAATCACGTATTTCATTTTGCAGATGTTGAAAAGTGCTAAGGGTCAAGGAATTGTATCAAAACAAATTTCGTTGACGGAACGAATCAATGCGCAAAATTACTCCTGCATTGGAGTGTAATTCCGTGATATTTGTCACGCCGATGAGGTCTTTATTCCCTTATGATGGTCGTAAATGCACAGTGCTACAAAACTCGGGGCGACTCCTGCATTCAAGGGTTTATTCTCTTTATTTTTTCTTTCGCAGTATCCACTAGATAATACATCATTGGCACCAGATAAACGGTCAAAATCAGGGAGGAAAGTAAGCCGCCGATAATAACCCACGCCAAACCGTTTTTCCATTCGCTGGCAGTACCGCGTGCCAGAGCGATGGGCAACATGCCGACTGCCATCGCCAAAGTAGTCATCAAAATGGGGCGCATCCGCTCTTTGCCCGCCAATATCAAGGCTTCTCTGAAATGCTTGCCTTCGGATTTGAGTTGGTTGGTAAAGTCCACAATCAAAATGGCATTTTTGGTGACCAGTCCCATCAGCATAATCAAACCCAACAGGGCAAACAAACTCAAATTGCTCAAGGACAAATTCAAGGCTAAAAAGGCCCCAATCGCTGCCACCGGAATTGAAAACAATGCCACTAAGGGATAGACGAAACTATCGTACAAGGCTACCATTATCAGGTAAATCAACAAAAAGGAAATAGCCAAAACGGAGCCGAGTGCCCCAAAACTATCATTTTGCCGTTTGATGTCGCTGCCCCAGGTTAGCTGCATGCCTTGCGGCAAAGGATTTTTTTTCAAATACGCCACCACATCATCGGCCACCGTTCCGGAAGGCCTGCCCAAGGCATCGGCAGTGAGTGTAACGGCGGCCTGCCGGTCTTTGCGCTCCAAAAGCGAAGGCGACCGGTCTTTGACAACTTCCGCAAATTGCGATACCTGAACCGGAAATCCCATCGGGTTGAGGATGTTCAGGCGGCTAACGTTTTCGTAACTTCGGCGGTCAAAATCTGTAATCCATATCCTGATGGGATATTCGGTGCCATTTTCGGTAAGTTTCGCATCGTCATTGCCCGTAAAAGCAATGCGCAGGTTTTGCCCGGCATAAGCGGTGTTCAATCCCAAACGCTGCATTTTGTTTTTGTCTGGCACTACTTTGTATTCGGGGCTTCCTTCTTCCACCGAAAGTTGCGCGTTGTCTGCTCCCGGAATGTCCTGCACGATTTCTTTCAGCATTTTTCCCGTTGCCATCACTTGTGCCAAATCGCTTCCGCTCAAGGTCATTTCAATGGGCGCAGAGCGGGGAACCAGACCCAATGCTGCCATCGAAAACCGGATATTGGGGTATTTAGGCTGCAAATCTTTCCGCAATCGCAGCATAAAATCTTCCGTTCGCAGATTGGAGATTTCGGTTTTGGGTTTTAATTGAACCGTAAATTCAGTTTTGTACGCAGAACCTACCCCCAAACTGCCGATACCCGTGCTTGGCCCGCCCACATTGCTGAACAAGGTTTTGACTTCGGGCAAGGTCAAAATATGTTTTTCTATGTCCGAAGAAACAACATCGTTTTGTTGGATGGATGTACTTCTGTCAAACTCTAATGCAAAACGGAACTTGCCTTGGTCGCCTGTTGAAATCAATTCTTTGCCGATAATTCCTTGTTTCATAATACCCAAAGTCATGGCAAAAAGCAAAACAACAATCCCGGTGAAAATCAATTTATGACTCAATACCCAGGTCAATTGCCTGCCGTACCATTGGATAAAATGGTCTAACTGGTTTTCAAACCCAATCAAAAAGCGGTTAAAAATATGGGTGGGCTGCAAGACTTCCTTTTTGCCAATACGGGAAGCAAGCCAAGGGGTGAGCGTAAAACCAACCAACAAACTCGTCATGGTCGAAGTAATGACCACTACCGAGAATTGCTTCAACATATCCGCCACAAAAACCTGCAAAAACAAAATCGGCAAGAAAACCACTACGTCTACCAAGGTAATGGACAAAGCCGAAAACCCGATCTCCATCCTGCCGTCGAGCGATTCTTTGCGTTTTTCTTTGCCCATGTCCAAGTGCCGCTGAATGTTTTCCAAAACCACCACGGCATCGTCCACTAATATCCCGATAATCAGGGACATGGCCAACAGTGTCATCAAATTGAGGGTATAATTGAGCATCCACATCACCGCAAAAGCCGTGATGAGCGAAGTCGGAATAGCAACCAAAACGATTAGGGCATTTCTGAAGCTCCGTAGAAACAACAGCATGACCAATGAAACCAGGACTACCGCCAAAATCAAGTCAAACAAAACAGAGTCCACGGCAGCAATGGTGTTGTCGGTACTGTCGTCAGCTATGATAAACTTTACGCCACTTTGGGCATTTTGTTTTTCGATTTTTTCAAAAGTGCTGCGCACGCCTTTTGATACGTTCACCGCATTGGCATCGCCTTGTTTTTTCAGCAAAAGCCCGATACCGTTTTTACCGTTGAACCGACTGATGGACGTAATCTCCTTGGTACCGTCCGTCACTTCTGCCACATCCTTCACATACACCGGGCTGTTTGGTGCGGGCATCCCGATTTGCACATTTTGAACATCAATAAGTGTGGCAAATTTTCCGGCCAAACGCACTGAATTGCTTTCCTTATCGGTTTGCACTCTACCAGCAGGCAAATCCAAACCTGAACGATTGATGGCTTCAACTA
>JBBRWA010000441.1:0-3621 GCA_038246345.1 Chitinophagales bacterium
CTTTTCTTTCAATAATTTATCCAGCCAATCTACCGATTCGACGGGGACTTTCCCTGCATCCTGGCAGGGTGACTGGAAAGGCACCTTGGAGATTTTTAATGGCAAGGGCAAAGTGCAATCGGTAGAAATGAGCCTTGAAATACATAAAATTGACACTTCAGCAGAAGGGCGATATACTTTCGGGCTGGTTTATGGCTCGAAAGACCAAGACTGGCGGCCGTATGAACTCGTCCCTGTTGCCCCTGAAATGGGCCAATGGAAGGTAGACGAAAAGAACTCCATCATTATGGAAAGCTATCTATACGGGCCTAAGTTGTTGTGTTTGTTTACGGTACAAAATAGCCGCATCCTGTGTACTTATGAAAAGGTAGACGATCAAACCCTCATTTTTGAGGTCATGGCAGGGCCTGAACCTGCTGTCAGCACTACCGGAAACACAAAGCAGGACGAGGAGGAAATCCCCGAAGTAAAAACCTTCCCTTTTAATGTGTTTCAGCGGGCAACTTTGAAACGATCTTAAATGTGAATGGCTCGATTGCCTGTTGCTGCCAGACAAGCTTCTTTAAATGCTTCGGTGTACGTTGGGTGCGCATGGCTCATGCGGGCTCCATCTTCCGCTGAGGCCCGGAATTCCATCAAGGCAACACCTTCTGCGATCATATCGGCAGCACGCGCGCCAACGATGTGCACCCCAAGTATTTCATCGGTTTCTTTGTGGGCCAATACTTTTACCATGCCATCCATATCCATGCTCGCACGCGCACGCCCGAGGGCACGGAAGGGGAATTTGCCCGGCTTGTACGGCGTTCCCATCTCCTTTAGTTCTTCCTCCGTGTAGCCTACTGCGGCCACTTCCGGCCAGGTGTACACTACGCCCGGAATCAGGTTATAGTGAATATGCGGTTTCTGCCCTGCCATCACTTCGGCGACAAAAACACCTTCTTCCTCTGCTTTGTGGGCCAACATGGCACCTTTTACAACATCGCCAATGGCATAGACCCCAGGGACAGTTGTTTGAAGCTGTGAATCCACTGGAATCCGGCCTTTTTCGTCGACGACAATGCCAATATTTTCCAGGCCAAGCTGGTCGGTGTATGGTTTTCTTCCAATGGCGATCAAACAGTAGTCAGTATCCCAAGTCAGGGTTTTAGATTCGTCATCGCGGCTGGTCGCTACTACTTTTACTTTTGTTTTGGAAGGCGTCACGGTTGTTACCGCATGGCGGAAGTGAAAGCTCACCCCAAGATTTTTCATACTTTTCATCAGCTCCCTGCTGCAATCGGCATCCATGCCAGCGATGATGCGGTCGAGGTATTCCACCACATGCACTTTTGTACCCAATCGGGCATATACGCTGCCCAGTTCGAGCCCAATGACACCACCGCCGATCACGACCATGCTGTCCGGCACCTTTTCGATGTTGAGCGATTCCGTGCTGGTGATGACCCGTTTTTTATCGTAATTGAAATTTGCCGGAACGATAGGTTTGGAGCCTGTGGCAATAATCACACGGGCGGTTTCTATTTCCTGGGAGCTGTTGTTGCTTGAGGTGATTTTTATTCGATTGGCGTTTACGAAAGAACCGTGGCCATGGTACACGTCCACTTTGTTCTTCTTCATCAGAAACTCCACCCCTTTGTTGCTGTCTGAAACCACCTCATTTTTCCGGCGGATCATTTGCGGGAGGTTTACTTTCAAGTCTTTGAGGTCGATTCCATGCGTTTTGAAGCTGTGCTCGGCATTGTGATAATGCTCTGATGAGTCGAGCAGTGCTTTTGATGGGATGCAGCCTACATTCAGGCAAGTGCCGCCCAAAACAGCATAACGTTCGATGATGGCCACTTTATAGCCCAATTGCGCGCAACGAATAGCGGCTACATAACCTCCTGGGCCGGAGCCGATGACGGTAACGTCGTAAGTCATTAATTAAAATGTGTTTGTTGTTAATCGTAAAAGGGGAGGCCCCTCGTGCTGCACCCGGCGAATATGATGTGATTTGGTGGCCATATTCGCCGGATGAAACACTAGTCTTTTTTAGGGTCCTTGCCTTTGAAACTCCGTTTGTCGCGGTTCCTATTAGCATTGTTACCGCCACCCTGATTAGGGTTTGGTGGTGTAGGCGTATTGCTGTCACTCTTTTGCGGGTTTTCAGCTTTAACCTGATCTTTCTTTGGCGGCCGATTATCTGCGCGCTGTTGCGGTTTGTCCTCTTGCTTGGCTTGTTGCTGGCGGTTGTCCGGCCTGCGGTGGCGGTCGTCCCGGCGTTTTGGCTGGTTTCGGCCCCGCATGGCATCGTTTTGGGCCGCTTTTTCCACCGCAGCAGCAGCAGATTGAGACACATCCCGGTTTCGGCTACTTTTCTTCTTTTTCTTCCGATGCTCCATAGGAAGCTGGATCACATCGTGCACATTTTCGAAATCTGGCTCTATTTCTTCTGGCTCATCGCTCTCGATAACGGGTGCCATCGCCAAAATATCGTCCAGACTTCCGGGCATTTGACCCGCTTTAATCATGCCAATTGCCTCCCAAATTTGATCTACGTGGATGGCATAAAACTTACCCCGGTCTTCGGCATAAGTATAGTACATCAGGCGTTTAAACACATCCGTTTTGATGAGGATGGCCATACCAGCTGATGTTTTAAGCCTTTCTGCACGATCTGGGAAGTCCTCTAATGCGTCGATGTAGGTATCCAATTCGTAATTGAGGCAACATTTCAGGCGGCCGCACATACCGGAAAGCTTGGTCTGGTTGATGGCCAAATTTTGGTAGCGCGCAGCGGCAGTGTTGACACTCTTAAACTCTGTGAGCCAGGTGGAGCAGCACAATTCACGGCCACAGTTGCCCAATCCACCGATCCTGGCTGATTCCTGACGCGCACCGATCTGCCGCATTTCAATTTTCACCTTGAAATCGCGGGCATAATGGCGGATCAACTCCCGGAAATCGACACGGCCGTCGGCGGTGTAATAAAAGGTACACTTGCGTCCATCGCCTTGAAACTCGACGTCGCCGATCTTCATGTTAAGGCCAAGGTTGCGGGATATAACACGCGCTCTAACGAGTAGGTGCTTTTCTTCCTGCCGCACTTCATCGAGGCGTTCTAAATCGCGATCATGGGCTTTGCGGACAACAGCACCAAGCCTGGCATCGCTGCGCACGCGCTTGCGCTTCATTTGCAGCCGCACCAGATCGCCACTGAGCGATACGGTACCAACATCATAGCCGCCGGAACTAGACTCCACGATCACCCAATCGCCTGTGGTGGTACGGGTAAATGGCGGGTTTTTGAAAAATTCTTTGCGGGAGCCATTTTTAAAGCTCACCTCAATGGTATCAAACGGCGTGACATCTTGGATGCCCTGCGCTGTGATCCAATCGTATGTATTGTGGCGATTGCAACCGCCGGTGGCACATCCACCGTTGCTTTTGCATCCTTTTGCACCACTATCTTTTCCTGTAGAGCAGGAACATCCTACACATCCCATATTTTAGTTGCTTGATTTTTGTTAAAGGTTTCTGATTTTTTAAGGGGTTTCAGGGTTGGCAAAAAGGGGTTTCAGGTTTCAAGGTTTCAGGTTTCATGGTTGGCAAAAAGGGGTTTCAGGTTTCAAGGTTTCA
>JBBRWA010000442.1:0-3610 GCA_038246345.1 Chitinophagales bacterium
GTGAAGGAGAAGCCTTAATCCCGATAAATGAGCCTCCATTCGAGCCTTCCATTCAAGCAGTTCTTCCTTTGAGTGGCTGAACAGCACAAAATCATCTACATACCGGATATAGCCTTTCACCCTGAGCTGTTCTTTGATAAAATGATCGAATCGGTTTAGGTAAACATTCGCCCAGAACTGACTCGTCAGGTTTCCAATCGGGAGTCCTTTTCGGCGTTCAAAAGGGGTAAAAAGATCGTCGTCAGGAAAATAAGTGTAATGTTCCTCTTGAATATTCGAGCCGTCAATTATGGTATCACAAAGCCAAAGCAGGTCGGGCTTCCAAAGTCGCCAACGAATTTCCTGTTTCAGCATATCATGGTCGAGTGATGGGAAAAACTTTCGGATATCACATTTCAGAACGTAAGGAAACTGCCGGGCATATTGTTGATACCTGTCAATTGCGCGATGCGTGCCCTTTCCAATTCGATTCGCATAACTATCGTGGATGAACGTTTTTTCAAAAAAAGGCTCGATACTGGTGATCAATAAGTGATGAACGACCCGGTCATCAAATGGTGCAGCGCTTATCAACCTTTCCTTGGGGTCGTGAATAACAAAGCTCTTGAATGGGCCAGGAAGCCATATCTGGCTTTCTAATTGCGCTTGTAGCTCGAGAAGCCTGTATTCCAAATCTTGTTCAAACGCCAAGGTGGAGTGTTTTTTCCTTTTATTACGCCGTGCTTTGTGAAACGCAATCATCAATTTTTTGAAAATATTATCCAAGTTGGTTTATTTTTGCCAATAGTAAGGTATTTTACAAACCCAATTCACACCATGCGAAAGTTACCCCTCTTACTCCCCCTGCTATTCACCCTCAGCGCCGCCCACACCCCCGCCCCACAAAACCGCCCCGGCGGCAAAGACTACGCCCTCTTTTTTGCCATAGAGCAATACGACAACACCAGCGCCTGGCAAAAGCTGCCCGGCCTGATCAAAGAAGTAGAGGGCATCGCCAGCGACCTGCGCGACTTGTATGGCTACACGGAGACCAAAGTGCTGAAAAACCCAAGCCAAGCTGAAATCGACGCAGAACTGGCCGCCTGGCGAAAACGGCCTTTCGGCCCCGACGACCAGTTGTTTGTCTTTTTCAGCGGCCACGGGCAGTATGTAGACGACCGCAAGCAAGGCTATTTTATCCCGCGCGATGGCACGGGTTCTACAGGCGATATTTACAAGCGCAATTGGCTGCCTTATCTTGATTTGCGGCGCCTGGTCACGGGCATTCCTTGCCGCCACATCATGCTGGGGCTGGATGCCTGTTTCAGCGGCACCGCTGATGATCAGATAGTATTCAAAAACGAAACGGAAGAATGGGTAGAACCCGCAGGTGCCCAGGACAAGCAATGGAACCAACAGATACACGACCAACTGCGCTGTCAAAGCCGCATCTTGCTAACTGCTGGTGGAAAGACCAAAACAGAAAACCCTTCCAAGTTCGCCGCTGCCTTCCGCAAAGCCTTTTCCAAACAAGGCGGCACAGATAAAATCGCAAGACCCTCCGATATCCAGGATGAATGGTACGGCTTGACCATCCAGCCTCACGCCAGCACTTTTGAAGGGCATGAGGCCTGCGGTAGTTTCCTGTTCGTGTACCAGCCTAAAACCAACCCCCAACCCCCTACAGCGCCAGACTACGACGACGACGGCATCCCCGACAAAGACGACAAATGCCCCACTGAAAAAGGTCCCGCCGCCACCAAAGGCTGCCCCGACGGCGACGGTGATGGCGTGGCGGATAAGTTCGACGACTGCAAAACCCAACCCGGCCCAGCCTCCAACAACGGCTGCCCGGTGACAACACCCGTAGAAAAAACCCCCGAAAAACCCAGCTTCGCCGACCCCATGGCGACTACCATGGTGGAAGTGACGGGAAGTACTTTCAAGATGGGCAGCAATGATGGTGGAAGCGACGAAAAGCCCGTACACGACGTGACGGTTTCGACCTTTTGGATGTCGCGGCATGAGGTGACGATCGGCCAATACCTGGCTTTTTGTACGGCGACCAACAGCCACTGGCCAGAATGGCTGGAAAAAGGGAACGATTACAACATTGAAACAGGAAAAGAAACGGCTTACAAGGATTATGGTATGAGCCGCAGCAACACCACCCACGCCGTTACGGGCATCTCCTGGGACGACGCTGTCTCCTATTGTGCCTGGCTACAGGAAAAAACAGGCCGAAACTACCGCTTGCCCACAGAGGCCGAATGGGAATACGCGGCGCGGGGCGGCAACCAATCGAAAAACTACAAGTATGCCGGCAGCGATGCGCTCGACAAAGTAGCCTGGAACAGCGGCAATGCCGGCAGCAAAGTCCATGCGGTGGGCGGCCTACAGGCCAACGAGCTGGGGCTGTATGACATGAGCGGCAATGTTTGGGAATGGTGCGCAGATTGGTATGCTGCGGACTATTACCAGAGCAGCCCGGGCAGAGACCCAAAAGGGCCGGGTAGTGGCAGTAGCCGTGTTTGTCGGGGCGGGTCGTGGTACAACGGTGATTACGTTTGTCGCTCGGCGGTTCGCTACGTCTATGGTCCAGCGATTCGAAGCAGCAGTATCGGTTTTCGGGTGGCGCAGGACAAATAACCCTTTAGTACTTTTATCCTTTTACCCTTTTTTTTACCTTTTGCGCGAAGCGCGAAAATTTTTTTTGAAAAATAGCCCTTTTTTGCTGGGGTCGAACGAAGCCACGTGTTTGTCGGGGCGGGTCGTGGAACAACAATGATAACAATTGTCGCTCGGCGAATCGCAACAACAATGAACCAACGAATCGAAACAACAATATCGGTTTTCGGGTGGCGCAGTACAGCAGTGAGCAGGCTTAAAACGCCAGAGCTGACAAGCGACATTGGGTTTCTTGTCGGGCGTGCGTACGAAGCTGTCCAGCGTTCGGTCCCGCTTTCCAGCGTATGCAGGGAGGCAAATACATCGGCGTCAGGCAGGGCGGTCTGAAAAAGTGGCCGTCCAGCCTTTTTACCCTCCTTCGCCAAGGCTACGGCGGGTATCGCGCCTAAATGCCCCAAAAATATGGCTACGGATATTCATGTACCAATCGGTGGTCGTGGTAGTAATGATTTAATCCATCCCCCTGCCATTCGGCCAATTTCGTCGTGTCGGCGTACAAAGTCCTCATATTGCCGCGCAGATAAATAGCCTAAATCAAAGCATAGCCGCGTAAAAAAGCGGAGTTTTTCAAGTTTGATGTTTACCTTTTGAAGCAACGGCAACTTCTCTATTTTAGCTGAATAGTGCGCCTCAATGAGCATTTCCAATATTTCAGACAACAGGTTGTGCAGTCTGTCGCCTAAGGTGAATTTTTGGCTTTTTGGCAAGCGCTCAATGATTGGGATAGCATCTTTGAGGGCATTGTAGGCCTTTTGCAGGATAGATGCAGGTTGAAATTGTTCTGAATTCATATACAATCGTTATTGAAAAAGATCAGTGACTGAGCCAGGTTTCCGCTCCAGTATTTTCCAGGAACCGTTCGGGTGGACAACGATGTTGATGCGTGCACGCAGGAGCATCTGAAATACTTGTTTTTCAAGGCGAATACTTTGTCCGAACCGGA
>JBBRWA010000443.1:0-3583 GCA_038246345.1 Chitinophagales bacterium
TGGCCGCAACATAAGCACCCTCTTCAATCATGTGGCCAATGCAGGTCAGGAATACCGCATCGACTTTGACGGATCAGCCCTGCCAAATGGGGTTTATATCTACCGCTTGACAACGGAAATTGAGGTGGTCGTTGAGAAATTTATGATCGCGAGATAAAACCATCGTAGAGACAAGGCATGCCTTGTCTCTACACGGTTTTATTCTATAATTTTTAAATTCCCAAAAACCCCTGACGACATTTCGTCGGGGGTTTTTGTTTTAAATAAATTCCGGGCGTACCATTTTCTCCAAAGTTCGGTTGATCAATTCGTTCATCTTCGGTAATTTCGGGATCGACTGTTTTTTGATTAACCGTAAACATGGTTTAGATGCGCCAAATGATTAGTTTCATCACTTCAATAGAGTCCGTGATGAAATTACACAGTCAAAGTATCACTTTACTCCTACTTTGCTTGATGGGCCAGTTTTCGCTCTCAGCAAATGACTCAACCGTGGTGCACATTTCTGGTTTAATCCGAAATACGGACGATCCCGAAAAACTGGTGGAATATTACAACGATTTAGCCTGGGAATACTACGGGTCAGACTACGACAGCGCTTTCCATTATACCACCCGGGCTATACAAGTTGCCGAAGCCCTGGAGGACGACTATTGGCTTGCGGTATCCTACGAAATGATGGCCATTTTGAAAGAACTTTCTGGAAAGGGAGAAGAAGCGATCGGGCTTTTCTTAAAAGTAATAGCACTCAGGGAGAAGTTGGGTGAACAAGGTATTGAAAATACATACAACAACATGGCTTCCCTATTCAGATCGCAAGGGAATTTTGAGAAGGCGTTGAAATACTTTGAAAAATCTTATCGGATAGAAATTGGTAATAAGAACCAGCTTGGAATTGCCGAGAGTTTGATAAACATGTCAATCACACTAAAAAACTTGAATCATTTGGACTCCGTACCCGTTTTTTTATACCGGGCAAAAGCCCTGGCTGAAGTGCTCGGGAGGCCAACTTTACGGGTTGACGCCATGATCAATCTGGCTGCTTTTTATGAATCGTCCGGGATTGCGGATTCTGCGTTTTATTACTATCAGCAGGCCTTTGAAGATGCGCAAAAAATGGATGAACAGGGAAGTGTTTCCGTAGCTGCTTTCGGGATGGCATCATTTTATCAAGATAAGAAAAACCATACGAAAGCCTTGGAATATTTGGGCGAAGCTGAAAAGGCTGCCAAAAAGGTGAACAGTCTTTATTTTCTAATGCGAGCTTACGGAGCGATGGCCGTAAATTTTTCTGCCATGGAAACTTTCGAAGATGCATATCGGTACCAGCAATTGCACATGACCATCAAAGACTCACTAAACAGCGCCGAAGTAATTTCCCGAACCAACGAACTGGAAGCCCAATATGCCAATGAGCGGAAAGAAAGGCAGATCGCCGAACTTCAGTTAATCTCTACCGCTCAGGCGCTTCGTTCAGAAACGGATAGAAATCAGCGCAACCTGCTCATTTTTATAGCGGGTATCCTGATCGCTGCTGTGGCATTTGTTGGATACCGATATAGCTTACAACAGCGTATTGCCGCCGTGCTGCAACAGAAGAACAAAACAATTGCAATGGCGCTGAGTGACCGCGAAACCCTGCTGCGCGAAATTCACCACAGGGTAAAGAACAATCTCCAGGTCGTGAGTAGTTTGCTCAGCATACAGGGCCGAGAAATCAAAGATGAAAAAGCCCTAGAAGCGGTAAACGAAAGTAAGCAACGGGTACAATCGATGGCATTAATCCATCAATACCTCTATAGCGACAACGATTTGAAAAGTATAGATATGCGTAAATACGTTAAAAAGTTGTGCGCCAATCTTTTCAATGCCTATAAATTGGATCACGACCGCGTGAAACTTCATACAGAAGTGGATGCCTTGCATTTGGATATAGACACAGCCGTGCCGCTTGGAATTATCATCAATGAGCTTATCGCCAATGCTTTGAAGTATGCCTTTCCCAATGGTCGGTCGGGGGTGTTGCGCGTCCTGCTTCACGAGAAAAATGGCAAGCTACTATTGCGGGTATCCGACGATGGGGTGGGGATGAATAACTTCAACAACGAAGAAACTTCCTTTGGGATGAAACTCTTATCGGCGTTTAAAACAAAACTTGGTGCTGAAATCAATATTGACAGTCAGGCGGGTGTGGATGTAAATTATATTATTTCAAAATACAAAAGGTTATGGCCAGAAAGTACAGCATCCTTATCGTAGAAGACGAGCCACTCATCGCAGAAGATATAGCTGGTTATCTGGTTGATGCCGGATTTGAAATCGCGGGCGTGGCTTGCGATGTGTCAGGCGCGCTGGAAATATTGGAAAAGAAATTGCCCGATGCTGTGCTACTCGACATCAATCTGGGAGATGGTCCTGATGGAATTACACTTGCCAGTAAAATCCGGGATTCATGGAATGTACCATTCGTTTTTTTGACCAGCCATGCCGACAAAAATACCCTCGAACGGGCAAAACTCACTCTTCCGGCGGGATACCTCATGAAGCCGTTTGATGAAAATGACTTGATGACTTCATTGGAAATTGCCATCTTTAATCACCTTCAAAAATTGACCAATGTGTCGCCCGAGCCAACCGTTCATCGGGTGAATGAAGCCTTGCCAGTCGCCTTGAGCCAGCGCGAATTTGACTTGCTGATGCACTTGCAAACTGGTAAAACGAACAAGGAAATTGCCGAATCCTTGTTCATTTCTGTAAATACGGTCAAAACGCACCTGCAACACCTTTTTGATAAGCTCGATGTCCGCAACCGCACAGAAGCCATGTTCAGGCTCAAAGACATTGTGGGATAAAAAGGGAGCTAGAAGCTCGATGTGTATATAATGAAGTAAAATGAAAATCACCTGCATGGGCGAATGACATCGTCGCGGTGCCTTCAATCATTTATTTCTGACCCGGAATTAATGTGGCTGGTTTATTCAAAATTGAATTATAGCCTTTTTTGGTCAATTCTTGACGGTTTTTAAAATCACCCATATGGGTGATGCCCGATTCGACAAGTTGCCTCAAATTTGCGATCAATCAATTAATTGAACCTTTAACAACCAAGTCATGCTTCGAATTTCAAGTTTTTTCGGTCTCCTTTGTTTTCTATTTAGTTCAACCGTTTTGGCTCAGCCAGTCAACGACAATTGTGCAGATGCAACAGCCCTGACAGTGGGCCAAGTGTGCGCGCCAGAAGCTTACACTTCCGTTGGCTCCTCAGGCGAACCAACTTCCGTAGCTGCAAACCCCACTTGCGGAATCTACCAAAACGCAGATGTGTGGTTCACCTTTACCGCGCCCGTTTCGGGCGATTTTCGTATTGAAGTCACCGGTCAGTCAAACCAATGGACACTCAACTCAGGAACCTGCGGTGCCTTCACACAATTGACTTGTGATGCCATCGGCCAAAATTACAGTGATCCGAGTTTAGGTGGCGAAACGTTTTATATTCGTGTTTTCCGATTCAATAGTGCGAGTGGCGGCACCTTCAACATTTGCGTTACCGAAATCGAAGTCCCCGAAAATGACCTTTGCGCCA
>JBBRWA010000444.1:0-3562 GCA_038246345.1 Chitinophagales bacterium
CGGACTATCCCGTAGTTTTGACCAAAAATTTTGCAAGGTAGGCAACCATTTGTCAAAAGGAATATCCCAAGTGGATTGTTCACCAATCATAACTGGCTTGCCATGTGCTGCAGCATATCCTGCCCAATCAAAGAATTGAGTATAACCTTGGAAGCTTTTGTCGTGACCGATAGAGTTAAGGTCATCATAAGCAAACCAGTCTACATAATCGTCCCCAGGATACCAATCATCGTATTCAGCAGGAGCTGAACAATTCCAAACATAGGCAACATTCTCGACGTTTTGTGAGCGAAAAATATCAACCACGCGTTTGTAGGCTTTAACATATCCAGCTGGATCGTATACGTTGGCTTCAAATTCCCAGCCGATCCTAAACAGGATTTTGACATTCATTGCGCCATAATAACGAGCCGCTTTGAGAATTTCGCCATCAAAGTCACCATTTCCAAAACGCTCAAGCCAAGCGTCCTGTGATTTTGGCAGAGCATATCCGACTTCTAAAATGCTGCCAGGAAACATGTTGCTTTGATAAGCAACATGTGTGTCTACTTCGTAGTGGCCATCTTTATGTAAGTTAAACAGCATTCCATCGTACATGTTGATGATCAATGGCCGCCTGTCAGGGTGCATGGCCTGATCCATCAGCACCACATCAGCAGAGTTTTGACCAGCACCTGAATAAATTCTTCCATCAGCAGGTTCAAATTTTTGTAGTTTTCTGGGCAACATTGGAACCCATACCGAAACCTTGGCGGTAGCGGTCTTGGCTCCATCTAGGCTTGTGGCTGTAATGGTTGTTTTGCCAGCCTTGAGTGCGGTAAACAACCCAGACGATGAAACAGAAGCAATTTGTGGATCAGCTACGCTCCAGCTCACCTGTTTGTTGCTTGCTGATGAAGGCGTAAACTGCACATCGAGTTGCAGTGTTTTTCCGACCAATTGGCCAATAGAATATTGCGGAATCGAAATCCCTTTGACGGATTTTGTGGGGGCGCACGAAAACACTAAAAGCGCCATTAAAACAATTGATAGCTTTTTCAACAGAGTCCTCCAAAAGCACATTGATACTGAACAATTATTGGTCACTTGCAAGCGCTTGTCAATGAAAAAGTGAGTTTTTCGCAAAGTAACGTAGTCGTCCTTGCTGGGTACCGCTATTTTTTTGTAATTATCACCGAGAGTGCTGGTAGTAAAATGTCGCGTTCAGACCAATCGACTTGGCTATGCGCTATTTTATCAAGAAGCAGCTGATAGACCGGAATCTGTAAAGATAGTTGTCGTAGTGCATGGCACGACCTTCAAGCAATAGACCTAACTTCTCTACGGGGCTGCGATACGAAGGCAACAAGTCATGCGAACCATCGAGATAGATTTGTAGCAAACACCTGTTTCTTTTGCTATGCTGCTGATAGTTCCACCTGCTTTGCGCGGAATTTAAAATTAAATCCTTGACGGCAGTTTAAACAAAGTGTAAACTTTATCTTATGAAAGCTACAATACAGAAGTGGGGCAATAGTTTGGGAATTAGAATTCCGAGCTACATGGCTAAAGATCTAATGCTTAAAAATGGTTCTTCGGTTGAAATACTAGAAGAAGACAATCGGATAATAATCCAACCAAAGAATAATAAAAAATTGGTTGATATTCTTGCTTTGATTACAAAGGAAAATATTCATGAAGAACATTTTAGCAGTTCTGCCGGTAATGAACTCCTGTGATCGACTACTGCCCTAACCGTGGTGATGTTGTTTGGTTGGATTTTGATCCGCAACTTGGACATGAACAAGCAGGAAAAAGACCGGCACTCGTAATTTCACAATTTGATTATAATAAAAAAGTAGGACTTGCTTTATTTTATCCAATTACTTCTCAGATAAAAGGTTATCCATTCGAAGTTGAAATAAAATTGACAAAAATTAATGGGGCTGTATTGGCAGATCAGATAAAAAGTTTGGATTGGAGAGCCAGAAAAATAAAGTTTATTGAAATTGCACCGGAGGAAGTATTGGAAGAGTCAAAAGAAAAACTGGGTTGGCTATTAGAATAGAAAAGACATCCAAAAACTGGTTAAAGTTGACTCATTACATTCGAAATTTAACCAAATATTTTACAAAAACGCAATGCTATCCGTAAAGGTATGCCAAGGGTTTGGCATAGATGTTTCTTGTCGGTAAGTCTCCTCGCACTATCCAGACCTGCTGCTACCAAGTCAATCTATTCTTTAGCTGGTTTCAGCGTCATCCATCAGAGATTACACTCGATTTTCTTAAAAGCTATCAACAGTGGATGATCAAGGCAATTGTGTTTTGATGTTTTCGAGTGTATTGGAAATGAGTTGTGAAGAAAAAAACCGTCGTTTACTATGGTATGACACTGCTTGTATTTAACTATTTTGAAAATCAAATTCAACCAATTTATACTTACAATTATCTTTTTTCCTTGTAATTATTTATGATATGAGCATACTGAGAATACACAACCCATAGCTTGCTATCAGTGTCGTGCGTGGTGAAGCCATCGGTTGTGTCCAATATGTCCTAAACGGCTGTTTCACTTTTTGTGACAAAAAGCTCCCCCTGATGTTGGGAACTTTTTTATTGCCAGAACCTCGGCAGCCGTTTAGAATCTAAATGTTGGATGGACGCTGTGTGCGCACAAAGAAATGCAATAGAAGAAAAAATGGTCTATAATGCACCGTCTACATACAAGGAAATTACAACGAAAATAGGGATTTTGAGTCTGTTTCCGGCAGTTTCAGTAGCTCAGGCGAAGTAAGCTTGGTAGCAGCAGGAACAACGATAATAACGGCGAATAAAGCGGCAACGGCGACCCATGCGGTGGTGAGTGCAAGCTATAGCTTGACGGTAACAGCCTTGCCTTCCCATCGTGAATGTCCCTGACGGCACCTTCCAGCGCGACGCCACGGCCACCAATGCCACTTGGAATGCCGTTACGCCAAGCTGCGCGAATAATGGCTACCACTTACCTACGGAAAGTGAATGGATGTGGGCAGCGATGGGCGCAACTTGCGGAACTACCGAGTACGCAAAAGCCTTTGCGGGAAGTACGGGAGGCAATGCAATAGGTCACTATGCAGTATACGGTTATTATGGAAGTGGTGTGGGAAAAACCGCTAACGAGCAAAGTAACCCCGGGGACAGCAAGCTGCCGACCGAGCTGAGTCTATACGACATGAGCGGAAATGTGTGGGAATGGAGCTGGGATTGGTACGCAACGTATTCTTAGGGAGCGCTGACAGACTGCCGGGGAGCAGCTTCGGGCGCGGACCGCGTCATACGCGGTGGCAGCTGGGGCAACGATGGGTCTTACTGCACCGTGGCTCTCCGGAACGGCGACGATCCGTACAGCCAGTACAACGATGTTGGTTTTCGGGTTGTTCGCCCCTGATCGCGTAGCGACACACAGTCCAATCCACACCACGGTTTTCCATCGATAAAAATGGTAAACTCTCCATTTGCCTTCCAAGATAGATAACGTCTGCCTGATTGAGCAGGCAAAGCAGCAGGAATATCTAGCTTAAACCAGCGTTGCTGCCAAGGGA
>JBBRWA010000445.1:0-3559 GCA_038246345.1 Chitinophagales bacterium
ATCAAGACTGCACTCATTGTTGGGCGATACCAATTGGGCAATGGACAGTACCTGTGCTACGTGGTAGGCATTTTGGCAATTGCTGATGATGTAGCGGTGGCAGCCTAATTCACCGTTGTTTTTTTGAATCTCGGACGTGAGCTTGAAGGAGCGAATGGTTTCCTTGACAAATAGGTCGGCATAATCGTTTTCGTCCAGGTAATAATCGGCGTTGAGCAGGAAGTTTATCTTGGTATTTTCGTCCTCTTTCAAGAACTCCTCATAAGAATCCCATTGAGATTTGTTGCTGGAATTGCTGAAAATAGCCTGCCAAATAATGTCGTGTTTTCGGCTGTCTTGCCGGATATCCATACTGGCGAAATGAAAACCAAAGACTTTGATTTTTAGGATAAAACGATCCAGGTCGTCAATGAATAGACCTTCATGATCATTCTCTAGAATAGTTCTTGCGGCGATCAATTCAGCTAACAATTCCTTGCAGGAGCTGTACTGCGCTTCTTCCTCGGTTTGGTACAAGGTGTTGTATATTTTCTTTTCAATGGCCAGCATCGCATCTTCGAGATCCCGGAAAGTCAGGCGGCGTTTGAGGATGCGAATGTCGCGGTAATAGGCACGCAGGGTAGATTCGCGCAGGCGCTGGGCTACCAACAAGGTTGTTTCTGACGTGACAAAAGGATTGCCGTCGCGGTCGCCGCCGGGCCAGAAACCAAGGGACAACAGTTGTGGGTTTTGGAAGCTCACGACATCCTGCTTGGTACTTTTCAGTAGCCGGAAAATGATGTCGGGCAGTGCGTGGTACAGCACATTTTCCAGGTACCAGCCAAGGCTTACCGCTTCATCGTAGGGCGTTGGTTTTTCGCGGTTGACGAAGGCTGTTTTGCCCAATTGCATGAGCAGCAAGCGAATCTCCACCAGGTTGTTTTCGCTGATGGCAATTTCAAGGTCTTTGATGATGCCCAGCACTTTTCCGGGATAAAACTGGGTGGGGTGGGCAGTCAGCACCAAGCGAACGCTGAAGTCCTTGATCTTTTCCTGCAATTTTTCCCGCAGCATTTCCGAGTCGAGCAGGGTCCTCAGGTGGGCGATCGAGCCTGGACCCTGCAAATCGTGCAGTTTTGTAAAGAGCGAATCCTCCACGGCATCAAACAGCACGACCTGGCGCTCCAGATATTTAATGAAGGCGAAGAGCATTGTTTGGCGTTCTGCCTCGGTTGCATCTTCGAAGTATTCTGTCCAAAATCCTTCTATGATGGTCTCAGGGCTTTTTTGGGCCTTGAATCCCGTTTCGCAGACCTGAGCAAATAAAGCCAGGTGTGTGCCAGTTGTTTCAATGCCCTGAAACGGCAAGCTGATAAAAAGACTGTTGTAAGTATGGTACAATAAGGTAAGCGGAGCGTTGAAGTTCATATTATTTGTTGTTAATTTGCAAACCTAAGGTTTCTGTGTGAAGAAAACAGCTTAAAATTGCGGGGAACTAAACAAGCACTGAATAAGTTCTGCAAAAGAGCAGGTGTTTTTGTCGGTTTTTTCTTGTCTGGGTATGTCTCATTGCGAATTTTTGGAATAAGTATAAACAAACGCCTGGGTCCATCTGTGGTTTACGCCCGCAATTAATCGAACAGTATTGTAACACTATGAATCAGTCAACATTCCTCGACAACGTAATAGACGAACGCCATCCCATGGAGGTGATGGAGCCTGCTGTGTTCGATTCGTTCCTGGCAAAAGGCTGGCGTTTGCTGGGGCAGTCGCTGGTTCGGCATAATTTTTCTGTATGCCGAGGAGAAATCTGTCATACCATACCCTTGCGCATTCGGTTGGATGATTTCCAGCCATCGAAAAGTCAGCGGCAAATTTTGCGCCGCGGGGGCACCTTGCGGACCAAGCGCAGCGCCATTCGTTTTTCGCAAAAAAAATTTAAGCTTTTTGACCTCCACGTGCAGCGCTTGCACGAGCGCCAGCCTGCTTCCCTGGCTTCTTTCCTGAATTCCTTCTCCGCTGAATTGCCCGTACAAGGGCAGGAATGGCGGGTGTATTTAGAGAAATACTTAGTAGCCTGTTCGTTTTTTCACCTGGGTGCCGAAACCGTTTCCGGCACCTACTGCATTTTTGACCCTGCTTATGGCCAATTCAGCCTGGGTACCTACACCATGCTGCTTGAATTATTGCTTGCCAAAGAGCTGGGCAAAAAGTACTACTACCACGGCTACACCTACAACGTGCCTTCCCAGTTTGATTACAAATTAAATTTCAATGCCTTGGAGGCCATGAACTGGGAAACAGGCGAATGGAATGCCAAGGAGCGGTTGCCCGTGCGGCAATGGGACAATTTGGTATAATTATTTCCCTACCTCCTTGATCAAATTTGGATAGTCCGTAATGATCCCATTCACGCCCAGCCGAATGAGCCGCCGCATGGCTGGCACATCGTTCACCGTCCAGGGCACCAGTTGCATTTTTCGGTCATGGCAGGCTTTTACCAACTTTTTATTCACCGTGAGGTAGTACGGACTGTAAATGGCTGGTTTGAAGTCAAGTTTTGCCATATTTGACTCGAATGATTCTGCATTTTCGATCAGGAATGCCAATTGGATATCAGGGGCTTGTTGGTGCATGGCTTTCAGGGCGCGTACATCGAATGATTGCACCGTGGTCAGTTTTTCAATGCCATATTTGCGCAAATCTGCGATGAGCAAACTGGCAAATTCCTCCACGTACGGATGCCGTACGCCATCCCAATTGGACTGGGTTTTTATTTCCATGTTCCAGCGGATATCGGGTCGAACGGCGTGCACGGCTTCCACCACCTCTTTCAACGTAGGCTTGTACGTTTTTTGCTTTTGCTGCTGCGGGAAACGCGGGTTGCCGATGCTGCCGCAATCAAAGCCCTGGATTTCAGCCGCCGTCATTTGATACACCAGGAACGTCTCTTCATCTGCGACTCCAATGGCTTGGCCATTGGGTTGCAGGCATATTGCCGGGTTGAAAAACGGTTCATGGGTGACGATCAGTTGGTTGTCTTTGGATACAGCCAGGTCGAGCTCCAGGGTTTTTACCTGCGAGAATTCCAATGCATGCAGAAATGCTGGCAGCGAATTTTCCGGCATCAGGCCCCTGCATCCGCGGTGGCCTTGCCAGTCGAATCCGGGCGGGATGGCCACGGGTTTTCGCTCGGTTATTTTGCAAGCGAAGAAAGAGAGGGAAGTCAGGAGCATTAGGAGGTATTTGAGTGGCATTGTGCAGGTGTTTTTGTTGGATAGGACAAAGCTACAATGCTGGAGCACTGGGGAATAGCTGGGCGGCGTAAATTATTTAATAAATTTTAGGCCTTCTCCAAGCAATCGAATGTTTTTTAGACGTGGGCCTGAAGCCCCTCATCCTGACCGCGTTCACGCGGTCTTCAGGCTCACGGAACTAAAAAGAGCATGGCACTAGTGCCGAGTCCACCAGTTGGCGTATGAATATGCGAAGGCAGATTTTTCACTCATTAGGGCGCGAGGAGGGCCAAATGCGGGACATTTTAACCGACGAGCAACGAAGATGAGTAGAAAATATGGCC
>JBBRWA010000446.1:0-3529 GCA_038246345.1 Chitinophagales bacterium
AAACCAAAGGTTTTGAAGCCCATTGACTCCAAGGCGCAGTTGCCCGTGAGGATCATAAGGTCTGCCCAGGAAAGTTTTCGGCCGTATTTCTGTTTGATTGGCCACAACAGCAGACGCGCCTTGTCGAGGTTCACGTTGTCGGGCCAGCTGTTGAGGGGTGCAAAGCGCTGCGTGCCGAAGCCGCCGCCACCGCGACCATCGGCGATGCGGTAAGTGCCTGCGCTGTGCCATGCCATACGGATGAAGAATGGCCCATAGTGCCCGTAATCGGCTGGCCACCAGTCCTGGGACTTGGTCATTGAGTCGACGATGTCTTTTTTTACGGCATCCAGGTTGAGGGTATTGAACTCCTTGGCATAGTCAAACGACTTGCCCATTGGATTGGACAGTTCGGAATGTTGGCGCAATATGTTCAAGTTCAATTGATTGGGCCACCAGTCTCGGTTTCTGGCACCGCCGCCAGCGCTTTTCTGTAGTGCGCCACTCGTAAACGGGCATCTGCTTGAATCATTTACTGCTAGGCTCGTTTGGTTATTATTTTCCATTTTTTTTGAAAATTTAATTCAGTTAGAAGCTCAAATTTACAAAGAAGTAGCGATAATGATTATTGATTGTTTTTATGAAATAATAGACAAGCTTTATGATAAGCTATTTTTCTTTCAGTTTCTCTATCGCTTGCAAAACCGACTCCCGATTGCTTGCCGAAGTCATCCAACGCGGCAGCCGCGAGCCGATGCTGCGGGGACGATTTGCACCGCCGCGTTCGCGAAGTTTTGCGCCTACATGTTCGGCCAAAAAATGCAGGTGCTCCAGATTGTACGCCCACAAAATCTCGCCCGAAAACTCGGTTTGCAACCAAACGGGCAAGTGGAAATAGGGGTCAATGGGCGCTCCATAAATCAAGACATTGTCACTTTTTTGTTTTGGATCAAGGCGTTTGGAGATATTTTCGAGCGTTTTGTTGTGGCCACAACCGGAGCATACGACCTTGATATAGCTAATTTCAGGCGCTAAGGGCTTTGAATCAGCCACCTGCACGAGGGCTTTGCCGCCACATTTCGGGCATTCGACCAGAACATTTTTGGCGAATTCATAAATCGCAACAGCATAGGTGTGTTTGGTTCTGATTTCCATGGCGTAGTTATATGGAAGGAATTATTTGCGTCCAAAATTAAGGAAATCCTGGATTACGCACCAAATCAATGTTAAGGTGTTTCAACCATCAAACGCCAGCTATTTGATTCGGCCATTGTACCAGGTCCCATCGGGACCATACCTTTGTAGAAACGCCAAAGAATATTGCACCCGTTCCAGCGGAACGGTATCTTTAATACAATTGTACCGCTCAGCTGGGACATTCGGCAACAGCTCAGTGATTAACATTGACGATGTCAAAACAAATTCAATTCGCCAATTCCCTTCAAATATTTCCTAACCTCCTGTAATCCTCCTCCGTATCTACATCAAAGCCCCCCAACTCAAAGGCCACCTCCCCCACCCGATCGCCATAGGCCTGGATCAAAGCATTGGCGCCCCGATCGCCCTGCAATTGTAGTAGCTCCGGGAACAGGCTTTTTTCAAAGATAGCGGGCACCCCAAGTTGCCCCTGATAGCGGCAGGCAGTAATTAGTTTGTCGTGTTGTATGTGCGTTGTGATAAGCGATTGAATCAATTCACTTGAAACGAAAGGTTGATCGGAAAGAAAAAAAAGCAAGTGCTCCAGATTTGGGCAATCGACCAGGGCTTGCATTACACCTGCGCGAAGGCTAGAGGCCATTCCTGCTTCCCATTGTTCGTTAATTATCACATGAAAAGAAATTGGGTCAACCGACTCAAGGATTTGTTCAGCAAACGCACCCAAAACCAAAACCTTGGTGGAAAAAGTGTACTCCTGGGTTTGATCTAGTACATGCTGCAGCAATGGCTTTTGCTGAAACGACAGCAATTGTTTGGGTGTCCCAAGTCTGCGGGAAGCCCCAGCCGCCAGCACCACCAGCCCTATGTTTCCCATGCCTTGTCAACTTGCCTGACCTTAAAGCCGGCATTCGATCTGTCGTGAATGGGGCCATTGCGTGCCTTGAGGTGCCCTCCGGCAGTGCCATTCAAGACAGCTTGTATTTCAGCCAGCACCGAAAGTCCGATTTCCGCAGCGTTTTCTCCCCCCAAATCTAAGCCCATGGGTGCGTACACTTGTGCCTTTTGCGCCGCCGAAACAGCCAGACCAGCAGCCGCCATTTCCTCCAGCATTCTCCGGTATCGCTTCTGAGGTCCCAAAATGCCGATGTATGGGATTTCGGGATGAAACAAAAGCAGCTTCAGCACGGAAAGGTCGTACTGGTAATTATGGGTCATCAGCACGACTGCGGTACGATGGTCAATATGAAGTTGGCTCAGCAGTGTTTCCGGGCGGGCGACAAGCACCGAACAAGTCTCTGCGAAGCGCAGCGGGCTGGCATAGCTGGGGCGACCATCTGCTACCGTGACTTTCCAGCCCAACATATCAGCCATTTTCGCCAGCACCTGTGCATCGTTTCCAGCACCGATCAAAATAAGCGCTGGTGGCGGCGTGTACACCTGTATAAAAGCGTGCTGGGTTTCCCCCGACAAGTGATATTCACTAAAACTGGAACTAGCAGTGCTAAGGGCCTGGGCGGCATCAGTTTGAAGCGCACTTAATAGGTCAGTATTTTCTACGTTACCAGTCCTATTCAACTCCGAGTCAATACACAAGATCGTGCCAGGCTGATATTTATTTTTTTCAAGGTTAAAAGCAGTGACAATGACACAGGGTTGATCTTTCGAAACAGCATTCCTAAGCAGGTCTACCGGGTTGTCTGGTTGCTTGTAGCGCAGCGGCTCGAAGAGCACTTGTACCACACCGTTGCAGCCAAGTTGCGCCCCCAGTACCGCATCATCTTCTTCGTTGGTATCGTAGGTCACCAATTTGTTTTGTCCCTGAAACAGCGCCAGCATGGCTTTTTTCAAAGCATCGCCTTCGAGACACCCGCCACTAATGGAGCCCGTCATCATGCCATTTTCTGAAACGAGCATCCGGGCACCAGCTTGGCGGTAGGAAGAGCCTTCTACATGCACGAGGGTTGCGAGTACGCAGGACAATCCTTGTGTCTTCATTTCCTCGTAGGCTGCCAGAATAGCTTCCAGTTCTTTGTTCATTCGTGAAATTGAGTTTGTAAATACGGGGCAAAATAACCAAACCACGCCCTGCTTAAGTCCAGAGCCACCTAAATGCCTAAGCACTGGCACAATTATCAAATTATCTCATTATCAAACTATCAAATTCAACATCAACATCAAGTTGTTTCCGGAAAAAACGGCTGGTTGTAATATCGTTTCCCCGTTGCTTGATACAAGGCATTGGCCATTGCACCAAAAACTGGCGGAAAGGGCGGCTCACCAAGTCCGGTCGGATCGATGTCGTTTTTGACAAAATGGACATCAATGACTTTTGGTGCCTCGCCGTGACGGATCAGGCGATATTCGTGGAAATTGCTTTGTTGTGGAATCCCTT
>JBBRWA010000447.1:0-3491 GCA_038246345.1 Chitinophagales bacterium
CCGTTCACTCGGTTTCGTTAAGTGATTTTTATCTTTCGCGGTATGAGCTCACGGTGTCAGAGTACTTGGCTTTTTGCAATGAGACCAAGAGCCATTACCCGGAATGGATGGAGGAAGGGAATGAATATAATATAAAAACGGGAGCAAAGAACCTTTATAAAAAACTGGGAACTGCCATAACGAACTCCAACAACCCTATCGTTGGCGTGTCCTGGAACGATGCGGTGGCATATTGCAAATGGCTATCCCAAAAAACAGGAAGGCAATACAGGTTGCCTACGGAAGCTGAATGGCAATATGCAGCACGCGGAGGCCAGCCAGGCATCAAGGATGACTTCAAATATGCAGGCAGCAATGATATAGATGCAGTAGCCTGGTATGACTCCAATTCAGGTTCTAAAACACATCCTGTCGGTGAAAAAGCAAAAAATCAACTGGGCTTATATGATATGAGCGGCAATGTGCACGAATGGTGTTCAGATTGGTATGCAAGCGACTATTACCATAAAAGCCCTGCCAAAGACCCGAAAGGGCCTGGTAGCGGCAGTTCCCGTGTTTGTCGGGGCGGGTCGTGGTTCGACAGCGTTAACGATTGTCGCTCGGCGTTTCGCATCGGCGGTGGACCAGCGTATCGATACGGCAATATCGGTTTTCGGGTGGCTCAGGACAAATAACCCTTTAGTCCTTTTACCTTTTTACCCTTTTTTTATTTTTTTCTTTCCGGCGAAGCCGGTTTTTTTTTGAAAACAGGGGTGGTTTTTTTCGATGAATATCGGCGGCGCGGAGTTGTTGGCATCATGCATTCCAGGAGCTGAGCAATTTGTTGAAGTATCCCCCCGCTCTGAATGACGCAACTGCTTGATATTCAGTGTAATTTTTCCAGTCCCGTTTTTCAGCTCAGCCTCAAATCACATCTCATCTATAATCAGGAGCACCTGTTTTTTGAATTCAGGGATGTTTTCGTGAATTATTTTCCAAATAATCGTAATATCTAAGCCGAAATATTCATGAATCACTACATTTCTTAACGCAATTATTTCAGGCCACGGCAGCTGGCTATACTTGAAATGTAAGTTTTTGGAAAGTTTGTTTGAGGCCTCTCCAATAATTGAAATTTGCCGGATACAGGCATCAATTCGCATCGGTTCTGTTGAAAAATCGTCAAACTCAATTCCAACAGTATAGAACTCTATTGATTCTATCGCGTCAATTATATGCAAGAGTCGACTCCTATCTCCAAATTTATCTGGCATATACCAATTTTTTCTCTCGTTCAATGATTGGTTGGATATATTTGGAGACTCCGTTGGAAGAAACCAAATCGACTTTCCTTTTCAATAAATCCTCTAGTTTGAGTTGCATGCTAATAAATTGAAGGCCGCTGGCCATTTGGTCATAATCTAATTCAACCAGTATATCAATATCACTATCTGCTCCCGCTTCCTCGCGCACGAAGGAACCAAAAATGAATGCCCGGATAACCGGTTGCTTGGAAAAATAAGCCTTAATAAGGTCGATTTGTGTCTCTGTTAGCCCCATTGAAAAGGAATCTGTTATTTTTTATGTACAAAAATACAAAAATTACGGGACATTTTTCCATTACCGCCCTTAAGTGTGCCTGACTGGGCGGCCTGAAGTCGTCGTGTCCGCCGTGGTCGTTCCGGCACATGATGCCATGCCCGTGTCGGGGCGGCCACGCGTCGGGCGGCCACGTCGGGTGGCCAAGTCGGGCGGCCACTATTCGCACAAAAAGATAGTTGTCTGAGCAAAAAGCAACCTACCTGAAAGTAACAAGTTATTATTCACCCGTTCCTAAGCTGTCTCTGTCTGCATTTCAGGCCTGGTTTTTTCGGAATTATACAGGGCCGTCCATGCTACGGGGATGCTAAAATAATGCACATAAGAATCGCCGGGGAAGCGCGGGCGGAGGCGTTGCAAGCAAAAACGGACAACTGTGTCTGCGAATCAAAAAGGCTTTCGGGCATTCTCTTGAAAACACCCTGTTGCGTGGCATGCTTCGAAGTTAAGGCATCTGCCCGCCCGCCTTTTGCGCTGTCTACCATGCGGGTATGGTGGGGGAGTAGGTGCGAGGCTTGAAGTAGGATTCGTTTTTAAATGGGGAGAAGTCGAATTCGAACCGAATGCTCATCAATCCAGAGGAGATCAGGTGATCTTTTCCCATAATTTTAGTTTCCCATCAAACCCCGTTGATTGAACTTTGAAATGGCTCGGCACTTCGTGCGCATAACTGAAATAGGTCGCCAATCGTGTCCCGATAGGCATTTTGCTCAATTGAGCCTTCATGTGTTGATTGTAAAGCTCATACAGCAACTTTGTACTTGGTCTATTGACAAGGAATTGTGCCGCGGTTTTGGCGACTTCAACAGGTGTAAAATGAAATTCGGATATTTTTTTTACCTGACTTGAATAGATGGTGTCAAAATCGTCATCTGTTACATCAACGCCAGATTTTAATCGACTGAAAATCATAAAAAGTTAAGTAGAAACCGGAAAATACAGACAAGGGGAGCAGCGGCTCAAATCTTGCTTTGGAACCTTAAAAGCTACCCCTTTGGAACACTCGCCTCGTCTATCAACGTATAATACCAACGCCGTTGCCCGGTCTTCAACGCATTGCCTAGTGCAAACTCCATCATTTCATAAAACATCTCTGGCCCAAAAACCACCTGGCAAAGGATAGACCAGGTGCCGACCAAATCTTTTATCTTATTGCCACTTACCTCCAAACCTTTCAGGGCTTCCGATTCAATAAACTTTGCCCGCTCAATCAACGTCTGGGTGATGATTTTTTTCACATAGTTCTTCCGGGTATTGTTGAGCACTGGATTGCCGCCGTCAAAAAGTTTGAACAACGCTGTCATGCGAGCATAATCGATATTGGCCAACTGGGCAAGCGCTCCATCAGCGGGTATTTCTGCATTCAACAAAGACAAATAGGTGTTGCCTGCCAAGCCATCTACTTCTTTTTCATCAAAGAAGTAATTGCATTGGCGCTGCACAATTCCGTGAATATGTTGGTCGGTAATAACTGTTTCCAACCCAGCAGTATTCAATTGCGTGAAATTGGAAGGCGTGGTGAAGGCAGGGTCTGCTGAGCGTAGAATTTTTACCAGAATTGGGCGGTTACTTGTCCATTTTTTTGCCAGCCAGCCCCGTGCTGCTTTAATTGAAATAGAGCGAACGGCAGCCGTTTTTTCGTCTTGAAATACAGGGATGGAGCTGCCGCTGATTGATCCCGCGCGCAGTGCTTTGGTTGCTGCCCAGCCACTCAGGTTCTCCCAAGCAGGTCGGGTTGGGTCCAAGCCCCAGCGCGACAGTATTTCAAATATTTCCATAAATACCAGCACAGCGCGAAACGCTGACTCATTGTTTGCGCCAACGGGAAGAATGTATTTGACCAGTTTTTTCATCGCCCCAACGGTGCCGCCAGAATGCATGTTCAGTCCGCGGGCATCATCGGTGTTAAAAAC
>JBBRWA010000448.1:0-3463 GCA_038246345.1 Chitinophagales bacterium
TACAAATTTTATCTTTCTGTTTTAAAAATTTGGCCATGCTGTTGAAATTATATTATTCAAAATTTATATCCCGGCTGGTTTTTGTTGCGGTGCGACGCGTGGAACCTGGGGTACGATATAAACTCAGGTTCCTAGCTGCGCTCGGAATGACACAACTGCGTGGCTTTCAATGTGGAATAATATAAGGGCAACTGCTTGGCCAATTGATTCTAGCTAGATATTTACTTGTGTACATTTCTCGCCCAGGGCTCGAAATGACAAGCGGGGGCGTATCGGGAGCTTGGCTTGTGTAGTTTTCTAGCCTGGGGCTCGAAATGACGAGGCTTGGTGAAAAACTCGCCAGAGGTCACAAAATATGGCCAAAAAAGGAGCAAAACATGTGTTTTATCTGAAAAATAAGGAATTAGGCATGTTAAGACCTCCGAGGTTTAACGATTGCTTCGTTCCTTTGAAACTCTTTTCAACTGTAACAACAGATCGCGTAAACCTGAAACCTTGAAACCTGAAACCTGAAACCTCTTTTTTTATGCAAGACATCAACGAAATCATCCAGCGCCGCCGCGCCATCTTCCCCAAAACTTACCTGCCGGGAAAGCCTATTGACAAAGCCATTATTGAGCAACTACTGGAAAATGCGCACTGGGCTCCGACGCACCGGCTGACCGAACCCTGGCGTTTTCAGGTGTTTCATTCCCTGGAAAGTCGCCAGGCACTATCGGATATGATGGTGGATTTTTACAAAAGAAACACGCCTGCAGAATCATTTTCCGAAGAAAAAATGAAAAAGAGCGGAGACAATCCCTTGTTGTCGGGCGCGGTAATCGCCCTGGTGGTGCAGCGCGACCCGGAGGCGAGAATTCCGGAATGGGAGGAAATTGCTGCGGTGGCCATGGCCGTGCAAAACATGTGGCTCAGCTGCACCGCCATTGGCTTGGGTTGCTATTGGAGCAGCCCAAGAGCAGCACTGGAAGCCGATGATTTTTTGACATTGGAACCTGGGCAACGCTGCCTGGGTCTCTTCTACCTCGGTTGGCACGACATGCCTCAATTGCCCGGAAAGCGCGGCCCAATAGCTGAAAAAACAATCTGGAGATGAACAGCGTTTTTCTTGAAACGGAACAAAAAGCCCTCGAAATCAACCTTGACGAGCGTATTTATGGCGCTTTTGCGGAAATCGGCGCCGGGCAGGAAGTGGCGCGCTACTTCTTCCAGGTGGGCGCTGCGGCAGGCACCATTGCCAAAACCATGAGCGCTTACGACAAGACGGTGAGCGATGTCATTTATGGTGCAGAAGCCAAAGGAAAGGGGCGTTATGTGTGCGAATCGCGGCTATACCGCATGCTCGACCATGAATTTGCCCTCATGGAAAACCGCTTGCGAGAGGAACGGCCAGAACAACTGTTTTTTGCTTTCGCCAACACCGTATCGGCCATCAATTACCAAAAAACGAACAAAGGTGACGGCTGGCTGGGCCTGCGCTTTCAACTTGACCCCCTTAATCCCCCCAACGACTTGGTGCTGCACGTGCGCCTGCTCGACAACGACAACCGACTGCAACAACAAGCCATCGGCATTCTGGGGGTGAACATGATTTACGCCTGCTTTCGATACGCCAACGAGCCTGAGATGCTGCTGCGCTCCTTGCTCGACAAATTGCACGACCGGGCGCAAATAGACATGATTCGCCTGGAAGGCCCTTATTTTCAATACCTCGATGGCCGCTTGCTGAGCCTTTGGACCGTAAAAAACGGATTGAGCGATATTGCCATTTTCGGCCCCGATGGCCGTACGGTACATGCCGGGGAATTTCTTTATAAAAAATCGGTGCTGATCGCCCGGGGGAGTTACCGGCCGCCTACTTTGGTGCAACAGGATATGATACGCTGTGCGCACAGCCAGTTTTCTGCGGAATTGGGACAGGATGCTGATTCGGTTTTTTTCTTAACGGAAATCACCTTGAACAACCTCGAGTCATCTGGCTCCATCGACACAAGCGACTACCTGGATCGCGCCGAGATGCTGTGCGCTTTGGGGCAAACCGTGATTGTGTCAAATTTTGCCCACCATAAAAAGCTGATTGCCTATTTCTCTGATTACCGGGTACAGCGTATTGGTATTGCCATGGGTATCCGCAAACTGCGGAACATCGTGCTGGATACTTACAGGAACAACTCGGGCAACTTGCTCAGCGCTTTTGGGGAGATTTTTCTAAAAAATGTGCGTTTTTACATCCATCCCGCCATCCCGGAAGCAGGCGAAATAGCAACCGCAGATGCACTGATGACCTCCAAGAATATTGCCATCCCGGACGACATTCAGTTCCTCTACCATTATCTGCAGGAAAACAAGAACATTGTGGATATCCAGCACTGTAAGCGCGAAGTGCTAGATATTCACCACAAAGAGGTGTTGCAGATGATCCAGGATGGAACACCGGGTTGGGAATCAATGGTGCCGGAAGCGGCGGCGGCGTTGATTCAGGAGAAAGGGCTTTTTAAGCCCCGTGCATAGTTATTTATTCCGATCAAAAACAGCGGCATCAACGCCAGCGGCCTCCAGTTTGTCCACAACCTTAATGGCGGCGTTTTTGTCATCGGAGCGGTACACCACCACCGCAGCTTTTCCATCCTTGGTTTTTGAAATTTCCGCCTTGGTGTAACCCAGCTTTATAACCTGTTCGAGTCGGCGGCGGGCGCCCTCCATGTTGGAGAAGGTGCCAGCACGGACCGCCCAACGGCCTGTTCCTGGGCCAGCCACCGAAGTCTTGGTAGTGTTGGAAATAGTAGCAGGCGACGTTGTTTTGGTTGCTGGTTTTGTGGTGGTTACCGGACTTGGTTCGGTGCTAGTCGTTATTGGTTTGGTGCTAGTCGTCGGCTTGGTGCTTGTGCCAGCAGGCTCGTTTACAATACCGCTTTTGCTGTTTGTGCTGGGTTTGGTTGCATCCGTGCTGGGTGTTTTTACGGTGTCGGTGCCGATGTAAGCGCTGCCATTGATGCTTGCGGAGTCCGTTTTGCCGTAACCCATGTTGTTTAGGGTTTGCTGCAATTCAGCTTCATCCTGGTCTTTTTTGAGTTTTTGTTCCTTTTGCCGCTGGCAAGTGTAATAGCCAGCAATCATGATAATCAGGGCAAGCAAGCCATAGAGGACGTACGTGAGCAAACTATTGTTCTTCATAGTGTTATGTCCAAATTTAATAGGTTAGAAATGTCGTTTTTCGAGTGCGAAAGGTAATGGTGTTTTTCAATATTCTTCTCTCGAAATGCGCTTACTTGCCCCAGCTGTTGTCCAAAGGCGTTGCATCGGGGATAGTGCGTAATCCTAATGTTGCTTTTTTTACTTTTTTTCCCGCAGGGCAGCTGACTTTAATGGTCTGTTTGCCATCTTTCCAAACAGCAGCCGACTGGTGAAAAATTTCCTTGGAACCATCTTCGTATTCAACTTCCAGGTGCATGGGAACCGGTAA
>JBBRWA010000449.1:0-3423 GCA_038246345.1 Chitinophagales bacterium
AATGTTGACAAATTCTCACTCCGCCGCCAGGCCAAGCAACCGAACAGTTTTGACAACTTTTTTTTGAAGTTGTCAAAGCTCGCCCAGCGCCCAAGTAAAACTGTGGACAATCAATTCCAACGATACATTTTTTGTAGAAAACGACACTTGCCCAGTAAGCAGGCACCCGTCGAAACTGACTTGCAGGGCCACTTGAATGAAAAGCCTATTCCTTTTCATTCAACGTCCACAAATAATCAATATGACTAATCGGCGTCTTCTCCGTCAATTTCACGTCAGCATATCGGTTCAAAAACGCCCGTACAGACCCCGCATCACGTTCAAAATCACCACTAAACCACTTAAATATTTCTGAAACTTCAGCCTTTTCAGCCGTAATGCGGTTGCGCAGTGGGTCATTGACAAAGCTGCGCATGCTGCTGTCAAGTTGTGCTTCTAGCTTGGCGGCGGTGTAGGCTTCGTTGAGGAGTTTAGGGCAGGAATATGAAGCGCAGTTTACGGCTGCGTGAATGCGCGCATCTTTAAATACAGGACGCAAAATATTGTGCTCAATATTGTTGAGGTCGTAGGTAAAGCCTTGAATTTTGATGAACTTAATATCCCAAACCGAATTGACGAAGGCCACCCCGCGTTTGATGTCCTTGATACTTTTGACTGGATAATTCTGCATGACAAGTTGAACGGTATAGGCATTGTAGGCATTGATCCAATAGGCCATTTGTTCGTTGCGCGACCAGTTTTTGTCGCTGGGGTGCGTGGTCTCCAACAGCCTCAAATATTTATTTAGCGCAGCACTGTCCTGAATAAATCCCTTATAATCTACAAACCCATCCTTGCTGACGTGCTTTTTTACGAGTGCATCCCACATTTCATGGGTAACGGGTTTTGTATCCAACTTGCGTTTGATGGTGCGACAATTGGTACAAATAAATCCGATCAGGGTGCTTAGCAGCACGATGGCCAGAACAGATACTGTCTTTTTCATAGGAATTTGATTCTAGAACTGTGAAACGGTACGTCATTCACTGTACGCGGCACTAAGGAAACATACGAAACCATGTTCCAGTTGGATTTAATTCAAAATCCTTTTGTAAGTGTCGCGGATACGACATGGTTCTATACCCAGGCGAAACATGGTAAAAGCCGTAAAATTGGCGATTTGGACGCGGAGCCAGCTGTTTTTTTCATATTTCCGCGCAGAAACCACCGCATTTTTGGGAATGATTCGCAGGGGATATTGCTTCATCGCACGTGTCAAAAAATTATATTCTTCCATAACGACAAAGGTTTCATCATACCCCTGAAATTCCCAAAAGACTTCTTTGCGGATAAAAAATGTTTTGTCGCCGCCCTGGCAACAGAGCCACTGAAAGCGAACAAACCAGGCATTAAACTTCAAAAACAGGCTGGAAGAATCAAATTTATATCGAAAACAGCCCATTGAGGTGCCAGCCTTTATTTCTGCCAAAATATCCGTTGCAAAGGTGCTGGGCGGAATAGAATCTGCATGAACGAAATACAAAATATCGCCGCTGGCTATGGAAGCGCCTTCATTCATCTGTTTCGCTCGAGAGGCACATTGAATATCAATCACTTTTGCTCCAGCAGCAGCAGCGGTTTCCTTTGTATCGTCGCGACTCCCACCGTCAACAACAATAATTTCCGCCAAATGCCCTTGGCCATTCCCCAATAAATAGGTAACCAGGTCCCCAATCCTTTCCGCTTCATTTAAGGTTGGGATAACAATGGAAATTTTTATGGACTCAGATAGAGGGTTCATAGTTCTTTTGTCAAAAAGCCTCTCCAATTGTAATATATGCCCCTGAATTCCCTTTCCCAACCCCAAAACCGTAATCCAGCCGCATGTGCAAGTGCTGCTTCCGGTCAAATTCAAAACGCAGTCCAAGGCCGGCATTGGGCCGGATTTTAAGCTCCTCGCCTTTTGTGCCAAATACGGAACCAGCGCCACCGAACAACACGCCCTTAAAACGCCAATAAACTGGAAAACGCCATTCTGCCTGTGCCATCAACAGGTTGCGGTCGCGGAATTTCCCATCGGGATATCCACGCAAGCGCCGCCCGCCGCCAAGTTGGGGCAAGTTAAAAAAGGGCATTCCACGAGAGGTGAAAATGCTTAGCACATTGAAGGCTACCCTGCTTTTTTCTCCGATTGTCAAGTAGCGAATTGCATCGAAGGAAAAGCGGGCGTATTTAAAATCGCCGCCCGACCAAGGCCCCTCGCCCGTAACCGTGGATTCTAAGAGCCATCCATTTCCTGGGTAAAATTGATGGTCGCGGGAATCAAAAAGCCAAACGCCCCCAATGGAGGAGGTTAAGCCGCCCTTGGCCCCCCTCAAATTTCCATCGGCAATTTCACCATCATTGTCTTTCTCTATAATATGATAATTATCAGAGAACCAGCGAATTCCAGCATAATGCAGCCCTTTTAGGCGGTGCGCTACGGTAATGCGAACACGCGGAAACGCTGCTGTATATGTTTCTGAAAAATCATTGGCGTAGGTATTGCCAATGCCAAAATACTGGTATGCATACCGGAACCAACCGAACTCGCCATAGGCCCGCCACTGTCGGTTTCGGCTGAACAACTGATACGGCAGGTACACTAAAAACTGCTTCCGTTGGGTGTAGGCAAGTCCAAAGGAAATACTTGAGCGGTAAGGCTGCCCTGCAAAAGTGACGATCCCTAATACCCCCGCACCCAATTGCGTATCAGGGGAATAAAACAAAATCGGCACGCCAAAGAAGCGTGTGGTCGAATCGGTAGCAACCCGTTGTGCTGTAACGGATACCGCACAGCAGCAAAAAACAATTAGAAGCGTTATTGATTTCAATATTTGCACAATATCATTCAGCGAAAAAACCGTTCCAAAAAACTACCCCCGCCCCCAGTACAACATACCCCATCCAGTCAGAAAACTCAAACCGCCCAAAGGGGTTACTGGGCCCGCCCAAGTTACAGAAAAAGGCATCAAATCACGGCATGCCAGCAAGTAGAGAGAACCCGAAAAGCAAACAATACCCGCAAAAAAGAACCATCCAGATCTACGAAGCCAAACGTTATTTGGATTTTTTTCAAGCAAAATACCAATGGCCAATATGGCCAACGCGTGAAAAAACTGGTATTCCACCCCTTTTTCAAAAATAGCGATTTGGTACTCACTCAGGTGCGGTTTCAAGCCATGTGCGCCAAACGCGCCAATACCCACGGCAGCAGCACCCATCAGCGCCGCGATTTTGATGAATATGTTGGAGATGTTGTTCATAAATACTGTTTTACACGCCGAAGATAATACTTGGGGTTTCAAAGTTTCATGGTTTACGCGATCTGTTCGTTGCTTTGAAATCCATCCCAAAAATAATAAACAGATCGCGTAAACCTTGAAACTTTGAAACCATGAAACC
>JBBRWA010000450.1:0-3381 GCA_038246345.1 Chitinophagales bacterium
ATTCAGCAGAATTACTTTCAATCCCAATGTGATGGGGGGCAAACCCTGTATTCGTGGGATGCGTGTTACCGTTGGCACCATTGTCGGCCTATTGGCCAGTGGGCACAACATTGAAAAAGTACTCAGCAGCTATCCTTATTTGGAGCGGGACGATATATTGGAAGCTTTGGCATTTGCTGCGTGGCGCGGGAAGGAACGCGAACTACCATAAAAACATCGGTATGAAAAAATTCCATTTCCAAAAGTTACCACTATGACGCTTATACAATTTCAGCTTTATTGGCAGACGCTGACACAACAACTTCCATCATGAAACCAGGAAAAAACGACAAAAAAGCCTACCTCCGATTCACGCCCGAAGAACTGGATTTCCTACAGGACAACGTCTGGCAAATGGCCGAATCCTTCGGCTTGGACACCCGCATCGACAACCTGAAGGGCAAGCGGGCTGTCGGCTTCTATGCCTGGGATTTAGATTGCCTGACGGATGTGACCAGCTCAGCCAAAGAAGACGCACCTGTCGAACAACATGCCATGATCGATGGGCTTTTGGAAAAGCTGGAGGGGGCGTGGAAGGAGATTTGAGCCTCCAAACCGCACCAGCCGGAGGTTGGAACTGCCCGCGTTGCAAGCACCCCAACAACTTCTGATACCCAATTGCAGTCAAGAAAGTTTACACAGCAACAAGACTTATTGGCAATACCGCCAATCATCCCCACACCACCCGAACCGGATACTGCTCAAACTGGCCATCGTGCGCAATGATTTGGACATTCGCGATTTGCGCTTGCGCAATGATCATCCGGTCATTTCGCCATGCCAAATCAGAATATGCGTGTCGATTGGATACCACACGAAGTGGACAAACGCCGCGAACAAGAAAAAACCATACGGCTGGGTAGCACAAAAAAGGTAACCGGTGTGTCCAGTTCAGTATGCTACTCCCGGCATGAAAATATGGATTACGCCTCACCTTTCAACTCAGTCAGTTTTAATGGAACACCATGCGCAGCAATTTCTTTGGCCCAAGGATGGCCGTTCTCGTCGTCGGAAGCTGCAAAAGTGTGTAGTTCTATAAGGGGAAAACGGGACAGAACATGTTTGATCGGCTCATAGTCAATGGTAAGGCAGCCGGAAAAGCGTTCGTCCCAAAGTGCCAGGTCAATATCCGAATATTCATGCTGCTGCCCTGAAGCAACAGAGCCAAACAGGTACCCTTTGGTTGGATGATACCCAAGCAAAGCAAGTGCCTCAAGCAATTTTGAAATTTGAATTAGTGCATTTGTTCGAGTAACCATTCTCGGATTCGGTTCAAACCACATAGGCAAAGGACTGCAACACGCCGTAAATCTATATCTTTGCAGCAAATCTTTTATCAACATGACTCGTCAATCCATTCTAAATGCTTTACGCGCAAACATGGCAATGCTGCATAATGACATGGGAGTAAAGTCCATTGCGCTGTTTGGCTCTTATGCCCGGGATGAGGCAATGCCTGACAGCGATCTCGATATCCTTGTCGAACTGGAGGCGGCTGATTTTCAATCTTATATCGAATTGAAGGTTTTTCTAGAAAAGCACTTTTCGATGTCCGTTGATTTGCTCCGCCGGGGCCCACACCTGAGCCCTAAATTTTTAGAATCCATAGAACCGGAACTTGTATATGCCTGATGCGCTCCTCCTCGATGCCTTGGAAACGCTGAAACGGTCTTTGGAAATCATCCAAAAGCGTGCGAAGGCCATCAACGAACCTGATGATTTTGTATCTTCCGAGGCTGGTCTCACAATTCTGGATGCAATTGCCATGCGCTTGCAATCGGTTGGCGAAAAGGTGAAAAAGATAGAACAAAAAAATCCCGGATTTTTCCATCCGGTACAACTTTGATCCTCAGCCGGTTATTCGTTTTAGAGATTTCATTTCACATCATTACGAAGAGGCCGATTACGAAATGTTATTTGATATTTGTAAAAACCATATTCCTGCCTTGGAAGAGAAAATTATTGCAATATTGAGCGCATTGCAGCATGATATATAAGCTTTTATTGTAATTGCCAGTCGCTGGCTTTATTGGCACAACTTTTCATTGATCTGAGAAAATCAACCGCAACTTCCATCATGAAACCAGGAAAAAACGACAAAAAAGCCTACCTCCGATTCACGCCCGAAGAACTGGATTTCCTACAGGACAACACCGGGCACATGGCAGAATCCTTCGGCTTGGACACTCGCGTCGGCAACCTGATGGGCAAGCGGGCTATCGGCTTCTATGCCTGGGATTTGGAATGCCTGACGGATGTCACTGACATCGCCAGAAAAGACGCACCTGTCGAACAACATGCCATGATCGATGGGCTTTTGGAAAAGCTGGAGGGGGCGTGGAAGGAGATTTGATTGACGGCCAATTCAGCCGCAGCCTGTTCAAAAAGCGCTTTACTTGGTAATCTGTTCATAACTAACAAAAGCTCCATTGTACCCAATTTTGCGGCTCACGCGGCCCTTAACCGCGATTACACGGCCTGTCGGTATCTGTGTAGTCTCCTGGGCATTGTATTCCTTTTCTAAAGTGGAGCAACCCGTTTCGACATTAAGGCGTTTCAACGCCTCTTTGGCAAGCGTTTGCAAGGACTTCTCTGGTACAAGCTTGCCACTAAGCTTTGAGCGTACTGCCTTGGCGTACAGCCCATAACCGATGTTCATAATCAGTCCTTTCGAAACAAGCATACGGAGCACCCGTCCAACCTGGTCGTACCCGCCTAAATCCTTAAAATCAGCACGCAGTAAAACGGTCGATTTCATTCGAGCGATGCGGTTAGCGATTTTCCGCTCCAATGTTTTGAAAGAAGCCATATCAATTAAATTTACCTACAAATATACGACATTTTATCGCTGCAAAAATACGACATTTTTTTGATACCCCTACCCCCGATCCCTCTTCCCCAACACAAAACCCGCAAACTCCACCTGCCCGGCCAGCGACCGTCGAAACTGATCGAACAGCCAGGAATGCTGCGATGCCTCGCCCACCAGCCAGCGGCAGATCGCCAACTCCCATCGCGTTGAATGAGCACTTTCAACAACAGCTGAAACCTCGTAGGTCTCAAACCTCAGAACCCTGCCCCAAAAAAGCAGCGCTTTTTTGGGGAAGGGTTCTGAGGTTTTAGACCTACGAGGTTTTTGCCACAATCGGCACGTTTTTCGCAGCGATACCAGCGGCGCATGCTGCGTCCTTTTGCACGAAGCACAAAACGCAGCTGTTTGCCCATTAACGTAACCCCACATCCCTATGCAACTCTACCTCGATTCCTTCGGCGCTTACCTTTCCGTCCGCAACGGAATGTTCGCCATACGCACCAAAACTGGCGGCGAGCAATTGTTCGCCG
>JBBRWA010000451.1:0-3363 GCA_038246345.1 Chitinophagales bacterium
ATAAATACTGTTTTACACGCCGAAGATAATACTTGGGGTTTCAAAGTTTCATGGTTTACGCGATCTGTTCGTTGCTTTGAAATCCATCCCAAAAATAATAAACAGATCGCGTAAACCTTGAAACTTTGAAACCATGAAACCCCTCTACTGCAGCAGCATCCATTTCTTCAAATACAACAACCAAACAAAGCACCCAATCCAACCCAGCAGCACGATCTGCAAAAAACGATCCCGCAACAAAGCCCTGGTCGGCGATTCCGTTTTATCAAATACCAAAGTCAACTGCAAATAGCGCAATATCCCAATCACCACAAAAAAGGCGGTGTAAAATATTTTGTCGCTCCCGATGCGCTGTGTAACTTCTGGTGAAAAGCAATACATCAAATAGGCTACGACAGAAATAGTGGAGCAAACGACCATTGCCATGTCAAGAAAAGGCAGATTATAACCTTCCAAGGCTTTCCTAAAGTTGTTTTCGCCCATGGCTACTACGTATTCACCTCGGCGTTTGGCCAATCCGAGTATCAGGGCTAACAAAAAAGTAAGTATAATCAGCCAATTGGAAACAGCAACACCTGTCACTGCGCCACCTGCCAGCACCCGAAGCAAAAAGCCCAGGCTTATCAGGGAAATATCAATAATGGCGAAGTGTTTGAGCTTGAATGAATACGCTAGGTTGATGGCGAAGTATAACAAGGTGAATATCAGCATGTCGGTACTCAAAACAGCGGCGGTGAAGCCGCCAAGCAAGAGCAGTGCACCCAAAATAACAATGGCTGATTGCGGCTTAATGGCACCACTGGCAATAGGCCGCCGGCATTTGTCGGGGTGGTTGCGGTCTTGTGGTGCATCTATCAGGTCGTTGAGCACATACACCGCGGATGCCACCAGTGAAAAAGCGATAAACCCTATCACCGCCCGCTCCAGGATCAGTGGCTCGCTCAGGCGTGCTGCGAAAAAAGCAGGGATGAACAAAAACAGGTTCTTCACCCAATGCTCGATCCGAAGCAAATGAATGATGCTTTTGAATGACATGCGGCAAAGATATTTAGGAATGCGGACTTGGGAGTGCGGATTTTGGAATGCGGAGTGCGGAATTAGTTGTGGGGGAAGAAGATTTCGAATAGATCGTCATCAGAGGTGCTTGCCTTTTCTTTGGGTACGGCTCGGTTGGAGCTCAGGAATGCGCCTGAGCCATCCCTTTTGAGGACAAAATATAGGTCATCGGCGGGTGAATTGATGGGCGTTCCGGCGTTTTCCGTACCCGTCCAGTCATTGCCTTCCCCTGTGGTGTGATGCACGTCGAGACCGCCAATACTGGGGTGCCCCATGCTGCTGAACCACAGCGTTTTGGAAAAGGCATCATAGTATGGGGTGGTTTCATCCGCACCCGTATTTACTTTGGTTCCGAGGTTGAGGGGAAAAGAAAAGTCAAAGTCATCTGCCAGTAAGGGGCGTTCGCAAACGTACAAATCCATGCCACCCATGCCACCGGGCCGATTGCTGGCAAAAAACAGCCATTCCTCATCGCCAAAATCACAGACATAAGGCATTGTATTGGAGCTGCCTGCCAAGTTTATATACGATCGAAGCCGCTCTGGTGTACCCCACTCCCCGGAAGCATTCCGGCGTATTACAAATAAAGCACAATCCTCCGCACCTACACTGCTGCCCTTGGAAGCCAAAGGCGGTTTGTCACAACGGGCAAAGTAAAAGCGCTGTCCATTTGAAGAAAATGAGCCGCATAAAAAGTTCTTGGATGCCACTTCTGGCAATCCTTCGGCTGCAACGGCTGCCCCCCAAACCCCTGCCCTCCTGACGCTGCGCATCATAACGGATTGCGGGTTTCTGGCTTGGGTAAAATACAGCAAGGTGTCGGAAAATGGCAAGGGCGCAAAGCTGTTATCGGCATTGGAAACCGGGGGCGGCAACCATGCAAGGCTTGTATTTACCACAGTTGAGTCATACTGCTCCAACAATTTAGCTGCCAAATCGCAACCGGCTACCTCATTTTCAACGACCTGTAAAATAACTTCTTTGTGATCGCCCGTGTAGGATTCACCTGTTTTACGAAAGGCAGACAAGGCCTCGATATAGCGCCCTTGTTGTTTTAGAGCGCGCGCGAAATACAACCCGGCCAAGTGAAACTTTGAATCCTCCATTGCAGCGCGGTAGCAATTGGAAGCATTGACATAATCACGCACTTGATTGTAAGCTTCAGCAGCTTTGAATAACAAAGCCGGGTCGCTGTTTTTGATGCGGCCAGCTCGTTCAAATTGGGCTGCCGCATCAGCAAATTGCCCATGACTCAGGCTTTTTTCTGCCTGGTGTTGCAGTTGGGTTATTGACTGGCCAGCCATGTCAAGCGCCAAAACACAGCAGACTGCCATGAGCATCAAATAAGGAACCCTGCTTTTGAAGTCGAATTTATCCACGCCTAAAGGTCAAGCTTTTTCAGAAAAAAAATGAGTCATCCCAAAATATGGAATGACTCATTGCGGGATTTTTACTGCTTTGGTATTGAATTACCAAGCTCAAATACAATAACCGCCTCGGCTTTCATTGCAAGTTGCCTATTTTCATCTTGCTTTTTTGCCCTTTGCTGATTTGCCTATTTGCATTTTGCAATCTTAGTCTTCGTACGTCTTCGGCTTTTTCTCCGATTTTTTCTCGTGGTAGCTTCCAAAGGAATAGCCGAACTTCAACGTTGCCTGTCCATACCAGCCGCTTAGGTCTGCGTCGCTAAGACCTGGAAGTGAGGAGTCGCTAACAAAGCGGTAACCGCCATCAAGGCCAAGGTGGAACCAGCGAAAAATATTGATTTCTAAGCCAGCGGATGGCTGAACAACGAGGATACGGTCGCTTATTTCACCCAAATCTACTTTACCACGGCCGATTTCAAAACCAACTTGTGGGTGGAAAGGCTTGTGATTTTTGATGCCGTATTGAAGCAAAAACGGCCTCCAGCGCATGTCAAACTGCTGGTTTTGGATGCCATCCCATTTGAATTGGTCAATTAAAGAATAGTTGCCCCAGCCAACCAGTAAGGCTTTTCCGAATTCAAAGCCAAAAAAGCCGCCATTAACGTAGCTGGTTTTGTCACCGAATTGGGTCAATTGATGTCTGTAACCGCCCCATAACCCGGAAAATCCGAGGCCACGATCGCCGATCACGGTTTCTTCTTTTTGGGCAAACATTTGAAAGGAGGAAAGTAAGGCAAGTGCCAGGAGAAATGATTTGGTGTGCTTCATAAATTGTAAGTTGTTAAACGGTTGATTTGATGCTTTTCATTGTCTATAAAAGTACGACGCTCAAGGAGAGCGCAAGGTTACAAGCAAGGTTGCAGCTACGCAAGAAAAAAGG
>JBBRWA010000452.1:0-3361 GCA_038246345.1 Chitinophagales bacterium
CTCCGCTACTAGGAACAACTTGATCAGAACCGCCAGCCTTGTTCATGAAAAAACCGCAATTTTCTATTCTAGGATATGCAAAACTCCCATTTCCAATATAAACACCTGCGCAATTAAAATCTGAGCTGTTATTTTGAAAAATTGAGTTCTTTATTGAAAAATTTAATAAGTTATTACTGTTATGCAATGATATACATGTCGAGGTGTTTCCATAATTCTGCTCAAACAGGCAACTGTCTACCAAAAAGCGGTGCTGTGGCAATTGCCCTGTTTTAATAGAAATGCCACCGCCCACATCATTACACCCGTTTTGGCTGAAATAGCAATGTTGAACAATCAATCCGCCGGAACCAGTGGAAAAATCTGCTGCAATACCGCCACCTCGAAGCGCCCCGTTATTAATAAATTTACAGTGCTGTACTGTCAACATTGTCGGAGGTGCCGGGTTATTATTGTAGAGGTATAAACCGCCTCCAGCACAACTTGCATTGTTGGGCATGTTGCAAGTGTAGCCCCAAATGGTAATGTCAGCATGTCCCCCCCGGATGGTGAAGCCGTCGAGCAAAGTGCTGGAATCGGTGTTTTCGCAATACACTACATTGAGCCAGGTAAATCCCGGCTCGTCGCCGTACAATATGGTTTCATGGCTTGTCCAGTCGCGCTGGCCTGCGCTGGTTTCCGTGCCATTGAAGCCACCTAGGAGCTTTGTACCGCTGACCAATACAAAAGATAAAATTGGGCTGGCCGGATACGGGAAATAAGCTCCTTTTGCTACCCAGATTTCATCGCCGTATTGGGCTGTGGTTAAGGCAGTGTTCAGGTTGGTAAAAGCATTGACCCAGGAGCTGCCATCGTTTTGGCCTGTGGCATTCAGGTTTACGTAAATAGTGTTTGCACAGAGTGGGAAGGCACAAAGCAGGGCTATGATGAAAGAGTAAGTTTTTGTCATGGGAGTATGGGAAATAGGAATGATACACAAGCGCAGGCGCTTTTGTATCATTCAATTAAAGGTAATTGTTTAAAGCTTCACCAGCCTACCGGTGAATACATTGGTGTCAGTCTGTAATATTACGGACAGCACTCCCGCTGGCAGGCTTGAAAACTCCGAGGAGCCTAGTGACAAATTATTGATGCCCTTAGCAATATCTACAACTTGAAAATATAGCGTTTTGCCATTCATATCGACTAGTTGGAGCGCTCCTTGTCCTGAAAAATCGCTTTCAAAAGCTATGTTCAGTTGTTCTCCGACAGGGTTTGGGTAGCAAAATAAGGTGGACGCTTGAGCATGTTCGATAGTGCTCCGATTGTTTGGCCTGTTGCTGGTTGAAGGAGCCACAAAGCCATGAAGCGGCGTACTCGTACAGCCGTTTTTGAAAACCTTGCTGGGTAGGTCGCCATTGAGATTAATTGCGGCACCTATGTCCGTAATTGGCTGCAATGTATGGACTTTCAATTTGAAAAGCTCTGCCTGGTTGCCCACGCTGACAGGTTGGCTATTTGATTGGAACCAAAGCATATTGAGTTGATTGTTCTCCAACAACTCAAGGCCCGCATGATCGGCCTTGCTGAATCCTGGCAAAGTAGCGCTGCTTATATCCAGCACCTGGAGTTTGCTTTGGTCTACAAACAATCCAAGCTGAAAACTTTCAACATTGGCAAACCCTGTCGCTGTGAATGTAATGTCAAAGTTTTGGCCTGGGGCCATAAGCTGAGCAGTCGGAATTTCCAATTCGGGCAGTGTCTCACATGCCGTGGGTGAAGACCCTGCGCCATTAACATCACCAATTTTTATGCCGTCATAGCCTCTTTTGTTCAAGTCTGCGGGTATTTCATATTCCCAGGTTGGCTCTGTGTAAGGCGTTCCACTGGGGTTTTGACCATTGATGGTGCTGAAGTTCATGTGGAAAGGATCGGCATTGAACTGGGTCAAATTATCCTGTGGGATATATTCCGGCACAAATCGCCAAGGGGCATCGAATGCTGGCAGTTTAAGGATTTGTCCTAAAAGAAGTTTTCTTAAAACATCTACATCACCGTAAGTGACCGAGTTGCTGTGATTGGCATCGGCAGCGATTTTGCTATAGCCATCGAAGGGCCAAAAGCTTGAGATATGCTTATTGATTCGAACTAGATCATCAATGTCAATATCTTTTATCCAATCTGCATAGGTATACGCATCCTTAAAATACGGCTGTGGACCTAGAGGAGGAGGAGGCTGATAAGTGCCGGCAAGTACTATGGCGCTGCCGATTTTTCGAACTTCTGCTTTTACGATACCATCATACAAAATTCCTTGAAAGTCTCCGGTAGCATTGGATGTGCAATTTGTGTAACGAGAAGGGTCGAGATGTTTCCAACGAATGACTACATCCCTCATTGGAATAGGCGAACCGTTTACTTCCACTTTATCATTGATGTTTATGGGCAAATCTTCGAACCAGGTACTCCAAAAGCCTTCATTATAAAAAGAAATCCGATCTTTTTGGTCCTGGGTAATGTCAAGGCCAGTGCAACCTTGATGATTGGACATAATATTGTTGAAGCACCCTGGTATAGGATCTCCATTGTAGTCTCTATATAAACCGTTATAGGAACATTGGATAAAAGAACATCCACCGGCACAAGGTCCACTTGGTAAAAGACAACTTGCAACATTTGCTGAGTTAAAATCTGGGAAAACAACAGGGTAACCGCCCGAACAATCAGCACCTGTATCACAACAAAGGTCACCTCCGATATAACAATTAGGGATGGCAAATGCTTTTCCAGGGGTAGTATCACGAATGGCAAGCTCTCGTGGTTTGGCACCTTCTAATGGGTGATCGTAGACTTGTGGCCCTAAAAAAGGATCTAACACCTTTGGATAATCAAAATAGAGTTGCGTACCATTATCTTTCCCTGTTGGCCCGAAGGTATGCAGCAAGCCGAAATTATGGCCTGTTTCATGAACATACGTTGAATTATTCATAAAAGCCTGGGGCGTTAAAAGAGTGGTGTTATATTTTACAGGTGCTCCACCCAAGTTAATTCCTGGATTAGAAGTTTTTCCAACATCACCAATTGCAAATGGGTTAATATAAACATTTAACGCAGTTTTTACATAACTGTAATTCTCCCTTACAAAATCCCCGGAATTTGATTCATTTAATTGTTTGTTGTCAATATAGTTTACATTTCCAAGGCGGTAGAAATGAACACCAGTTCCAGCGAATTTCAAGTTTAAAAAGTCAATACGGAGGTCGATATCTGCATTGGTAATGTTATTAATTGTACCTCCAAGTAAACCATTCGCATTGCGGAAGACAGTATAAAACACTGGTATTTCCGTTACTGCTTCAAGGTTTCGGTTTTGAGCGTTGGC
>JBBRWA010000453.1:0-3335 GCA_038246345.1 Chitinophagales bacterium
TGGTTGCTGGAACATTACAGTTGCCGAGTGGAGTTGAGGGGTGGGTCGCTGCTTCGCCCTCCTGCTTGCGTGCAGGCAGCAACGGTTTTTTAATATGATGGTTGGGTCGCAGCTTCGCCCGCCTGCCGGCGGTCAGGCAGCCTGTGAAGAAAATGAAGAGCTGCAGGCAGCTTTGGAGGGGGTATGTCGCTGCTGCGCCCGCGTGCCGGCGGTCAGGCAGCACGGTTTTTTAACATGAGAAAATGAAGGGGTGAAGAAAAACTAAAGGTGAGGATTGTGCACGGGAGGCTGCGCCGCCGGTGAAGAAAATGAAGAGCTTCAAGCAGCTGTGTTGATTGGTTGATTTGAGGATGAGATGATTTGATGATTCGAGGATTCGGGGATTTGAGATTGGCGATTTCGGATTTAAGATTTGCGACGTGCTCGTTAAAAGCTCGATACGGTAGGCTCGGGAGTCAAATCGGTAGTTTCGGTCATTTTGATTTTTAAAATAGCGCTAATAAATGCAATTTTGGTTTCGCGAGAGCACGGTTTTATGAAAATAAAAAATCAAACTTGTACTGCACAAAACAGCATAAAAAGCTTGAAAATGAGCGCTTGCATATTCTGACAATATCAAAAATTAAAAAACATGAAAACATCTTTTAAATGGATTTTAAGGGCAACAGGCGGACTTCTGTTGCTGGCATTGCTCGCTTACGGTGGATTTCACCTATGGGAATATGCCACAGGCGGCAAGTATGTGGAATACCTCAGCGCCCACGCCGAAACGGTGGCAGTCGATGAAAACTTCTCTTACGAAATCATGGCCGAGGACATCGCCGAAAATAAGGTGATCCTCGTCGGGGAAATTCACGGCTACAAAGTCCCTTGTGATTTTGATGTCGACTTTTTCAAATACCTGCACAGCCAGCACCAGGTGCGCCATTATTTCATCGAGATGGACTACGTGCAATCCACCCTGCTCAACACCTACATGCGGTGGGGCGATGAGGCCATACTCAGCGATGTGCTTAAACTCTGGGCCGTGGTGCAGGGGCGCAACAACCAGGATTATTACGATAAATATGTGGCCTTTCACCAATTCTACCAAAGCCTACCTGAGGGCGAGAGGTTCACTTTTTTGGGTGTGGACCGTATTCAGGATTTGGGCTTGACCATCCATTACCTCAACAAGCTTTTTACTGAACCCATCGCAGTGGGTCAAAACGTGGATTCCGACAGCCTTTTTCAGCAAATAGACCTTGCCGCTGAACGATACGCACAGTCCGCTGATACCTTGTTATTGCTCCACAATGTAAAAAGGAACATGGAAGCGCTCAAAAACGAGGTGAACCGCGAGGAGGTGATGTTTGACAATTTCCAGCACCTCTATAAGTATCATGGCCTGGCGCAATCCAAGGTCTACGGCTTTTTCGGGCTTTACCACATCTTCCAATACCGCGTGAATGGCCAGGACCCGCTGGCCTCCAAACTCCGCCAATCAGACCTCGGCCTTGAAGGCAAAATCCTCTCGGCAAACTTCTTACTCAACGAGAGTTATATGGCCATGCCCAGCAACGCACTGCCTGCATTTATGCAAGACGAGGGCAAGTACACACGCATGGCAGTTGGGGCCGATAACATGCTCTTCGTGTACATCTACGGCATCAAAGATTTCAAACGTATGACGCCGGAATACCACAAATCGCTGGTCAAAATGAATGCCGACGACAGCCCCTATGACGGTTCGAACAGGTTGAGCTTTTCCTTCCAGTTGCTGCCCGTCACTGAGCTCTTTGAAATGAATGACAAGGGCAAGCCATACGCACAGTACACCATCTTTGTCAGGAATTCAGATTGGGCAGCACCCATGGTCCAATGAATCATGACTGCTATTCCGTTGTACGAATTGAAAATTTAATAAAACAACCTGTGAAAAATTTCCTTCTCGCAGCCGCCATATTTTATACCGTACAATGCCATGCGCAATCCAACATCGCCTTTGGCGAGGCGGCCCCCACCGTTCATGTCAGCCATTGGCTCAAAAATGAACCTATCGACAAAAACCTGGGCGATAAATTTATCGTGCTTGAATTTTGGGCCATCTGGTATGGTTTCTTTAATGCTGCTGTGCCATACTTGAACAACATCCAAATGCACTGCCGATATAAAAAAAATCTCCGTCCCCATCAAGGGGCGGAGATTTTCACGAAAGTGTCTTTTTTTTCATCTTGAATTGGTCTTAAACACCAACAAAATGCGACAACTTTTTTTAGGCACTGTCAATTGTTGAATTATTAATCGAGAATGGAAAATTGGGCCTTATTGTTCGGAGTTCGGAGTTGGGAGTTTGGGATTTGCGCTCGGTTGAGCAAGGGCAATTGCCTCCCTGCGTTCGGGTACAAAGAATCACTGGGAGGTCACTGCCAAGGCGTTGATATTTTCTAATTTAACCCAGAGAAGTTCCCCCGATTTTGATGTTTAGTCCGGACAATTATTGTTATAAAATTCGACTATCGACCCAATATCATTCTGTTGTTTTTGATCGATTTGCATTTGCAGATCCGGACATTCTGAAAAATAGTCGCGCAGTGCTTTTCTTTTTATACCGAGCAATCCCTGGGTTGCTCTCAGGAGGTAATCGTCTTCTTCTTTTTTTAGGAGGTCCATCGACATTAGAAAGGATTCTCCCTGCTCAAACCATTCCAATTCGTAATGGCTCAGATTTCCCCTCTTACGCACTTTTAAAAAATACAGGTCACCCTTTTTGACCTCGAGGTCGTACCTTACATTGAGCGAAAATATCTTTTGTGACGTGGGTTTTAACCAAAAGCTTTCGTAATCGGTATTGTCCACGCGAAAGGCTGCGACCACTTCCCGCTTGTACTTTTTGCGTTTGCCGGAAGCATCCGTGATTTGTATTTTCTTGTGAAAATCTCTTATTGTGCTGCTTTCGTTTATGTATTCCACTTTGCCATATAAGGTGTCTCCCTGATGGAGGATGAGGTAGTCCCCTGAATTGCTTTTTTGCGCAGGAAGAGAGGTTGGCGTGAAAAGACAGAGGAGTATAACCGTTGCAGGTATGAACTTCAGGGTGGTGGGAATGCGCATTTAGATTCAGATTTAATATGGCGTTTACGGGCAAAAGTTCTCCTGGTTACTTCCAGTGTACGGGCCCTGTGGTATACAAAATTTCATGCATACACAAGTTTGGCACCACAGAATTAATCAATTTAACGGTATCGATAAAATGAGCGATTTTTTATACAAAGGCAACTAAAGCGGGGACCTGTGAGAAATTTATTTAATTTGGTGACGCGGAAGTTGAACATTGCGGAGGTACTGTTGTAAAA
>JBBRWA010000454.1:0-3326 GCA_038246345.1 Chitinophagales bacterium
ACCGTAAATTGGTCCCCTTGCTGTAGCCTTACCGTTAAAATAAACGAGGTACAGGCTCATGTGGCAAAAAAAGGTGGAACAGTGCCTCCGCCTATGGCAATGCATCTTGCAACCCCAGCCTCCGAAGTTACAGGAACTACTTTAGCGCCTGTTGCTATAGAATTCTCCACAGGCAAACACTGGAAAGTGAGCAGCACTTGGGAATTTTCGCCAGGAAAAGATAATTTTCTTGTCATTTCATATAAACGTGGAGAATGTAATAGCCAAAATGGTTCATTTGAGATAATGCTACCTGCTGGAATTTCCATGATAGGTAACATGGCATTCAATTCTGAGAACATTACGACAGCGGCTAATGGAAATAAGTTAATCCAAGTATCTTTATCAGAAAACCACCGTAATGTTTTTCTTAAATTGCATACAGAAAATACCGTTGCTATTGGCAAGTATTTTGAGATTATTATTAGCTCCAGAATGTGCGGTGAAAATACTCTTGAAACACTTAATTGCGTGGCAAAGGGCGAGCCACACGACCCAAATTACAAAATTGTGGATATTCCGCAAATACCACCTGGCCAAACCGATTCTCTAAAATTGACCTATACCATTCAATTTCACAATAGCGGAGAAGGCTCCGTACAATTTGTCACGGTAATAGATACTTTGCCGAAAGAATTAGACCCTGCAACCTTCGCCTTGTTAGCTCCTCCCGTAATGAATGGTTTGGCTTTATATTCTGTAGAAACCTCTCCAACGAATAAATACGTCAAGATAATCACCTTTAAAGGGATGGGACTTCCCGGTTTAAACCAGAAAGAAAAACCTTTCAATTTTGATGAAACCATCTACAGATTTTCATTTACGGTGAAAACCATACCGAATGTTCAAACAACAATAAATAATAATGCAAAGGTGATATTCCATAAGAGTACTGGGGAAAAATTGCCGGCTGTAACAACCGGAATTGCCAAGGTATCCCCTGCTCGGGTGTAATTCCCCTTTGAGGTACATTCAGGATCAAAAGTACAAGAAATAGGCACCCAACTGCCGGAACCATCTCCTGATGCGTTCCGGCAGTTTTTATTTACGCAGCCCGTCAATTCCTTACTTCCTTGGACGAATCAACTTTAAACACAAAAAGTTTCACAAAATCCCCCAAATCCTTTTACTTTTGCCTTCCCAAGTCCATCCATCAACACCATGGCAAAAGCAAAAAAAGATACCTCCGCACCACCAACCACCTCAGCCAACCACGAGGACTCCGTCATAACCCTCTCGGGCATGTACCAGAATTACTTTCTGGACTACGCCTCGTACGTTATCCTGGAACGCGCCGTCCCTGCCATCGACGACGGCTTGAAGCCCGTGCAGCGCCGCATCCTGCACGCTATGTTCGAGCAGCACGATGGCCGCTACCATAAAGTCGCCAACCTTATTGGCCAGACTATGCAGTTCCACCCCCACGGCGATGCCGCCATCGGTGATGCCCTGGTGAACATGGGCCAAAAAGAACTGATGATCGATTGCCAGGGTAACTGGGGCGATTACCGCACGGGCGACTCCGCCGCCGCACCGCGTTACATCGAGGCGCGCCTCACCAAATTCGCCCTGGATATTGCTTTCAACCACGATACCACGGTGTGGCAAATGAGCTACGACGGCCGCAAACGCGAGCCCGTCAATTTGCCTATGAAATTCCCGTTAGTACTGGCACATGGCGCAGAAGGCATCGCGGTGGGCCTGAGCACCAAAATAATGCCCCACAATTTCATCGAAATCATCAAGGCAAGCATTGCCAGCCTGAAAGGAAAGCCCTCGGATTTAATTCCCGACTTCCCCACAGGCGGTCTCGTAGATGCGAGCAACTACAACGGCGGGCTTCGGGGCGGAAAATTGCGGGTGCGCGCCCGAGTGCGTGAGCTGGACAAAAAAACGCTGCAAATCACCGAAATCCCTTACGGTGTCACTACCGGCGACCTCATGGACTCCATCGTGAAGGCCAATGAAAAAGGCCAGATCAAAATCAAAAAGGTAATAGACAAGGTTGCGGCCGAAATTGACATCGAAATTGAATTGCAGCCTGGCGTAAGCCCTGATGTCACCATTGATGCCTTGTATGCGTTCACCAGTTGCGAGGTCAGCATCAGCCCCAACTGCTGCGTCATCATCAATAATAAGCCGCTGTTTACGGATGTCAACGAGCTGCTGCGCATCAGCACCGAAAACACCAAGGCCCTGTTGCGGCAGGAACTGGAAATCCTGAAAGACGACCTAGAGGAAAAGCTCCATTTTGCTTCTTTGGAGAAAATTTTCATCCAAAACCGCATTTACCGCGACATTGAAGAGGCAGAGACCTGGGAGGCTGTTATTTCGACCATTGATATCGGGTTGAAAAAGTACGTCAGCACACCAAGCGACCCCGGCTACGCCAAAGAGACTAAAAAAATAAAGCTGCTGCGCGATGTCACCGAAGACGATATTGTACGCCTGACGGAGATCCGCATCAAGCGCATTTCAAAGTTCAATTCTTTCAAGGCTGACGAGGAAATCGCCAAGACGAACGCCGAGCTCGAAGAGACCAAGCATCACTTGGCGCACCTCACAGAGTATGCCATTGATTACTTCGAAAACCTGCTGGCCAAACACGGCAAAGGCCGCGAGCGCCGCACAGAAATCGCCGCTTTCGATACCATCCATGCATCGGCAGTTGCCGCCAACAACGCCAAACTGTACGTCAACCGCGCAGATGGCTTTATCGGTACAGGGTTGAAAAAAGATGAGTTCGTGCAGGACTGCTCCGACATTGACGACATCATCATTTTCCGCCGCGATGGCGTGATGAAAATCGTGCGTGCCGAGGATAAAACCTTTGTCGGGAAAGACATAGAACACATAGCGGTGTGGAAGAAAAACGACGAACGCACCACCTACAACATGGCATATATGGATGCCAAATCGGGCAAAACCTTCGTCAAACGTTTTAATGTGACGGCCATTACCCGCGACAAAGACTACCAATTGGGTTCCAAGGTCAAAAACTCTAAAATGCTGTACCTCACCGTAAACCCCAATGGAGAAAGTGAGGTGGTGCAGGTGACGCTAACCCCCGCCAGCACCGCCCGAACCAAGATTTTTGACTACGATTTCGCGGAATTGGCCATCAAAGGCCGTGATTCACAAGGCAATGTGCTGACCAAGTACCCCGTCAAACAAATCAAGCAAAAAGAAGTCGGGAAAAGCACCATCGGCGCGCAAAAACTGTGGTTCGACGACATCACAGGCCGCCTCAACACCCAGGAACGCGGCAACCTGCTGGGCGAATTTGA
>JBBRWA010000455.1:0-3291 GCA_038246345.1 Chitinophagales bacterium
AATTTCCTTCGGTTATTGCTACAAAGGTGCCGTTCCGCTGGAACGGGTGCAATTTCCTTCGGTTATTGCTACAAAGGTGCCGTTCCGCTGGAACGGGTGGGTAATTTCAACAAGTAGAAACATTGGAATTAAAAGGCAAACTCCTATTTGGTATCGTGGGCATGGTAGCCTTCGACATGATGAACATCCCGCTCGGCGGGCTGATAGGGTTCTTTGTGGGGTCTCTTGCCGGGCATTTCTTTTTTGATATGCCCAGGGAAAAAGACGAATCGGAAGGCGCGTTTAGGGCTTACCAAAAACGGCGCGGGGAGTTCCTGTTTCATGTTTTTCGCCTGTGTGCCAAAATGGCCAAGTCAGACGGTGCTGTTTCAAAGGCCGAAGTGGATTTGATGGAAAACTTGATGCGCAACCACTTTCGCCTGAATGAGAGTGCCCGCATAGAGGCCATCAGGGTGTGGAAACAATCCAAAGACTCACCCCATACCTTCGAGCAATACGCCAAAGCATTTTACAACGACTTCAACCGGGAGCGACACCAGGTGATGAATATGATGGACCTGCTCTTTGCCACTGCCGCCGCCGATGGCAGTTTACACCCCCGCGAAGAAGAACTGCTGCTCCGCGCTGCCGGGATTTTCCACATCGGGCGCATGCAATACGACCGCATCAAAAGCCGCTACTACCAAACGCGGCAGCAGCGCCAACAACAACAAGGCCGCTGGACACCCCTCGACCCTCACTATGCCCTGCTCGGTGCCAACCCCGCCGATTCCCTGGACTTGATCAAGAAAAAATATCGTGCCCTCGCTGTGCAGTGGCATCCCGATAAAATGCTGGCCAATGGCGCTTCCAACGAAGCGCTGAAACATGCCAAGGAAAAATTTCAACAGATTAACGAGGCATACGAGAAAATAACGGAGGCCAGAAAATGACGGAACAACGCTATTTTCTTACCCTTTCCTATCGCGGCACGCATTACAGCGGCTGGCAAATACAACCGAATGACACAACGGTGCAGGAAACGTTGGAAACCGCCATCTCCACCATATTGCGGCAAAAAATTGACGTTACAGGTTGCGGTCGCACAGATGCCGGGGTACATGCGCGGTATTACATGGCTCATTTCGACGCAACAGGAGATTTGCCGCCCACTTTTTTAAATGGCCTGAACAGCCTACTGCCAGATGACATTGCCGTGTACGACATCCAGCCGGTAGCCTCCACGGCACACGCCCGCTACGATGCCTACGAGCGCAGTTATGCCTACCACATATCCTTCCGCAAGGATCCGTTTTTGACGGAAACGGCCTGGTTCTACCCCCAATTTCAGCGCCTCGACCTGAATAAAATGGCCGAAGTTGCCAATTTGCTGCTCCAATACGAATCCTTTTTCCCGTTTTGTAAAACCAACAGCGGCCTCGATGCCTATCATTGCGCCCTAAAAACCGCTTTCTGGGAAATACTCCCCGACGCGCAGGGCCTTATATTTCACATCACAGCAAACCGCTTCTTGCGGGGCATGGTACGCCTCATTGTAGGGGCTTGTGTGCAAACAGGGATTGGGCAATTGAGCGTTGCTGACATCAAAAACGCCCTTGACAAGCAACAACATTTGCCCAAAAGTTTGAGCGCGCCGCCGCAAGGCTTGTTCCTTACTTCTGTTTTATACGGTTCACGGTAGAAGGTAGACGGTAGATGGTGGACGGTGCACAACATCTGTTTTTTTTCTTGGATTGGGTGTTTCAGCACTTTAAGCCAATTAACGGTAGAAGGTAGACGGTGGACGGTGGACGGTTTGCCCAGCTTTTTTTATTACCCTTGGCATTTCTGTTTCAGCACTTTTGGCCAAAAAATGGATGATGCGCCAAAAGTGTTGAAACAGCAATACTAAACCTGAAAACCAATGCTGTTCAAACCGTCCACCGTCCACCGTCTACCGCCTATCGTCCACCGTCAAAAGCCCCACATATCGTGCTCCCTATTAAACAACTCATCCTCAATCTTTTCTGCGTGCATCACGAGGTCGAGTCCGGAGTAGGTATGCTCCAGGCGCAGGTCATGGACGTTGTTTTCCTTGATAATGGAAGAAGCAAAATAGCGCATTTCAAAAATATCTTCCCAAGTGGTCGTGCTGGCCCAATTGTCTAAATGGGTGACAGCTTTGTGCTGCGCGAGCAATTCTCTGGATGATGGGTAATGCACCCAGAACAGTGGCATTTCGAGTTTAAAGTCGCCGTTTTCATCGCGCACTTCCAGCAGCGGGGCAATGCCCAGGATGCGGTTGCGCAGGGTGGAGGTTTTTGCGTCGAAAAACCAGGTTTCCTTGATTCGGAACCGCTTTACATCTTCCCAGCTTACTTCATTCTGCACAATTTTGATGAGCTCCTCGCCCGTGACAACATCATAGGTGAAGATGGTGTCTATTTTGTACAACTTGCTTAGAAGGGCTTCAACAGGGAGGCGTTTTGTAAATTGGTCGTTTTCTGTGGAGTATACAGGGAGTTCGCCAGCGAGGGCACTTTCAAAGATAATTTTGAACAAGGGCGATTCTGGTGCGGTGAACGACTGGTTCATTTTTTCCCGCACATCTACAATGCGCCAGAGGCGTTTTTCCCATAAAATATCGGCTTCCCGAATGGGTTGGTACTCCAACACCTGGTGATTGGCGACCGTAGATCGCTCCGTGATATCATCAAGTGGTAGTAAAGGGGATTGTGCTTTCGCCAGCGCGGCAAAAAGCATGACCCCGGCACGACAGCCCAATGGTAGGACAGCCCGCACAGACAACAGGTTTGTCATGTAGGTACAAGTTTAATTCAGTGAAAAGAAGTGGTGAAACGCTGGTTGCTGCACTAGTGCACATGGCCGCAACTGCGGTGGTCTTTTGTTTGAGCTTGTTTGGCAAGCTCTAAAATCGGAGAGCGGGAGTAAAGTGTTCTGATCGAAAACTCAGGGTAAAACGGGATGGCAAACTCCGTATTTCCCCTGTTAAAAATTTTAACTAAGTGGGGATGTGTTAAATTTCATTCTGCCATGGCCAGCCCTGCCAAATATCCGCCCGTCCAGGCTGACTGAAAATTGAAGCCGCCTGTAATGGCGTCAATGTCAATCACTTCCCCTGCAAGGTGTAGGTTGGGGCAAACGCGGCTTTCAAATGTTTTGAAATTCAATTCTTTGAGGGACACCCCGCCTGCCGTTACAAATTCTTCTTTGAAAGTACTTTTTCCGGTTATTTGGAACGTAGCCCTGCTTAGCTGGGCAGCCAATTGTTGCAAATCAGCCTTGCCCAAA
>JBBRWA010000456.1:0-3287 GCA_038246345.1 Chitinophagales bacterium
GGAGAAAAGCTTATTACAACCGGCCAGTTCCTGACTGATACTGCCCCTGATGGTGCATTGAACGGGCTGCTTTATATGGAACTTGACACCAATGGAAATACGCTTTTAACTGATATTTATTTTTACCCAAATGATGCTATTGCTTCTGGGATTGGAAATAACATGGCTCAATTGTCTAACGGAGACATAGCGGTAGCCACACAACTTTTCTATGATACATCGGGGCTATTTAATATTTATCGAGAAGGGATGCTAGTTTCATCTACAGCCTACAGTCCTCCTTCACTAAATACGACTTTCTCTGACCTAAAAGAAGTCCAAGATGGGCTATTGATAACAGGAACCTTTGCAAATCATGCGTACCATCGCGAAGGGTTTATTATTAAAACAAATAAACAAGGAAATACGCTTTGGGAAAAACAATATGGATTATTTGGCCTTGAAACTGAGCTTGAAGAACCATACCTTCTTGATGAAAACACCATTCTTCTTCCAGGCTACAAGCATTTCTGGCCTACTATTGGCCCCATTATCAACAAATGGACAAAATCCCGAGTCATAGGAGTAGATAGCATTGGCAACATCAAATGGGAGTGGGAAAGCGAAAAAAATGTAGAAAGTGGGATCGCTACAAGGATACAACATCTTCCAAATGGAAATTGGTTGTACGCTACGACTGAATTCACCCCAATGCCCGGACAGATAGACGATTTTGGAACTCGTCCAAAGCTTATTTGTCGGGATAGCAATTTCAACCCTGTGTGGGAAAGATACCTTTCTGATTTCGACTCGAAAACAAACTATATAGTCGATATTACCCCTACTTCCGATGGCAATTTTCTTGTGGTCGGCAGATGGAACTGGTATACAACAACTACAATACACAAATTTTCTCCTGACGGAAATAGTATCTGGTCTTACAACGATGACTGCGAGCCATTCCTAAATTGTGATAACTTATTGGGAGGGGTAGTAGAAATACCCAGCGGTAGTGTTTTTGCAGCGGGCTACACAGAAAACTATGAGACCAACATAGCCTCCGGCATACTAATAAAACTAGACAAAAACGGTTGTATAGACACACTTTGTGGCGGCATGATCGGCACCCATGAGACAAACTTAGCCAGTATAATAAGGGTCTATCCAAATCCGACAAACGACATAATTAATATAAGTAACCCGATCGGAGCACAAATTGAATTATTTGATATTACTGGGCGAAAAGTAAGGAGTACAATGGTGAAAAGTGACAATCAAGCAATCGATATTCGGACATTCCCAAGTGGAGTGTATTTGCTTAAAATGCAAGAAAAAACGCTACATGTGACTTATAAAATAATTAAACAATAGCCGCCGCCATCAATGCACTCACTCTCATGCCTCCTAAACGTCGGCACGGCGTGAGTGCCCACGTTAGTGCCAATGATACAATATACATAACCAACAATTTTTAAAAAAAGAGGCCGCAGCGGCAACTGCGACCTCCCGACTTTATTCCCAGATGAAAGCCCCGGTACCCTACCAATCCTGATCTGACCGGGCAAGGCCACGTTGGCCACAGGTCAGGGAACATTCTAAAAATCGCGTAAAATTATGAAAAATCTCGCTTTTTCTCCCCTTCCAAGGAGAACCCGCTTCAAAAGCAACATGTTTTGGCTGTTTTTGTGCACCCTGCTCTTTGCCGGGCAGGCAAATGCCCAGGTGTGCCAACTGCCGGAAGGCGTTGAATGTACGCTGAACGAGCCGAGTGCTTACAAGGTCATCGCGACTTCAAAGACCTTTTCTCAAATGATCGCCGACGGCGATCTGCTGCCGCAGGCAATCAGCGGTACAGCACCCCAGTTCTTGGTCGTATGCCAAACGATTACGGACAATTTGCCCGGCTGGTACATTTTCGCCGATGGCAGCGAAATCGTCTTTTTGAACAACCCCAGCGGGCTGGTGGTCAACTCCGGTGCCAACCTGCAGTTTCGTGCCTCGTACCTGCACGGCTGCCAAAAACTGTGGGACCGCATCCGGGTGAACGGCGGGGGGCGGCTAGACTTTACGCCAGGCTGCCGCGTTGAAGATGCCGTGACAGCAGTTCATCTCGAACCGAACAGCCTGTTCCTCGCCACGTACAGCACTTTCAACGGCAACTATATCTGTGTGTATGCGGGCGGTACGGGCACTCCGAACCAGCACAGCATCACGGCCACAATAGGCGGCAACCTGTTTTCCGGGCAAAAGGCCCTGATTGAAAACTATGCGCCCAACCCGCTACTGCCTTCCTGTTTTTACGGCAGGCCCATGTACGGCATCGTGGCGCAGAACGTGCGCCACATGTCGGTCGGTGTCAACGGAGGGGGCATCACCAACGCTTTCCGCGATTTCAGCGACTCATGGTCGTGCAGCGTGTTCAATCCGGCTGCGCCCACGGGCATTTTTGCCCAGAACTCTAGCATGACGGTGGTCAACAGTATCTTCCAGAATATCGCCAATGGCGCAGGCGGCAAGGGCGTGAATTTCGTGGTGACCCCGGGTGCGGCCAGCGCGCTGAATTTTACCGGCCTGGGCAAAACCGGAACGCCTACCTTCGACAACGTACAGACCGGGGTGTATGGATTGGGCAACATGACTGTCCGCGCCAGCCGCTTCAACAACCTTGAGCGTGGCATCTATTTGACGGGCAACCCGGCTCCCTACACCGTCACCATCACGGGCAACGCTTTTGAGAACGTGGACGACCACTCGGTATTCGCCGACCAGGTCAGCCCGATCAACCGCTTGGTGGTGCAGGACAACGATTTCAACGACAATGACCCGTATTCAGGCGGGATAAACGCTTTCCCTCGTTCGGGCGTCCACATTCGCTCTTTTACGCCCGGGCAGCAAAGCTCCTGGATATTCGCCAACACCTTTCTGAACTCGCCCAAAGCCGGAGGGTTCACGTTTGGCAACCGGGGCGTGTGGATCCGCAACCTGAACGGCTCGCTCATCGAGCAGAACCAGTTCACCGACAACTTCGGCGCCACAGGGCAGCCCTACGAAGGGGTAAGCGTGTTCAACGCTTCCACCAGCATTTGGAGCAACAATTTCGCGGGGGCAGGCAACTGGGTCGTACACCCGTCGTCGGCCACGCAGGTACAGGAATCGCCCTCGTGCTGGCTGAACTGCAACTATGCCGACCAAACCAAATTGGGCTGGGAGTTTCAGGGCATGAACAGCGACGCGGCAAAACTGGAGAAAAACATCGCCAACGCCCACAGCAGGGGCCTGTTGATGCGTTTCGATGCCATAATCGGCAA
>JBBRWA010000457.1:0-3259 GCA_038246345.1 Chitinophagales bacterium
ATTTCGTATAATCCGCTGGTTATGTGTTTTACGAATTTTTGAGTTATGCGTTCTTCAGTGCGTAAAAGCAGGAAAATGTAATCAATTTTTTCAATAACTTTTTTGGAAAGTGTTTCCAAAAAGTCTTCAAAGTATGAACCAAATGTTACAATCTCTCTTTCCATGCTGCAAATATACAACAAAAGTTGCGTAGTTGCGCAACTTTTTCAATTATTTTCAAAATATATTTCGAACTTGAGGTTCCAAATTGGTACATCAAGTTTTCAAATTCATTTTTTAGGCAATTGACTGTTAATAATAGTGAACTATTTGGTTGCAATTTACAAGATTTATTATCAGGCTACAGAAGTTTTAATATCTTCCACCTCCAATGGATATTTCGGCGATACTGACCACTTAATTCGTTAAATTCCGGTGATACTGACCACCCCTTAGGTTTTGAATCAAAAAACACAATCGAGTGACAAAATTACCGTTTTTTTCTTAGACTTTCACCTTTTAATTCAATTCTGTATGATGCATGTACTAATCTATCCAGAATAGCATCTGCAATTGTGGCTTCGCCAATTACATCAAACCAGCTTTCCACGGGCAACTGACTGGAAATGATTGTTGCAGCACGTCCATGTCTGTCCTCAATTATTTCCATTAAATCTAATTGTTGCTGGCTATCCAAATGAGTAAGTCCAAAGTCATCCAATATAAGCAAATTGGTTTTAGCCAGCTTGTCGAAAAACTTCAAGGTAGAACCTTCAATACGTGCCATTTTGGAACGCATTAATAGTTTTTGAGCATTGCAGTATTCCACCGAATATCCTTGTGCACAAGCCTGTTGACCTAATGCAGAGGCAAGAAAACTTTTTCCGCAACCGGCTGACCCGGTTATCAATATGGCTTCTCCTCTTTCAATGTACTGCCCCATTGCCAAAGTTGAAACCAGTGATTTATCCAATCCTCTGGATGGGTCAAAGTTAAGCTCTTCTATCGAAGCTTGGTATCGGAAATGAGCATTTTTGAGCAAACGGGTAAAACGCCTATTGGTGCGTTGTTCTTGTTCTGCTTGCAGCAATAGTTCCAATCCTTCAGGCAATGAAAGTTCATGGGTTCTACGTGTTTCCAACATAATTTTCCAACTCTGCGCCATGCCTTGCAAGCGCAAATGAGTCATTTGTGTTTCAATTTGTGTCATGTTTTATTTAAAATTTAGTGATTGTTGATTTTGTGCGTAATACTCTTTACCTCTGATGTTTGAATGAGATGGCAATGGTTTTTCGATAATTATTTGTGGTTGTTCGGTCATTTTGTTTGTAAGAATTTTGTTTATAAAGCCGTATGAATAGTTTTGATTGTCAATAGCCATCTGGCAAGCTTTCTCAAAAGTAGTCGGTTCTGTTTTTCGCTGCAGGCTCAGCAGTCCGTCACAGCTGCGATAAAGTTGTTCCGGGTGTCGTCCACTGTTGAACATAAGTTCGACAAGTTGAGAAAATACAGTTGAAGTTTTGGCTGCCTGTTTAGCATAAAATGTCGGACTTCTATCCAAATAATGCTGATGGTGAGAGCATAAATGGTCAATTACAGTAGAATAGCCCCCTTGACGGTAGCTGCGTGCATGAGAGGCGACCAACTCACCTTTGACGTAAATGCGAACCATTGAGCGGGTAAATATAACCTTTGACTGCATACCTGTGTAGGCAAAAGGAATACTGTAATAATGCTTGTCTATAGCTAAATAAACATGGTTGTTTTTGCCCACCTTCAAATCACGGTAGTGCTTCAACTCAAAGGGCGTTTCGGGTAAGGGCTGTAAAAGCATTTTTTCCTCTGCCAAAAACTTTTCCTCCCGCGAGTAGGGTTTTTGCTGCATACGGGTTTGTGTGTGCTCCTTGTTCTTCTGGCTTATGGCTGCGTTGAGCGATTGTAAATCGAAAAACTGTTGGTTACGCAATTTGGCATACACTCTTGCGTAAATAAGCTTTACCTGATTCTCTACAAGGGCTTTATCCTGAGGTTTTCGAACGCGCGCGGGAATGACCGTGAAGTTGTAATGATTGGCAAAATCTTCTAATGCTTGGTTTACTTCAGGGTCATAACGATTCGCCTTTACAATGGCCGCCTTGAGGTTGTCCGGCACTAAAACCTGTGGAACTCCACCAAAATGAACCAAGGCGCAGGATAAGGCGTAAAGAAAATCTTCGATACTTTGACTGCGAACAGCCATAGCAAAACTATAGTCGGAATAGGGCATACAAGCCACAAATACCTGACAATAAATTATCTCGCCCGTCTGTGGATCGATATAAGAGATTTTGTCCCCTGCAAAATCAACAAACAACTTCTCACCCGGATTATGGCTCAAAACCATGGTTGGTTTTCGGGCAATCAACTGCTGCGATAAATGATAGCAGAACTGCGTATAACCATAACCTTGAGGTTGATCCGTGCGATACTCTTGCCACAGAATCCTACGGGTCACGTGCTTGCGTTTCAACTCGCTCTCATAATATGCCAGACGGGATTGAAAGTATTCAAACCGACCATCTAAATAGGCCGGATTGCCGGCATGAAAACGCACTTCCAGAATTGGATCATCCAATTTCAAAAGCGTATCTATATCAATCTTTTGCAACGACAATTTATGAAGGTAAGACTTCACCGTGTTGCGACTGATACCAAGCGTTCGGGCAATAGTATTTAACTTCATGCCTTGCTTGTATAACTGTAATAATTGTTTAATTTGACTCATAGGTCTTGTTTTTCCTGCCATAACCGATTGTGTTCGTTAATAATGGCTGCAAAAGAAATCAAAACCTAAGGCAATTATGGATAAAAATGGTCAACATGCTCCGTATTCTTGAAAAGCCGAGCTGCAAACGCTTGTGCAAAAGTAGATTTAAAAAGGTAAAAGTGGTCAGTATGCTCCGTATTCTTGAAGCCCGCCCGCCAACGAAAAAACATTAGCCCTCTTTTCTTTCTTTCTGAAATCTAAAAATACAAAATTTATTATCCTTTGATTGAAAAAAGTGGTCAGTATCCGCCGTATTGTCAGGATATTTTACAAAATAATATCCTTAAATAGCATTTAATAAGACCGAATTCGGATGGTCAGCATGCTCCGTTTTATCCAAACAACTAAACCAATGTTGGAATTTAAATGGAATGGTCCTGATTTAGAAAAACAAAATGTTTCATCTGAATTTTTGTTTCATTCTGCAATCTAAGAAAAAATAGAAATATGATACGTGCATGAAAACAATGAAAC
>JBBRWA010000458.1:0-3252 GCA_038246345.1 Chitinophagales bacterium
AACCTGGGTTAGGATATAGGATCAGGTTCCTCGCTTCGCTCGGAATGACACATCTGTTTAGCATTCAATAAAATTCAAAGTTGGTGCCCCCCAAATTCGAAGCGTATGTACATTCGCTAAGTCAACGACATTGGCTTAAAAGCCGCGCTACCTACCTCCGACGCACTAATGAGACAGCCGCTTTACTTGTCCTGCTTCGCAAACACCTTCTTCAACAACTCCGAAGTCCGCGCACCCTTATTTCCCCGAATATTCTTCTCCTCTTCTTCAATTTTTGAAAACAAGCCTTTCAACGCCTGTTTGGTCACATAATCACCCAAGTCGTTGTTGATTTTGGTTACCAAAGGAATTTTATTGTAGGCATCGATGGCTTTCTTCCACAGGGCGTTTGCGCCTATCTTATCGAGCGAGTTCACGATTTTCGGCTTGAACGAGTTGTAAAGCGGCGTGCTGGTCGTTTTGTTGAGGTATTGGGTGGCTGCGATATTGCTACCCATCAGGATGTTGGTGGCATCTGAAATGGTCATGCCACGGATAGCAGACACAAAAATCGGTGCGGCCTCTTTGGCGGCGTCTTCCGCACCACGGTTCATTTTTTCGATCAATTCGCCTTCGATGTTGCTAAAACCGGGAATGTTTTTCAACCTGTCGGTCACCGTGCGCACTTCTGAAGGCAACAGAATTTTATAGGCGCTTTTGAAATAACCGTCTTTTACCGACAAGGCGTTGGCGCCTTTGGTGATACCATTCGTCAAGGCCTCTTTGAGCCCGCGACCGATCTCATCGATGCTGGGTTCACTGAGGATGGTGCCCGCCGCTTCTTTTAGTACATCACAAGAGGAAACAACAAAAAGGCTGATAAGCAAAGGGAAAATGAGTAATTTTTTCATGGATAGAATTTAATGCCGCGCGCTGCAGACTTGTATGGCATTCGGCCAATACACAAGCTGGCTAGCGGCAATATGATAAATGTAGAGTGTAATAAAAAGACGAAACAACAGGCAAAAGTCACGATTGATCCTATCAACCGTCGTCGCAATGGAACACATTTTTCGGCCGTAGGTTTCAAGTAAGGAAAACTGGCTTAGCCGCTAAAAGCAGCGGAATATATGCCGTTGTTTACCACGCCAATCACTTTTCCGGTTAGCTTTTGGTCTATAAACGGACTGTTTTTCGACTTTGAACGAATGTTTTTCGCTGAATATGTCCATTCCGCTTGCGGATCAAAAACCGTTAGGTCAGCCACTTCCCCTACATTGATAACAGGAATTGGAAGACCGAGCGTGCGGCGTGGCGCACAGGAAATTTTTTCAACAAGATCATTGACGCTCAACGACTTGCTCAAAAAAGTGCGGCAAAGGGCAAAACAAGTTTCCAACCCAGTCATACCAAAATCTGCATAGGGGAATTCCAGGTTTTTTGCCTCTTCATCCCAGGGGATATGATTGGAGCTAATGAAATCAATGGTGCCATCGGCCAATCCTTTCAGCAGGGCTTTGGTGTCCTGCTGGCTGCGCAGTGGCGGCAATATTTTCCAATTTGAATCAAAATCGGACAGTTTTTCGTCGCTAAAACACAGGTTGGCCACCGCGACAGAACAAGTCACTTGTTTGCCCGCTTTTTTTGCTGCTCGGATCATCTCCACACTTTTTGCTGTGGACACCAGGTGAATGTGCAATCGCCCACCAGCGTATTCCAGCAAGCTCAAATCGCGCTGTACCATCAGTTCCTCCGCCAAGGACGGGATACCCTTCAGTCCTAAGGATGTGCTCATCAGGCCTTCATGCATTTGGCCGCCCGACGCGATGGATTTGTGGTATGGTTCGTTGAACACCAAACCGTTGAAGGATTGCACGTAATTGATGGCGCGGAGCAGCAGCCCTGCATCCTGCACGGATTTATTGCCATCAGAAAACGCGACGGCTCCCGCGCTGTTCATGTCCATGAGCTCCGCCAGGTCTTTGCCTTCACAACCCTGGGAAATAGCCCCGATGGGGTATACCTCCACGGGCGATTGAAGCGCGGCTGCTTTATTCTTGACGTATAGAATTTCGGATTTGGATTGCAATGCCGGGCTGGTATTGGCAAAACAAGCAATGGCGGTGAACCCTCCGGCAGCACTGGCAGACAAGGCGCTGCGCAAATCTTCCCGGTGCTCATAGCCGGGATCGCAGATTTGAACCCCGATATCGAGCCAGCCAGGCGAAACACAGAGCTTGGATGATTTCCAAACCTCGGCGTTTTTGGGAACAGCAATTTCTGTCCCGATTTCGGCAATACGCCCATCTTGTATCAGAATATCCTGCGGAGTGCTTTCGGATTTTCCGTCAAAAATGTGTGCGTTTTTTAGAAGCAAAAGCATGTGCGTGGGTTATAGTCTGAACCATTGGTTGTCGCGTACGATCCAGCCAGGGACATCGCGATACACATTTGAATCAGAAGGTTTTATCATCACTTCGTCATACCAAAAAGGCGCATTGACGTTATGTTTGTTGAGGTAAATTCGGGTATTGGAATTGTCTTCGTATACGGTGAAATGCAGGTCGAACATCGCCCAGCCTTGCACGATGGTCGATATGTAGAACCGCAGCCCTTCATGACGGAAGTTGATCTCATGCCCGTCTGCCAGGTTGTTTTGCACAATTTTCAGCTCTTGGGTCATGCCCATATCCTCATTCACATATATCCAGAGGTTAAAATTGTATTCGCCTTTGGGAAGGGGCTTGTTTAACAACCAGGTGCTATCGCTCAAATTCCCAAATCCAGCACCTGTCCCTTGAAAAATATGGGTAGCCGTCGTCAAAGAATCGAAGTTTTGGTGTAGAAAAAAGCGCGTGCCAAGGTTATTGCTTTTCCAGCCGCCGCCTACGGGTTGTAGATCGGGCCTATTGGCTTCCCGGGCAACAGCAGCGCTCATTTCCTGGGCATGCACCCTTATCTTGTCGGGCACGAGCGACATAATTTTCATTTCCGGCCCATCGTACACCATCGTAGCTTTGATCAGCAGATGTTCGTAGTGTTTTTTAACTTCTTCCCACTTGGCGGGCTCTATCATCAAGGCGATGGGGCGGTTGTCGGGCAAATCGCCGAGTATGGCCGGCGACTCGCATGGCGGAAGCGCCCATTGCATCGACTTTACCATATTTCCAATGGAGGAACGGCTCATAAAAACACCCATATCTGGTACGCCCGTATGAAGGGCGGTGTACTGCACTTTTTTAAAGAGCGGATAATAGATGTCAAGCCAGATAT
>JBBRWA010000459.1:0-3251 GCA_038246345.1 Chitinophagales bacterium
AACAGCAGCCATCATCACCCTCACGCTTCCCCGCAAATATGTCAATAAGGTGTTGGCAGTGGTTTTGTTGGACCCAAATTGCCCGAAAAATACGTTGGCCGAAGCCCTGCGCACAGTGTGCACACAGGAGCTCGCCAAACGCGCAGCGCAGAAACCCGACGCGCCGTCTGACTGGCGCCGAAAGGTTCCTGCCTACGAATACAACAAGGATCTTTGGGAAATGCTGCGCCCTTTCCTGGAATCACCCACGGAAATTGTTTTTGAATACCGCCGGAATGAGCGGGACCGGCAGCAACTGGAATCTGCGATCCGCTACGTGGACGTCGATTTACAAACACAAACCCGAACGATCGGGTCGCCGTACACGCTGGTGCTGACCAAAACGCTGGCATCCTACGAGCGGGCACTTGAGGATTGGAAAGAGGATGTGGCGCTGTTGGATGAGATGAGCCAATTAGGGTAGGCAAATTAACAGCGGTATGCGCATGTGGAGGGCGGCGGCTTGGAAGGGGCTGCATCGTGGCATACTTTTCCTGCGTGGTGAAAACACACACGCAGGGCGCTTGGCGGTGAAGTTGACGAAGGTTGAACACCTGGCGAGGCGAACATTGAAGGCGGCTTTATTTTATTTTTATGTCAGTGGATGATTTTTCTATATAACTTTTAATTTTTTTATCAAATACATTAAATTCTGTATTTTTAAAAAATCTTACCGTTTTTACATCTTTATCAACCACTAATGTTCCTCTTTTGGCAGCTGATGGAATTGTAAGGCTTTTTCGTGCATTTACACCTGATAAATTCCAAACATTTCCAGAAGCCTCAATAGCGTATACCTTGCCACTTATGTCAACTAACTGGAAGGGGCTTAGCATTTCTGCTGGTATTTTTTTCCGCAATTCCCAAGCCTTCTTTTTAATAATTTGGCTTGCGTTGCTAACATCAAGTTTTTTAACTATCAATGGATAACGGTTGAAATTCCAAACTTCAATCATTTTTTTATCGTGTATATAGATATATAGAAACAAAGAATCAGATTTTTGAATTATGTCAAAAAATATTGGACCTTTCAAGGTGTCTTCCTTGTAATAAATTCTTCTTATGTATGAATACAAAGGGCCAATTTCGTTGTCTTTGAGCGTCTCTTGAGATAATAAATATTCGTATGCTTGGTTTTCATTGACATATTTTTCAATTTTGTTATTTTTAAATGCTCGAAGTTCCGGGTATGGCATGCCTCCACCATCATTAACCAGCCTTAGTTGAAAAATCATACTATCCAGCAACTCCCAAACTATTGGATGTTCATTAAACATACCAGTAGGATTACTTAGCATATACATTGAATCAACTTTATCCGAATCAAGGTTTAACCTTGTCAAAAGTACCGAATTGTCTTTTTTATTTTTGCAATAATACCCATATTCTCCGCGAATAAGTAGTTTTTGTGCAACATCAGTTTGTGCAACACACTCTTGGTATAAAATGATAAAAAAAAGAAAAAAATATTTCATAGAAAATTAGTAATTATTACTTCCATCGTATATCTCTACGATAACGATAGAATCGCCAAAGTTAGGTTTGTTCATTTGAATTTGATAAGTAGTGTCATCTTTTTTATAGTATGAACTGATTGACTTGTCATCAAGTTCTAATACCTGTTGCTTTTCTTCAAACGTACCAGGATACTGATACGAAGGAAGCGAGACAATAGTAGGTGCCCCATAGTAAAGACCATAAGAAGGGTCATAAAAAGCGCCTTTGATTTTTGCAAAAATATGCGATGAGAAATCAGATTGGGGATTATTGTTATTTTGCGATAGGGACGGCTTTTTTAATGTAACCTCAAAATATTCCCAGTTGTAGGTATTATTTGAAGTGTATAATGGGCTTCCACTTATATTTTTATAAGGGTATGGCGTATTGGGATAGTATCCCGGTGTAGATATGCTCTGCCATTCTTTAACGAAAAATCCGCTACTTTCATATGCCTTTACAACAATGAAATTGTCATCTTCTCTAAACCCATGCAGTTTAAGTGCGTCCAATAATAGCCTTGTCCATGCCATACACATTCCATCTTTGTTTTGCAACAAATCAGAAGTTTTGGATGCTAAGATCCCCCCCGACCATTGCCCATAGTACTTCAAGGGTTGCCCATCCGCTCGGTTTACTTGTCTTACAGCAAAGTGTTCCCACACGCCATGTATCAATTCGTCATCGCTGCTGCCTTTGCCAAATCGACAACTGATGTCAAAAAGAGTATGAAAATACTGGTAACCTTTTCCCGGTTCTTCGACAATCGGTTGTCGGAGTGTCAAATACCAATCATTCACTGTCTCACCCACAGGCTCCCAAACGCCTTCCGGCTCCCCTGTTTTTTTCACTTTCATCTCCCATTTGACCTGAAAATCGTCTAAAAAAACCACCATAGAGGGAAGTTTCCCGGTTAGATTCACCGTTATTTGTTTGGTATTTTGGTCTTGAGAAGCGGTTTCCTCTTCAAATTTAACTATAACTATAACGCCCTCAACCTGTTTTTCACCTTTCCCACGCACTTTTATTGCATCAAACAGACCGTTACCGTTAAACTTGACAAATGCCGATATGTCGAATCCGCTCACATGTGCCAGTGGTGATTGTCCATTATCAGGGCGCGTGCTCAAATAGTGCGGCTTTTGAAAAGGTTCTCCAAAGTTCGTGTCGCCATCCTGTTTCATTTCGATGTAATGATTTCCGGAAAAGGTCACCTCTGTCAAGGAGGCCGGAAAAAGAAAAGAATTACAAGTAAAGGAGAATTCGCTGTTTCTTGCTTGTGGATCACAACACCCTACAAAATCAGCCAGTACCATTTGTAGCATTTCGATCGCTACATTCTCTGCACGAGCATATTGAATGTATGCGTTTTCGTCTTGTGCATATGTTGTCAGCGTTACATACTCGATTTCCTTTTTTATATCGCTACGCAGCGTAGGCGAAAGCTGGTCAATACACTCAAACCTCCCCGTATCCGGCAACACCAAATCCACCCAAAACCGCGTATACACCCCCGTCTTATCCGTCTGCTTCCCAAACAACAAATAATACGGACTCAAAGCCTGCACCTCCTGTATCTTCTGCGCAAAAGGCTCCGGGTAGCCGCCCGTGGTGTTTTCCTGGTGCAGGTAAAATCCAAAGTCATACACTTTGAACTGCCCGGCAAACCCCGTGGTGTCAAAGATCGCGCAGAGCTTGGCGGCGGCGGCCTGGAG
>JBBRWA010000460.1:0-3243 GCA_038246345.1 Chitinophagales bacterium
TTGGAAAGGTCAGCAGCTTGAAGTTGGGAAAGGCCCCGAAGTTTGCGAATGGCGATGATTTTTTTGTGGATTAGTGTCATTGGTTGAAGCGAATTGGGTTTGGAGATAGATTATTATACAAATATAATGTCTTTTTATAAAAGACGCCAATTTTGTCGTGTGATACGCCAATTTTGTCGTTTTTTTAGATTTAACAATAGTGTAATTTTGTGGTGTTGTTTTTCTGCCGAGTTGGCCATTTGGTAGGGAGATGCCTTTCACCCTTTTTATTATCGCAAAAACTATATCTAAATTATGTTAATTTCATTCTTGTCCAACTCAACAATATGAAAAACAAAGCTCTCTTCCTGCTACTAACTTTACTGGCTTCCGCATGGCTGCCCGCCTGCAAGCGCGATAATGGCAAAACCATTATTTCTGGCACCGTTACCGAATACGGCACTGGAAAGCCCCTCGATTCCGTGAAGGTGTACGTACAGTGCAGCAACTCCAGTTTCTTTGGGCCACAACAACAGGGCAACCTGATAGAAACGCTCCTCACAGACAACAATGGGCGTTTCTATCGGGAATACATAGAAAAGGACTTCTGCAATGCCGCTTACCTCGCCTTTTACAAACCGGGCTACTATTTCAAAACAGATATTGACATCAACACCGATGGGAACAATTTTGATATTGTGCTTGACCCGGAGGCTTGGCTGAAAATTATAACGGTGCCAGACGGCGGCATTGAACATTTATTTGTTGCGGGGAATTTTTGGGGCGGTTCTGGCATTGAAATCTATGCATCAGAAGGGGTAAAAGAAAGGCTTTTCCCGACCAAGGGAAATAGGGAAATGATAATTAGGTGGGGGCTCTGGGTGCAAAACGGTCAAGTCACACAAGATACGGTTTACTTGCCCGCACATGACACAACTACGCATATTATTCACTATTAATTCTTAAAACTATTTCAAAATGAACAACTTAACTGCTCTTATCAAAAAGAGCAGATGGCTACTGCCTTGCCTTCTGCTCTACTTTTTTATTGTTTTTCAGCTACAAGCTCAATGCCCGCCATATCCGCGTGCTTATGATCAGGTTTATATCTGTCAAAATGGCGATGCGGTAGAACTTGGGCAAAAATCCAGCATTCACAACCCAGTCAGGTTTACATTCAATCCTCTTCCCTCCGAAGTTACCATGCGGCTTAATTTTGGAGACGGGAACGGGTGGCATTTCTTCAATTCTGATCCACCCTCAATGATTGAAGTGACGTTCCCTTCCGAGGGTCAATACTTGTTTCAATGGCAAATCAGTCACGGTATTGAAACTTGTTGCGATAATAACGGGGAACCATACCTGGTATGGACCATCAATGAAGGTTCGGAATGGTTTCAGCCAAATGCAAATGCTGGCGTAGACTATGGAGACTTTCAACCAGCTCCATACGCCGGCATTATTTCAAAACCATTTACGCCACCTGGAGGTGACCCAATTGTTGCCCAAGGCATCGTATCAGTGCTTTACGCAAACCCAGATCAACAAATGCGCAAACCTTTTATCCTGGTAGAGGGCTTCGAATCCAGCGCGGCCGCCGACCCTAATCCGCTCCCCCTTCTATTCCTGCAAAACCCGACTTGTTCGGCCAACATCTCCGTCCCTGCCATCGCCCCGGTGTCCTCCATCAGGATACCAACTTGCGGTGTGCCACACGACCCGCATGACGACGAGTTCAAACAGCCTGGCTCAGACTGTATCCTTGCTACCGGAATGACACCGAATTCGCCTACCGTGGACGAGCAGTTCCACCTTGGCAGCTATATGATGCGCTACGACAATTTTGACGCGGCCATCGAAGCGCTACGGCCAGTTGCGGCGCTTTGGCAACCAGAAATGAGCACGTATACAAGCAATTGCCAACAGTATATCAAAGTGTCCAAAGCTTTCATTGATGCCAATGATGCCAGCAACCTGCCGCGTTCGGGCGCCGCGCCCAAACAAGCGCAGGCTTCAGGCTCCTTGCTGATTATCCCTAACCCGGCCAACAGCGTCGCCATCATGCACCTCTCTGACGAAGAGCACCAACTGAACGTATGGGATGCGCAAGGGCGTTTGGTACTGCAAACATCTGCTACGGGCAATTCCTAATTACACGCAACCTTCAAAACTAATTCTCATGTCAAACAAGATGTTTTTATTGCTGCTGGTATTGTTTCAGCCGCTCATTTCGGATGCCCAGAACGAACCGAAAGAAAGGCCATATAAGCTCTGGCTGCGGAGCATGGATTCCCCTGTTGTGAAAATAGGTTATCTGCAATCCCTGTCAGACAGTTCCATGACCATCCATAGGGGCTGGTACGTCAAACCTAGAGAACAGCAAACATTTCAAGCGGAGCAGATTCAGTGGGTAAAATTCCGAAAAGAAGGAAAAGTACTACGGGGTGTTGGCATTGGAGCAGCACTTGGGCTAACAACAGGTATAATTTGGGGCGTGGCATTGGGTGACGATCCTCCTTGCGGCCCCCCACCCCTATACTTCTGTTTTTCGTTGACACGGTTTCAAAAAGGAATGTTTATCAGTTTGATTTCGGTACCCGTGGGGGCGCTTGTTGGGGGACTTGTCAGGAGTGGAAAAACCAAATTTATCCTGGACGGGAGGCGGAGCGAATACAACCGGCAACGAAAGTTGATTGAATCATTCCGAAAAAACTGAAAAAAGCCCATACGCTGACAAAATATTGGGTTTTTAGCTTTAGCAAAAATAGGATAAGAATTGGAAAGATATCTTTCCAAAGAATAAGCGCCACAGCGATGCATCATCACAGTGGCGCTTCAAATTTTAATTCGATCATTTCATTCATTTTTTTCTGCCCCCCCCCAATGCTGAGTTTGTCACTGAGCCAAACAATCAGTTTATTAAGCCGTTTGTTTTCCAATTTCAGCACCTGATATTTTCCAGAAAGGTCAGGATCATTGATCTGAGAAAATTCATTGGCTGTCAAATCAAAATGTAGAACTTCTTGAACGCTGCAATCAAAACACGCGGCAATCCTGTCGAGGTATTCAATGCTTACAGTTGCTTGACCAGATTCAAATCTTTGATAAGTGCGGATGGAGATGTTGGAAAGGTCAGCAGCTTGAAGTTGGGAAAGGCCCCGAAGTTTGCGAATGGCGATGATTTTTTTGTGGATTAGTGTCATTGGTTGAAGCGAATTGGGTTTGGAGATAGATTATTATACAAATATAATGTCTTTTTATAAA
>JBBRWA010000461.1:0-3181 GCA_038246345.1 Chitinophagales bacterium
ATCGGTTTCATCCATTGTGAAGCAATTGGAAAGAAACTGGGTACGTGAATTGTTACCATAGAAAGAAAGCCCTTCCTTTCCTTGTCCCAAAAAATTGCCCCGTACAAAACTGAATTCATCGCTTGTATTTGTCGCCACCACCCCTGAAATTGCATTTCCTGAAAAAGAATTTTTTTCAATATTATAGGCACTCGGCCCTTCAATACGTACCCCGTATTTGTCAGAGGTAAAAAACTCGTTATGGATTACCTGAAGACCATAATCAGAACTTGTGCCTGCGGAATAAACGTGCGTTTCATTATCATCAAAATAATTGTCCTTGATCAGAACAGATGATGTATGAGGGGCCGTAGAATGAATTTCAACACCGAATTTGCAGCTCTCAAATTTGTTTCCATCCATGATCTTTGCGCTAAAATCAATTCCGCCTACCCCAGAATAATCCATTTTCTCGAATGTATTCCCTGAAAACTCAAGGCCTATATTTTCCCAAACTGTTATACCAGTGACTTTTGCTTGGTAGTCAGCAGACCTTGTGAAAGTTGAATTGACCACCCTGCTTTTGTTGGGCAGGTCATATTTTATAAATTCGACTCCTTGTATGACGTTGTAAAAACTTGTGTTATCCACCAACACAAGTCCACCCCAACGACTGATCTGGCCTGGATTAAAATCATAACCCGGTGCGGATGTCGAAATTCCGTAACGCGCATTCTCGATTCTTGCGTGATTTGTCAAAGCAACAACGCCAGCTTCGCCAGGGCTGAATACATAATTTTGAATGGCATTGGGGTTTCCTACACTCAAATTAGGTTGCGGCAGGGAAGCATTGCCATGAACAAAAATGCCGCGCCAGTTTGCAATTGATTTAGAACAGCCCGCAGCAATAGTTGAGTTGTCAACAATCAATTTTGCTTCTCTTTCCACAATAATGCTTTTCCCCTTTTTCATGCTCACATAAGAGCCATTTCTTATGATTAGCATTCCGCCACTATGCACATAGATATCTTTTGCCTCTATTGTTTGGTTATCCCAAATTAATGTTTCGCCAGCATTGACATGAAATTCTTGTCCACTTGCATTTGCCGAAATGACGCTTTCATAGGCGTCAATCAACCCAACTCCTGGTATATTTTGTTGAAAATTCGCGTTGGTGCCGCCGTTGCACAATGTTCCATCGAAAAGATTCTGCGACGTACCTTTGATAATATCCGTAACCTCCGCTGGTGTTAAGCATGGGTCAACGGATAACATAAGTCCAATAACACCTCCTACTATTGGAGATGAGATTGATGTTCCGACAGCAAACCCAAAATTATCATCATATATCGCCGTCATCACACAAAATCCAGGGGCTGCAATATCAATTGCATCATTGAAGTTAAACCTTTTTGGAGGATCCCAATCTGGTGGCCCCCAACAATTAAACGTTGTTTCTAAACAACCATGATGGGCTGTTCCAGTGACAGATATTACCTCAGGATAAGATGCGGGATAAACTTCGCCGTCATGGTTTATTGTATCGCAATCATAACCGTTGCCTCCTGCTGCAACAATTACAGTACCCATATCCGTAACCATTTTCACAACGTCATGCTGATTGGCGTTGTAAACGCAACCGTTATGCCAACTGCAATTTATAATGTTAGCGCCTAAGTTAGCCGCTTCCAGAAATTTGTTGTAACCACCTAGTGGAAACAACATGAGTGAGCAATTGAAGCCAACTGATGAAAACCCAAAACCGTTGTCAGTTCCGCCTGCAGCGGCAAAAGCAGTGTGAGTACCATGATTTTGGCTCGCTGTTGCCAAGATGATTCCTGGATCCATATAGACTATTTTGTCTACAAGATCAGGATGATCAATGTCAAACCCAATATCTGAAATGGCTATTTTAATTCCGGGATCGCCCTTTGTGATATCCCAGGCTTCTGGAGCATTAATTAAATCAAATGGCCAAAAATTCCAAGCAGCATTTTGTGGATCATTCGGCAAGTAGGGAGGCGGGGAAAGCAACTGCGGTTCATAAGTCAAGTATACATTCTCAAATACATCTGGATTAAATTCGCTCAATGCTATTTGAAGCTGAGAGGCATCGCAATCGCAGACAAGGTCATATACTCTTGTCACTCCTTCTGCTAACGGGTGGCTCAATCCGATTGCTACTGAGTATTTTTGTTCATACCCGCTAACATTGTAAGTAGCGTATACCTGCTGCACCGCAGAAGGAGCAATACTTGATGTCCCAGGTAAAAACGAAACATCTTTTACCCGAACTTCTACTCTGTTTGATATAGGGTCTTGGGCATATAAAGACCCAGTATCCGTAAAGAAAACAGAGAAACAGAGATAAAAAAGGGTTGAGAGTCTTTTACCCATTCTGGTCATTTTTACTTTCTTTTTCATTTGCTGATAATTTAAAGTGTTAAGAAAATATTGACTCAACCACCATATTTTATTATCTATAGTGGCATTGAACGTTACGCTTCCCGAATGTGCGACGCTTAGGAAGCATTTCCGGGAAGCGATTGTTCAACGTTTTATCTTATTTGATTGAAAAAACTGCTTCCGCATAAGAATCTCTTTGCCTGACGAGGCCAATAACTTTTACGAGAAACTCACCTTTAGGATACCCTTCTGTATTTAAGACTACTTTACTCAATGTTTTTTCTAAAAGATATTGTTGATTATAAAAATATTGTTTCGATTCGGTGTGAAAAACCGAAAATAAAACATTTTGATTTACATCAAACTGACTGATGAATACTTCGACTGGATACCCAACAAATGCTTCATGAGGATTAATAGTGATGTCGCCGAGCGTTCTTTGTCCAAATTTTGGACTATTTGATGGATTGAACATGTTTCAATTCTTATTTAAGTTTGTTGTCAAATCGTGGGTTGTGATATTATTCCAAACAAATTGCTTTTTGCTTTTAGATGGATTATATACGATGCTATGTACCGAAATAATCTGTAAACCTTTTGGAATGACAACGTTATGTGCAAGTATAATTTTCTCCGTTGGTTCAATTTCCATGTTTGCTTTTGTCTTCTTTGTAACCTTAAAAATTGATTCATTATTAGGCAATTCATATGATGGGTATTGATTAAAATAGCCTTTCTCAATTTTATCTAAAAGTTCAAGTGATGGGGCAACCTTGAAAATTTCAATATTATACTC
>JBBRWA010000462.1:0-3162 GCA_038246345.1 Chitinophagales bacterium
CGCAGCGATGCCGATTCCTGGGCTTACAGTATGCAGGATATGCTGGACATCGTGTACAAATACGATGGACAACCCGTAACGGAAGTGCATATTGTCGGCGGGGTATTGCCCCAATACGATCTGCCTTTTTACCTCGAATTTTTCAAAAAAATAAAGGAACACCGCCCGGAGTTGCATGTAAAGGCGCTCACACCGGTGGAATACCACTACATTTTCAAAAAAGCCAAAGTCAGTTACGAGGACGGCATGAAAATGATAAGAGATGCTGGTTGCGACAGCCTGCCCGGTGGTGGTGCTGAAATATTTCACCCAGAAATACGCGAAAAAATTGCTGCCGACAAATGCACGGGCGAACAATGGCTGCGCCTGCACGAAATCTGGCATGAGCTGGGCATGCGCTCCAATGCCACCATGCTGTATGGCCATATTGAACGCTGGGAACACCGGGTAGACCATCTGGAACAATTGCGCAGCTTGCAGGATAAAACAGGTGGTTTCCAGACCTTTATCCCGCTCAAATTCCGCAACCAGGATAACCAGATGAGCCATATCACGGAGAGCACTGCTGTAGAAGACCTTCGCAACTATGCCATCAGTCGACTTTACCTCGATAATTTCGACCATATCAAAACCTATTGGCCCATGATCGGCCGCACGACGGCTCAACTCGCCCTTGCTTTTGGGGTGGACGACCTGGACGGCACCATCGACGATACCACCAAAATTTACTCCATGGCCGGCTCGGAGGAGCAACATCCATCACTCAATACCCAGCAATTGGTGGACATGATCCGCCGCGTAGGTCGCCGCCCGATCGAGCGCGATACGCTGTACAATGTGGTGCAGGATTTTACAGATGTAGAATTTGCGGAGGACAAGGAGTATCGGGGGTATTTTGCACTCCCCGTAGTTTAGGCCAGCCCCGCTTAAGGTGCAACAGATGCCAAGCGTTTCGGCCATTATCAAATTATCTCATTATCAAATTATCTCATTAATTAATGACAGTTTACTTTATTAGGCACGGAGAAACCGATTTGAATCGCCAGAACATCGTGCAGGGCAGCGGCATGGACACGGAATTGAATGCCTTGGGCCGTGCACAAGCGAAGGCATTTCATGATGCTTATCAAGATGCCGGTTTTGAATTGGTTGTGACCTCGCGCCTGCGCAGGACGCACCAAACAGTGCATCATTTTTTAGAACAAAATATTCCCTGGCACCAAACGGCCGACATCAATGAGATTTCCTGGGGCATCCATGAAGGCAGTTCCCCCAATCCTGAACGGCACCAGGCATTTTATGACTTGATGGCCAATTGGAAACAAGGGAATTTAGATGCAGCTATGCCTCATGGCGAATCTGCTCGGGAGCTCGGAGAAAGGGTTGAACGGTTTTTAAGCTGGCTGCGCGGCCGCGAAGAACGTTGCATCCTGGTTGCGACGCATGGGCGAACCCTTCGAGCCTTAGTTAGCCATTTAAGGGGAAATAACCTTGCGGATATGGATGGCGTGGCTCATTTGAATACTGGATGCTATGTTGTTCGTTTTCAAGAAGATGGAGTGGTTTTTGAATTGGAAAATGATGTGGCGCACCTTGAAATTGCGAACCTATTGCCGATAGACTAGTGGCGCGTTGGGTTGTTTAGAATTTGAATTTTCCTGAATTTTCATTGGGTATTGACTGGAAATTTTTGCTTTTTATTCACCAAGTAGTTCACATTTGCTGAATATTAAACATAAACCAGTATTGACCTCAAGTTCCGCAAGGAATTCCGCTGGTTAACGCACTGATTCCCAATCAATTCATTTCTAAATTCCCACCAATTATGAACAACACCACATGTATTTCAAAGACTGGTCTGGTTACTTGTCTAAGCTTCTTGCTTGCCCTGTCAATTTCAGGCATCGTACAAGGCCAAAACCCTTTCCCCTGCCCTCCCGGGGCCAATATTCGAACCACTAACCCGGACTTTCCTGGTTGTAAAGCGCCAGGGGGACGCTCGTTTAATGTGCTGCTTGTACTCGACGAATCAGGCTCAATTAACAGTGCTGGCGCTACCAATACCGTCAGGGCTGCTGTCAATGGATTTGCCAGTATTTTGCACAGTGGCACATCTGGTACAGGGAAAATCAAAATGGGCGTTGTCGAGTTTTCAGATGTATCCCAAACGGGCGTACCGATGACCGATGTTGCACTCGGTTCTTTTACAACAACGGTCTCAAGTTACATGAGTAGTGGCTACACGGCCAATGGTCCCTCCACCAATTATGTCGCAGCGCTTACGCAGGCGGCAACTTTCGGAGATATAGACCTGATATTTTTTATCACCGATGGACAGCCATTCCCAACGGTGCCCATTCCCAATTGGCAGAGCATCGCCAATACCATCAAATGCCGCGGCACTTATATTTTTGGTATTGGGGTAGGAACGAATACGCCTGCACTTAATTTGAACATCCAGGCCCTTTCTGGACCGGATGAATTGAATCCACCAGCGGTTACGCTCCAAAATGGAGCGGATTGGACGCGTCGGCCATTCACCGAACTTGGTCCATTGCTCATTGATCTTGCCAATTCTCTGATTGATGCACAATCTCCTGTCGTTATGTGTTCGCCAGCGATACAAGTGAACAACGACCCCAGAAACTGCTTTGCAAAGGTTAACTACAGTTCCAGCGTTACCGACAATTGCCCTGACGCTACTTTGTCTTGCACACCGGCCTCCGGGAGCTTTTTTATGGTTGGTCAAACGACCGTAACCTGTAGGGCTACTGATAAGGTAGGGAATGCTTCCACTTGCACCTTCAGAATAACAGTGTCGGATATGGAGCCACCAGAAATTGCGTGCCCAGCCAATGTTATGGTGAGCTGCGAAGTGCCGCTGACCCCTGCCAATACGGGTTCACCAACCGCTCTGGACAACTGCGCTATTGACCGCACTTTCAATACGGATGTACGCGTTGATGGTCTTTGTGCGAACACCTTTAGCGTTACCCGTACCTGGACAACGGTCGATATTCACTTCAACATGAGCACCTGTGTTCAGGTGATCAATGTGGAGGATAAAAAATCACCCGTGATTACTTGTCCGGCGAATATCACGGTAGAGTGTGATACCAGCGTCACAAAAACGGGTATGGCAACAGCTATCGATAATTGTAC
>JBBRWA010000463.1:0-3148 GCA_038246345.1 Chitinophagales bacterium
CCCGTCGGGCGCAAACATTGCGTGATGGATGCTGCCCCCGTTTGGCCATAGCCATCGTTGTCGGTATCATCGTACCAAACCTGACCTGGTTTTTCGAGCGGGTCGTTATCATCGCAATCGGTATTGTTGGCCACATAACCGGTTGGTTGTGTGCAGGCCATTTGCGTCATAGCGGGATTACCGAAGCCATCGCCGTCCAAATCGCGGTAGTAGGTGGTTTGCACGCCTTCATCTGTCATCATATCACAATCGTTATCCACGCCGTCGCAGATTTCCGTTGCCGCCGGGTTGATGGCCGCGTTGCTGTCGTTGCAATCGCCTGTTATGGCGGTCAGTTCGATGGCCGCCTTATAACCCGTCGGGCGCAAACATTGCGTGATGGATGCTGCCCCCGTTTGGCCATAGCCATCGTTGTCGGTATCATCGTACCAAACCTGACCTGGTTTTTCGAGCGGGTCGTTATCATCGCAATCGGTATTGTTGGTCACATAACCGGTTGGTTGTGTGCAGGCCATTTGCGTCATAGCGGGATTACCGAAGCCATCGCCATCCATATCGCGGTACCAAGTGAGCATCGTGCAATTACAGGTCGTTCCCGTCACTACAGCTCCCGGGGCTACCCAGTTAGAGGTCGCGCCGGTGAGTGCAAAATTCTGGAGAGTACCATTATAGGCATTGCCGCTATCATCTGTGAGTGTGGTGACGCCTGCATTATTAGCTCCGCTATTGCCCTGGTTGAAGTGGTAATTCATAACCAGATTTGGCAGGCTGCCGCTGATTTCGCAGTCTTTTCTATCATTAATTTCTGTTACGGTCAAGGCTTTATCCCAAACCCTGAATTCGTCCAATTGCCCGGCAAAGTATTGGTTTAATGAAGTGCCATTGCCCAGGGTGAAGGTATTGTTGGTACCAGAACTGGAAGCACCTCCGGCGAAATAACTTTGCAAAACGCCATTGTAAAAAATTTCAACGGTCTGGGTAGCTGCTCTCCAGCGCACGGCCACATGCGCCCATTGGTTTAAAGATAAAGAGCTTGCGAAAGTAGCGTAGGTCGTTGAGCCAAGCCTAACATAAAAATATACTTGTCTATTGGAACTAAGTAAAATGGAAACGAAATGGGTAGCATCCTGCTGAGCAAGCATGACTCTGCGCGGATCCGATCCAGTACCATTCGGCTTGATCCAGGTTTCCATGGTAAAGTCATTGGAAGCAAGGTTGTTAAACACAGGAGGTAGCGGCGCTGAAACAATGTCGTTGACGCCATCAAAATCCAATGCTTCACCTGTGGCAAGCGGAGCGCCTGTGGCAGTGAGGGAGAAGTCGTCAATGCCGATAGCTTGTCCATTAGTACTGCCGCCTACACCCGTAAAAGTCCAGCGCAAATAATAATTAGCGCCATTTGCTATGGAAAGACCAGTAATCGTAACTGATTTTGAAATTTCAGCAGGCGGGTTGCTGATCGTTGTGTTATTGGCATCAGCCGCATAAGATTGATCGCCATCAGTTTGAGCCGTCCACGTGGTGCCATCTGTGCCACTAAAAAAAGTCCAGCCAAAAGCCCTGGAACCAGAACGGTATTTCTCATAATCAAATGAAATGGACAGCTCTGTTATTGTACTGCCTGTATTGTTCTGAAACGCCACCATGATACTGCGGGGCGAAGTAAAACTACTTGAATTCAGAAAGCCCAAAGCTCGGTCAGTAGAAGAAGCTGTGACACCATTGGCAAGATTATAGGTTTCTCCACCAGAGCTCCCCGTCAGCGCGCCTGTGCCAGTAGTTCCTGCTGCCAGCGTTGTGGCGGTCGTTCCTCCTGAATAAGAGGTCGCATCCGACACTCGAAAACCTGTTGGCAAAGTGGCCGTGGCACTACTGCCCATGCCATTAAAATCCTGCGTCACTGGCGAGCCAAGTGTCGTAATCGAAACCTGCCCCTGCATTTGCAGCCATCCGAGACAGCATACGAGCATCAGTAACAATTTCGTCCAGCGTGAAGCTGGTTGGGTGGTGTTGTGTGTAAAACTCTTCACTTCCATGAGAGAACAATTTGATGAGTGATTGAAACTGGAATTTCAAAAAAAATAGCCTGAAATCTGGTGCCGGAGTACCTGTTAGCCAAAAAATGTTATGTTGTAATAAGCGCGAAGTAAACATCGGTTTTGCGAAAATGGCAGGGGGAGGGGACAAAAAAATAGTTTGAAGTTGCGCGTAAATATAAGACTCAAATTCTATATAAGAACTTTCGTTTCAGTTAAACTTACGACACGTTCCTTGGTTGCTTCGACAGCGAGCAGCCTTGAAAAGCCCTCTATTGCCCCAAAATTTTCAGTAAGACAAAGGTAAGGCGTTATTTTTTGGATTAGGCTTGCTGGCGTTGCAAAATGGTTTGCTGGCGTTGCATTTTGAAAAAAACAAAGCCAATACCCGGAATTTGAATAGAGTACGCAAAAAAATCCCGCCGACAAACGCCGGCGGGATTTTTTATCACAAGATTAAACCTGGTTACTGCTGCACCACAATCCGTTGCACATTTTCCACGCCGTTTTCTGAGCGCAGGCGGAGGAAATACACGCCGGCAGGCTGGTCGCTCAGATCAAGCGGCTGGGTGAAAACGGAACCTTCCGGCAAGGCGATGTTACGCACCATTTTGCCCATCATATCCATAACCTCCAATTGCAGGTTGCGTTCCGGCGCGCCGGCTACCGACAAGGTCAACGCACCGTTGCTTGGGTTCGGAAATACAGAAACGGAAAGACCATCCAGCGCGGGGACGACGCCTATTTGTGGGCTGCCTAAGTTTTGTGTTCCGCCAAGGACGGTCACATTGTCGAAAGAAGCGGTCGTTTCCACATTAACATTGATGCTTTCCGCAAATAAACCCGCGTAAATGCAGCCCGTCATGGGCACATTGGCCGAAAAGGCAAAATCCCAATTCTGGCCATTTAAGGAAGTATAGCCAATGAAATTGCTGCCACTGCGCACCAAACGCAGCCATACATGTGCCGGGCGATTAAAATTCAGGATACTGGCCGAGCCATTAGTGGCGTTTCTGATTTCGCGGCGGACAATGCTGGTGAGTTGCGTTTTCAGCGCCACTTTTTTCGAGCCTGGCGCTAAGCTTTCGCGCAGGGTAACGCCTGCCCAGCCG
>JBBRWA010000464.1:0-3113 GCA_038246345.1 Chitinophagales bacterium
GCCTTAAAGCTGGGTGTTGATGGTATTCACCCAGGTTACGGCTTTTTGAGTGAGAACGCCAACTTTGCGCGTTTGGTGGAAAAAGCAGGCATCACTTTCATTGGCCCCAGCCCAGAAAGTATTGAGGTGATGGGCAACAAACTCTCCGCCAAGGAAGCTGCAAAAAAATACAATGTACCCATGGTGCCAGGCATCGAACAAGCCATTACGGATGTCGAGATGGCCAAAGAAATCGGTCGGCGCGTGGGATACCCCATTTTGATAAAAGCTTCTGCTGGTGGTGGCGGTAAGGGAATGCGTATTGTGGAACGCGAGGAAGACACCAAAGAACAAATGGAACGTGCCATTTCAGAGGCTATTTCTGCCTTTGGCGATGGATCGGTCTTTATCGAAAAATACGTTACGGGGCCAAGGCATATCGAGGTGCAGGTATTGGGGGATACCCAAGGCAACATTTTGTATCTCTTTGAACGTGAATGTTCTATACAGCGCAGGCATCAAAAAGTAGTGGAAGAAGCCCCTTCGGTAATTCTGACACCAGAACTGCGCAAAGCCATGGGCGAAGCCGCGGTTCGTGTGTCCCAATCTTGTAATTATGTTGGCGCTGGCACCGTAGAATTTTTGGTGGATATAGACCGCAATTTCTATTTCCTGGAAATGAACACGCGCTTGCAAGTGGAGCATCCCGTCACCGAATTGATCACGGGACTGGATTTGGTGGAATGGCAAATTCGGGTAGCCCGAGGGGAGGCGCTGCCATTTTCACAAGAAGATTTACACATCAACGGCCATGCATTGGAATTGCGGGTGTATGCCGAAGACCCGATGAACAACTTTCTTCCCAGCGTCGGAACGCTTGAACGATACCGATTGCCCAGCGGCCCTGGGATACGGGTTGACGGTGGTTACGAAGAAGGTATGGAAGTGCCCATTTACTACGACCCCATGCTGGCCAAGCTGGTGGTACACGGTGCCACCCGTTCCGAAGCCATACAAAAGTTGAAAGAAGCCATAGCAGCCTACGAAGTAGAAGGCGTAGCCACTACCCTACCCTTTGGCGCTTTTGTGCTCGATCACCCGGCATTTGTAAGCGGTGATTTTGACACAAGTTTTGTAAACCAATACTTCACACCGGAATTGATGGTTGAGCGGCAAAAAGCAGCTGCGGAAGTAGCTTCCATGCTAGCGCTGCATTTGCACCTTGAAAACAAAAAGAAGCTTAAGGTGCTTGTCGCTACCGAAAGTAATTGGGCTTGAGGGTAAAAAAAGAGTGGCGGGGCGACTATTACAGTCCCCCCGCCACTACAGTAGTCTTTGGGCGAAATTTACGCTTTTCTTGACTCTTTGGTTTCGAGAACGTCTTTGCGCATAGCTTGAGCGAGGTCTTTCAGTTCCTGCATTGCTTTTCTTACGCGACTTCCAGCAGCAGCATTTCCAGCGTCGAATTTAGATACGTCGGCTTCGGCTTCTGCTACTTTTTGTTTGATGTCATCAAAAATTTTGCTCATGATGTTGTTGGTTAAAGTTAATGAATAGCGCCGTAAATGTACACCATTATCCCAACAACCAACTTTTTATTAAAATAAGTCTAAAAAATAAGATGGAAAAATCATCAAAAATATATGTAGCCGGGCATCGGGGAATGGTTGGTTCTGCCATTTTGCGTAGATTGCAACATGAAGGATATCGTAATTTTTGCCTTGCAGGTTCAACGGAGCTTGACTTGCGCAATCAATTGGAAGTCAATGAGTTTTTTAGAAAAGAAAACCCTGCCTATGTATTTCTGGCGGCTGCTAAAGTAGGCGGTATTCTGGCCAATGATACCTACCGTGCTGAGTTCCTGTACGACAACCTGATGATAGAGGCAAATGTTATCCACAGCGCCTATAAAAGCGGTGTAAAAAAGCTCATGTTCCTGGGTTCTTCCTGTATTTACCCTAAAATGGCACCCCAACCATTGCAGGAAAATGCCCTTTTGACGGGCCTGTTGGAGCCAACCAATGAGCCTTATGCCATTGCCAAAATTGCGGGAATCAAACTTTGTGATGCTTACCGCGCCCAATACGGCTGCAATTTTGTGAGCGTTATGCCCACCAACCTGTACGGCCCAAACGACAATTACCATCCACAGAACAGCCACGTCCTACCAGCTATGATCCGGCGCTTTCACGAAGCCAAAAAAGCTGGCCTATCCTCCGTCACAATTTGGGGCAGCGGCATGCCACGCCGTGAATTCCTGCACGTAGATGACCTCGCAGATGCTTGTTTCTTCCTCATGCAGCACTATAACGAAGCTGGATTTGTCAACATCGGTACAGGAGAGGATGTTTCTATTCTGGAACTTGCGCAAATGGTGCGCCAAATCGTTGGTTTTGAAGGTGAAATTAAAAATGATCTTTCCAAGCCCGATGGCACCCCGCGCAAGCTCATGGATGTCAGCAAATTAACGGCATTTGGTTGGAAAGCACGCATTGAACTGGGAGAAGGTATTCTCAGTGTTTACGATGGTGTAAAGGAATCGCTCTAAACGTATTAATTCACGGAGAATTAGTGCCGAATATTGTTTGCTGCGCCATGAATGCCCTATTTTCGCCCAACAAAACTAGCACACCATGTCAAACCATACTTACGTTGCCATCATGGCGGGCGGGGTCGGCAGTCGATTCTGGCCAGGCAGCCGCGAAGCACGCCCAAAACAGTTTCTCGACATGCTCGGCACCGGGAAGAGCCTACTACGCCTTACTTTTGAGCGCTTCCTGCCCATTTGTCCTGCCAGCCATATTTTCATCGTGACCAATGCCCTGTACAAGGACTTGGTGATGGAGCAATTGCCAGAGATTACCGAAAACCAGATACTTGGTGAACCCAGCAGAAACAATACCGCGCCATGCGTGTGCTACACGGCACTCAAATTGGCCGCCCTCGACCCTGATGCCAATTTTGTCATCGCACCCAGCGATCATATCGTGTTGAAGGAAACAGCCTTTCTGGAAAAAATCAGCCTGGCTTTGGCATTTGCGGCAAAAAACGATGCGCTTTTAACATTAGGCATCCAGCCCTCCCGCCCGGATACGGGATATGGCTATATTCAGATGGAGCAAGAGGCTGAAAAA
>JBBRWA010000465.1:0-3110 GCA_038246345.1 Chitinophagales bacterium
CAAATACTGCTTGGACAGTATATTTTCCTAATAAAACCTTTATTGCTAATTTTTATTTTGGCACTGATACACTTTCTTTTACTCAAGATAATATTTCATATACAAAAATATCCACTTTTAAAGTGAATGGAAACAACTTTAGCATTGTCGATTTACCAACTGAAACCAACCCAGGCATTGATACAGGAAATTACACTTATTTGATTAAAAACGACACTTTAAAATTCACAACGATTAGTGATTTGGCTGCTACCCGTGAAATGACATTTGCAACATGCTATTGGGTAAGACTTCAGACAGGACTTAAAATGGTCGATTTAACAACTTCAATAAAATTTTATCCAAATCCATTTTCAACCTCAACATCTTTACAAATAGACAAACAATTCAAGACTGCCTCATTAACAGTATATAATTCTGTCGGAATAGAAGTGAAACAAATAAATAATATTTCAACACAAACAATCAAACTTAACCGAGACAACTTATCAAGTGGTGTATATTTTATTCGTTTGACTCTTGACAATAAAGTAGAAAAAGTAGAAAAATTAATTATTAAAGACGAAAGATAAAAAACACATTATTAAACACCAATGCACTACTGCTAATACATAGGGCTTCATGTGGTCTGAGGCACGAAGACCCAGCATGAAGCCTCGGTTGAACTGAGTTCCCGCTTGCAGGAGCTTCCATCAACGAGCGTGGAGAAGAAAATGAAATAGAATTTTTAGGGAAAAACTTGCCCCTATGGAGAAAGCGGCAGGTTTTCGGACTGGTAGAGTTGGAGTAGAACCGTTCAAAAGACCCTAATTTCAGTCAGAAATAAAATCCAGGATACTTTTGGGTTAAAGTTTTGCATACAAAGTCCTTTTTTTTGAACAAAATTGTGTGTTTTTGCTCGCTTTAGACAATACGAAAGCCAACCCACTGTTCGTAGTGGGTCAATAGTTTGATAGTTATTGTTTTATAGTTTTGACAGTTGGATAAAACACATTATCTGGCGAACGGATGCGAGGTAGAATTTCTACCACTTGCATAGTTCCGGTTTTGCATTTAGGACAGCGGCAAGGATCAAAACCCGTAAGGCGAACCATTCGCTGCTGTCTGGTTTCGGTTAGCTGGATAATATCCGGTTTGGTTTTCAAGGGTTCAACGTCTTTTTTGTAGCGGCTGCCTAAAATACCAAAATAGCGTATCTTTACAAACCTTTTGGGCAGAATATGCATAGCAAAACGACGAAGAAACTCCACACCCGTGAGGGTCATCAGTTTCTGGTTTTTGTTGTCGGCGTAATCTTTGTAGGAGAAAGTAACTCCTTTATCGTCAATGCTTTTAATGCGTGTATTGCTTATAGCCACCCTGTGGATATATTGTCCCAGATAGGCAATAATCTCTTTGGCAGAGCCCAACGAAGGTTCACAATAAACTACCCAAGGCTTGGCGTAGCATTGGTCAATTACAGGTTGATATATGGGCAGTTGTCCCCTTTTTTTGAGTTGCAGCTTTAGCTTGTCGAGCAGTTTACCCCGAAACAAGGTACTTAGCTGCCTGACCGGATACAGGAATTTTCCTTGATTGCCAATTGTTTTGATTTGCCCTCGCAGGTTAATTCCGCAAGCAGGCACAAGACAATGCAAGTGTGGATGCAAACTCAGGTTTTGTCCCCACGTGTGGAGCACACAGATAGCACCAGTTTCTACGCCATAATGCGAGTAACCAAAACTACGAAGTGTTTCCCACATGCAAGCAAACAGTGCTGAGTAAAACGCTTTGCTATCGAGTAAACAAATCTCATGCAGCTCATCGGGCACGGTGAACACGATATGAAAATACTTTACGTTCAGCGCATCAAGCATACGGTCTTCCGCCCAAAGCATCTGGCGTGCTATCTGACATTTAGGGCAATGGCGATTGCCACAACTGTTATAACTGAAGCGTTCGTTGCCACAGCTATCATTATCACATTGCTCTTTGTGTCCGCCCAGTTCTGCACTTCGGCATTGCTGTAAAGTATTGATTACATTGAGCTGATAATTGTTGGGACGGTATTGCATACGATAATCAGCCCCAAACCGTTTTATGATTTGAGATATTTCATACTGTGGGCGTGCCATTACTTCCGTGGATAAAGCGTATCCATCGGACTATGCGCCTGAATAAGCGGACATTGAGCTACGTGCAGGTAAATCATTGTGGTTTCGATACAAGCATGACCAAGCAATTCTTTGACCGTGACAATGTTCAGTCCGTCTTCGATTAAATGGGTTGCATACGAGTGACGAAGGGAGTGAATGGTAACTTCTTTACTGATACCGGTTTTCTTCAGGGCTTCACGCATCACCCAAGCTATGCTTTTGGCAGCATAATGGCTACCCGGGGCATGACCATTGAAAAGCCAAACTTGTGGTTGATTCTCTTTCAGATATTTATGCAAACCAATGGCCATATTATCCGAGAGCGGAACAATGCGATCTTTGTTATACTTACTGCGACGGATATGAATGGTTTTGCGCTCAAAGTCGATATCGGCAATTTTCAGATTAATGACTTCTTTGGAACGCAATCCAGCAGAATAAATAAGCGTGAGTAGAACGCGATGCTTGAGTAGTTTAGGAGCTGCAAACAAGGCACGCAGTTCGCTTCGGTTGAGAATAACAGGAAGAGCAGCTTCCTTTTTAATGGACGGTAGTTTGATGGCTCGTTTCACATCACCAATTACCTTGAAGTAATAGCGTAATCCGAACACAGCATGTTTAAAAGCACTGCGTGAAGGAGAATTGGCTGAAATAGCCAGCCCAGCGAGATACCCATTGAGTTGGTCGTCTGTAAGTTTTTCAGGTAGACAATTAAAATGTAGCGACACAAGAGAAATCTGTCGAGTGTAATTGTGTAACGTACTTGGACTTTGACCACGCAAGGTGATGTTTTGTTGAAGAGTTTTGTAAACTCCTTCGAATCCTTCGACCGTGGCAATAGCACGCTCGAGGATAGTGAAATCGGTTTTTGTTTTCATAATGTTGAACATTAAAAATTAATACTAATTTTGAAAAGGGAAGTGGGATTCCCGTTCAACATTATGAAACAAAAATTTACTTATAAAGTATTAGAAA
>JBBRWA010000466.1:0-3070 GCA_038246345.1 Chitinophagales bacterium
CAAGTGGCGCGATGCTGGTGCATTATTACAACAATGGCGCGCCATGTGCGGGCATCGTTCACGTAAAGCTGACCAATATGGGCAACCCTTCAGATACTCTGGTCGGTGTCTACTTGTTCAACCAGAGCTCCAGCGTGAGAGACCTTCCTGCTGCTAACGTAAAGCTGTACCCGAACCCTGTCACGGACTTTTTCTCCCTCGAAAATGGCGAAAACGTCGCTGCAATCCGCGTTTTCGCCTTGGATGGCCGCATCATGACGCGCTTTGATGCCAGATCGAGCAACAACGTTTATTCGCTTCAAAATCTGCCAGTGGGCAATTATGTCATTTCACTGGAAGACAAAAATGGGGATACGTTCCAGGCGATGGAACTGCATAAGCTATAGGTAATAGATTCGTAAATCGTTGCCGATATTTAAAATCTCGTAGGTTTCTTGTGAAACCTACGAGATTTTTATTTCCAGGAATCAAGTTGCTTTTCAGCCGCTTGTGATGGCAGCCGAAGCTTAGGGCTCTCCAAGCATTAGTTTACGCCCTCTTTTGAAGGTGTTCCCCTTACCAGGTGTTGTTATGTTGGAAGATAAAATGGCGATAAATTTCAGGCGATGAAATTGCAAAAGCGGTACCTGAATGAGGAAGACAAAACTAGTCTTTAATGCTGGAAAACTAAAAAAAATAAATATTTAAAATTTTATTTTTGATTTAATGATAAATTTTATTTCTTTTAGGCGTTGAATCTCAAAATTATAAAATATGCTCCACCTCGCTCCACTCTCGCTCCACCTCGCTCCACTCTCGCTCCACCTCGCTCCACTCTCGCTTTTACTGATTTTATTGTTTTTTAGTGCTACAAGGCTTGTCAGTCAAACTACTCCTGTACAATTATTAAAAGAGGTTGCTGTGCAAAATGCAGCCTTCAGTACTTCTGAATCAAAAATCTGGAATAATTTTTACCAAGGAACTACGCCATCGCACATTCGGCTTGTGGAAGTGGCAGATACACACACACTTATCACGAAGAACGAACTTTCCATAATTGTTCCAGGAACAACAGATACCCTTTTGGCAAGAGGTATGTAACATCAAAACGATAGTAATTCAAATTATACTTGGTGGGGAGAAGTTCAAGGAGGCTTGGGTTCCGTTGGAATAGCCTCTAATGAAATGGGCAAACTGCTCCACATATCTTATTCAGGAAAAAGCTATGTTTATTGCCCCCTTAGCAGCCGTTATAACGCACAAGTTGAACTCCAACCTAGTGCTTGGGATCGATTCCAGGAAAATCGGGCAGATTTACTGGTTCTGTTGACAGATTCAAGGTACGGTACAATCACAGGGCTTGCTGATTTTTATTTACCCGCAGCAATAGTTTCGGTTGGCTATATGGGATCTCCTCGATATAATTTCGTACATGAAATTGGACATTTATTGGGTGTTCGACATAACCGGGTTTCCAATATGGGGAATGAGCCAGATGATGCTGGGTGCAATTTTGGCTACAGGTTTCAATACTTTGGTTCATCCGTTGGCTACACCGTAATGGCTAGAATGACTGATCCCGGTGCTTTCAGAATCTTGAATTTTTCAAACCCAAGGATTGAACTGCTGGGGAGCCCGATCGGGGCTAGTGGGAGCAACAACTCGGGCTATCTCAGCAAGAATTTCTGCTCTATTGCTACCAAATATTTTGATGTTGATGAACTAGAAGTTGATATCAGTGGCCCTTCATCAATTATTTGTGGTGGATCAGGCACCTACACAGCTGTGATTACGCCGCCCACCACAGGAATTCCTGGATTGCCTCCTTATACCTATTTATGGGGCATGGGCAAATTGCCATTTGTTTCATTAGGCTATCCAGCTGGTAGTACTTTCCTTGGAAACCCCCCTTCGGTAACCATTCAATCAAGCAGCATTGATTTTGATGCCTATTGGTTGTTCCTCAATATTTGGAGCAGCGATGGGGTAATGACAAGTGATTTGATTAAATTTACAAATTTGCCTTGTTCGCCAGCCTTTTCTACTTCAACCAGTAAGGAAGACTTTGGCACCGATGCTAAATTAAGCTTAATTATTTCGCCTAATCCAACTAAAGAGCATCTAACAATTAACTTTGGAATACCGGAAACCTATTTGATTGGAAACTATAATATTTCTAATTCACTCGGCCAAGTAGTGCTTACAGGTACGCTACTGCCAGAACAAAAAGGACTGCCAATAAACCTGCCGTCTGGTGTTTATTGTCTGCAAATTAGTACGAGTACAGGGATCAAAGTCAAAAATTTATCGTTCAACGCTAATCTACAAAGCCATGAATAAATTACTCGCCATAAATACCTTCCTAGTTTGCTGTATTCTGTTCTTCTGCTGTAAAAAAGAAAATGTTTCTCCCTCGGTGCCCTTGCCCGAATATGTCCCAGTACACAGTCCATGTGACACCAGTACGGGAATTGCTACAGCGAATAAACTGACTGCTGCGTGGAAAGCTGGTGTTATTTGCCGCAGGACGTCAGCTTCCGGTGAAAATTATTGGGCGATTGAATTGACTACCTGCTCAAGCAATGATGGCTCCACTAGGGAGAAAGTGTATTTTGGAGGGATTCCTGATGCAAATCCGGCACAGCTATATCAAATCCATAAAACACAGACCTCAATACCAACCGGAAGTGTTATTTCAGGATATTCCACCTTCGCGTCAGATGGGGATGTTTTGGAAGATTTTTATTATTCAGACACCCTTTCGACAAATAATTACCTGAAAATAGAAGAATGGGATGTCCTCAACAAACGGGTATCGGGAAGCTTTCACGTGTCTTTTGGAATCAAAGAACCCCGTAGAAACATTCAAAACCCTAAAAAGGTGACGTTTTCTTCGGGAAAATTTTGGGTGAAGCTGCCGGAATAGCCGCATGGTTGCCATGAAATGGCATACGCGGTAGGGGAATTACAAAGATATCGTTCTGCTGGAACGGCTGCAATATTGCTACAAAGGTGGCGTCCCGATGGGACGCTTGTGGCTTGCGGTTTAGCTACAAAGGTGGCGTCCCGATGGGACGCTTGTGGCTTGCGG
>JBBRWA010000467.1:0-3043 GCA_038246345.1 Chitinophagales bacterium
GAACTGGTTTATAGATCAATTAGCCCTGTATCAAAACGCAAACAGCAGCCCGGAAGCCGTTAAGCGCAACTTTTTGATCCGCACCGCAGAATTCGAGCGGATCATCGCTGCGCTGCGCAACAAGGGCGCTGGCGATCCTTTATGGAAAGCAAGCTGATGGCTTCCTACCTCAAACAATTGGAGCAATACGGCATCGTAGAAATCGTACCTACCGAAAAAAGAAACCACCTTTATCGCTTGACGGAGCGTTTTTTTAATATGTGGCTGATTGTCACTCAAGGCAATCCCGATCAGAAACGCCGGGCTAAATACCTGACGCTCTTTTTGGAGACTTGGTATGATGGGGGGGAACTAAGGGGGGTCGCGGAGAAGCATTTGGCGGAACTGCGGGAGGGGAAATTGGGATATGATAAAGCGATGGTGTTGAGCAAGGGGTTGGTACATTCGAAATATATTGGTGTGGATGAACGGGATGAAATAATTGACTTGACGCAGCAGCTCGATCCTGGTGGGTTGAGTGAAAGTGAGTTGCCTAGGAAATATGTAGAGATATGGAAAGAAATCGAGCAGCTTAGAGTGGAGGAGAAATTTGCAGATGCTCTTATTAAGATAGAAAAGATTGATAATGAAGGTGATGGGATAAAGTTTTTCTTGAAAGCATATTGTTTGAATACACTAAAGCAACACAAAGAATCGGAAACCAATTACCTAAAAGCGATTGAAAAGGGGAGTGTGGGCGCTGTAAACAATTTGGCTTGCTTATATGAAAAACTGGGTAGAACCGAGGAAGCAGAAACCTATTACCAAAAAGCGATTGAAAAAGAAGAATGGGAGGCTTTAGTCAATTTGGCAGTATTATATTTTGAAACCAATAAAAATCCAAAGATTGCTTTGCAATATATCCTCGAATACCTGAACAAAACAGGAGATGAAAGCAAAACTGAAAATATTGTTCTCATAGAAATCTGGAATGGCATCTTCGACAATCTGGATAAAAAAGGCGAACGCATCATCCAAGACAACAAAGGCGAAGATCTAGAATGGTTTCTAACCAACCTCCTCAACCTCGAACCAAAACAACTGGTCCTCAACCTATTCGAATCCCCCGAACATGGAAAAATGCTGCAAGACCGCTACGAGCTGCTGTACTACGCCACCCGCATCCTCGCACAAAAAACCGAGGACAACCTGCTCCTGCGCATCCCGCCCGAGGTAATGCCTACTGTGCAGGACATCGTGGAGAAAGTAAAGGAGAAGCAGGCGTTTTATGCCACCCGCTAATGAAATATGTGAACCCGACTTACGCTAAGCTCTTTTAAATCAGTTTTGATCCGTCAAATCCGTTCAATCCGTGTTATATTTGGGTCTGGCATGTGCCGAAAACAAAAATCCTCGGCACTCCACCTATTCGAATCTCCAGGCCACGGTAATATGCTGCAAGAACGCTACGAGCTGCTGTACTACGCCAGCCGAATTCACTCCACCGCAAACTCCACCTTCCAAACCCCATATAAAGTATTCAAAAACGCTACGTGCTTGCCCGCTTTTCTCAGCGCGTTTCGAGGCACTTTCACCTCAATACTGCCTTCGGAAAATGCGCCTTCTGCCAAGTAGCTGTTCGAGCCGTCCGGCTCAAAAATACTGAGGGCGTAGCGGGTCGTTTTCAAGAGTTCAAATTTGAACACCAATTCCGTTTTCCCAATTTCTGGTGGGCTCAGGTTTGTCTTTTTGGGTCTTTCCGACAGTATTTGCAAGGAATTGAAATCATTGTTGACAAGTTGCCCATTGTTTCGCCCCATATTATAAACGACGAAAACCATTGGTGGTAATTCATATCCTTCAACGGCGATTGAATCGATCTTGATTTTTTCCACCCCTGTTTCAAACTGATTGAAAAAGGCGGCAACTGTATCCGCATTGTACGACGCGGATTGAACCTGAAAAGCCAAAGAATCATTCACCAAAGCGCGAAATGCAAGATTTCCCGATGCCGGCATTCCGTCTATCCTGCAAATTGGCTTTGATACAGCCCAGCGGCTGATGCTGTCATCAGCAAAGGTTATTCCAGCGTTTTGAGCAATGGCTGGATCAACAGAAAGTTTTTCGCCAGCACCATTGTCAACAGATAAAAGGTATAAATCGGATATTTTCTCGAACCAGCTGCCCCAACGGATTTCCAGGTTATGATAATCCCGACTGCCACGCAAGCGAAGCCGCGGATCGTCGTCGGCCACGATGGACATGTTTTTTTGGTACAGCAGCTCATATTGCCCTGCTGTTTGCAGCTTCAAAGAAACGGTGCTTCCAGGATGCACCATGTGCTGGTAGGGTTCCACATTTTCCAAAAAACCGGAATAAGGTGTCTCGTCCAGGTTGGCGACCAAGCCCAAGGTTGTTTTGTCCTTTGTGGTGAAATCAACCATACAGCGCAGGGCTTGAGGATTTTGATTGAATTGCCACAATACCACCGGTTCCTGTCGGATGCTTTGCCAAAACTCTCTGACGGTAAAGAAATCGCGGTTGGTGGTTTCAAGAATGTCTTCGCGGCCCCACACCACGCGCTCAACCAGGGCGTTGTTCAGGGTAACTTTGCGTTGGCCGGGCGCATTGCCATAAAGCACGGTTTCTTCATCCCGTTGTTCTAGCAGGAAGTCAACAGCGCCAAAGGTGCCTGCAGACAGTGGCAACATGCTTAGTCTAAACACATTGCCCGTTTTTATGGTAGGGCCAATGGCCGCATCCAATTGCGCGAGGTTTGCGATATAATCGTCCGTATTCAGGCTCGTTTCATCCAGCTTGAAACGGAAAGATTTTACCAGTGACTTGCCGTTCCACAATTTGGGCGGGTTTAAAATCATTTGCCGGAACGCATCGGGTGGAATGTTCACCTGACTTTTGTAGCCATTGACTTCTGTCAAATCGACTTGTTGCTTGCCCCAGTAAAGAATATACTTTTCGGCGGTATGCGGGGGCGGGGGCGTTGCGTCGGCCAGTTGGAAGGCGGCTGCGGAGAAAGGGGCGAGTGCTGCGAGGAGGAGGAGGA
>JBBRWA010000468.1:0-3032 GCA_038246345.1 Chitinophagales bacterium
GGTCGGCCAGCCGTTTAAGGGCCGCCATTATACCTTGTTTAGTAGCCTCTTTATCGAGCAGCGTTATCGTGTCAAATCCCTGTTTTACCAAAGTCCCAGCGAGCAATTGGGCATCTTCGCGACCATGTAACTTTGGCCAAGACATGCCACTCTCCAATTTGTCAGAATAATCGCTGATGCCAATGAGGAGTGCCCTTTTTTGAGATTGAGTAAAGGCTAAAATTGGGAAACCGCAAAGAAAAAACAAACAAAATTTTAATGGCATAACCTGTTGGTGTTAAAGGAAATATTATGTTCTCGTTCTATATTTTTTATCTCGTTGTACAATCGCAATCGCCCGTCATTTAGGAGAGCCATGCCTTGGAGATGCGCCCCAAGATCGGCTTTTGTGCGTATATTGTCAGGACAAGGCCCACTTCCCCCGCACGCTGCCTGCACGTAATAGATTCCATTTTCAAAAGCCCCTCCCTTGTACTCAACCTGCGGGGAGCCAGGTGAGGAAACCATGGAGAAGCCAGGCATATCTTCCACCATGGCATCCGCAACGGTTTCCATGGCTTTGTTATCCAGCACTTTAGAGTATATTTTTTGAATTTTTTTCGGGCCGTTGGCAGTGCTGTGAGTCAAGGACACCACGGATCTGGGAGGTATCCGGCTCAATACGGTGGCCACTTCTATCAAATTTTTGACACTTTTGCTATTGATGGAGTCTATGCGCTCATTCATCAATACTTCTTCATAAGGGCTAGCGGGAGAACCAGGCAATACTTTGTAAATCTTCACTTCATTTGTTCCCGCAACCTGCTCAAAACCAAGGCCCAAATAGGGTTTCGGAATCGTATGCTCATCAATGATGCGCTGCACGATTTCGGTTATAAAATCTGAAGTCAAGGCGCAACGTTCGGTTTTGTCATTTTTTTGCCGGGGAAATGCCGCTCCGGCAAAAGGCGTGACCAGCCCTGTTATCTGTCCTTTGTCATTTACTACCGGGCCATCCGCACTTGGCCATGCAGCTGGTGTTTGCACCAAGATGCACCCGTTCTGTTGCTGATTCAATTTTCCATTGACCGCTTTTTGTCCAATCTGCTTTTTGTTCAAAGGATTGCCAAACATAAAGACGGGGCTATTTTTTTCAACAGTGTTCGTTGGGGCCAATATCAGTCCCGGCGGGGTTGGGGTGGCTGCCTCTACCAATTCCAGCACCGCCACGCCAAAAAGATCGTCTTTTCCGATCAAGCGAAGGTCAAATTTATTTCGGTTAAAATCATGGGCCACTATGGCGCTTGGGCTGCTGGCAGCTAACGAAACGGCTTCGGAAGCAGCCAAAACGTATTTTTTGCCCGCAATTTGGGTAATAACGCCAGTAAAAAAACTGTCTCGTGTGAGCCTTTGGGGTTTTGATCTAATTTCACCTCCGACACGCTGGCTTCTCATCGCAACGTCTTGTTCCTGTTGAGTTATCTCTATGGATAAGATGGAAGCGGCCCACAGCGCAAGGCGGGCAGTTACCGAAGCAGCAGGAGGGGCTGGCGGGTAAGGATTAGTAACATAAGGCGGTATGGTGTCCGCGACAGGCAGCGTAGGAGGTGACACCTCAACCGTTTCTGTTGGCCATAAATTTTGGGTCAAGACGCCAATACACAACAAAGCAATCGCTGCTGCTACCAACCATTTCTTACTCACCACCATAGGTGCAGTTGTGGGTGCAGGTACATTAGGAGCACTTACAGTCTTGCCTGCTTCTGGCGTCTCGCTCATTTCTACATGATGTACTTTCGCGTATTGCCTTATCCCATCGGCAAGTGCCATTTCAGCATTGACCTCCGCTGCAAATTCCGGGTCTTGCGCCATGCGCATTTCGAGTATGGCAGTAGTTTCTTTATCGAGGTCGCCCCGGGCGTAGGCTTCTATGTCATCGTCGGTTAGGAACAAGCCTTTACTTTTGGCGTTTTCTCGTGCCTTTAGGAGCGTGGCTTCCAAGGAGGAAGATATTTTATTATTATCTTGATGTTGCATGATTTACATTCTTTAAAAATGAGTAAAAAAAGGTTTTGGGGGCACATTTAGGAAGGAAGAAATACTCGTTCCTGTTTTCCCCCTCTTTGGAGGAGTCCAAAATGTCCATAGCCTAATAGGGCAAGCCTTTGTCGCAATGCCATCATGGCCTCAGATAAACGAACCTTTAAGGTTTCGGGTGTTATCTTCAGTTCTTGGGCTATCAAATTAAGTTTTGCGGCTCTACACCTTTGTTCTCTTTTTTCCGGAGTCAATTCCTTGATTTTTTCAATTGGTAGGTCATTAAAATTTGCTAAATCAGCATCCGTAAAATTATCCTTGAATGAGTAAAATTTAATTAATGCCTCTTTCAATACCGGCCTCAGATTGTTCATTTCTGCGCTTGCAGCATTCGCTAAGTTTGCAAAGTGTTGAGCCTCGTCCGGAGCAATGGAGCCATCTGCAATTTCAGATAATCCCGAGTGAACATTATCATCTTCTTCAGATGTAGGTGGCAAAGGATTGGAAGTAGGCTCACGCCGTGCTTTTTCAATGCGTTTGAGGAACGCGTTGGAAATGGTTGTTGTCAAGTATGCTTTCAGGCTTACATCAAAGGTGTTCCCCTTACGCGCATAGTCAAACACTTTTTCAAAACCCAAATCCACTGCTTCTTCGGCATCCGCCTCGGAAGCGCGATTTTTCTGTGTTAGCCGGCGGATCATTTCCTTTCGTAGCTTTTCGTATTCCGGCGACCAAAGTTCAGGATACGCAGCTGCGGGGTGCATCTCGACAAAATAAGCCCAAGCCTGCTGCTCAATAAAGGCGATGGGGTCGGGCGCAGGTTTCCCTTGTTCGATGGCACTAAACAACGCAATTAACGCATTGTGAGCAGTTTGTGCGGCCTCTTCCTTGTTGCCTATACACGTTGTTTCCCCATCGGAGGCTGTCCGATATTTTTTTATAAGCCGAGCATGGCTACGAAAAAAGATCGCCACTGCACCGCTATAAATCTCGTTGAAATGAGGCGCTTGCTCCCA
>JBBRWA010000469.1:0-3012 GCA_038246345.1 Chitinophagales bacterium
AGGCCCCAGAAGTCGCATTTTTTAAAAGGTCGGGCCGCGCGGGTCATAAACCACCAGCGCACAAAAGCTGCGGCCATTTTACCCAAAAGGTTGGTGCCTTCAAAACAAGCCGTGTTCAGGGAAATGCCAATGGGCGCTTTGGATTTTTCGCGGATCATGTCAAATGCGATGTCGTGGGCGCGGCCCATATTGTCCAATACCAAATTGGCCGTAAAATACTTGCCTTTTTTCCGGGGCGGGAAATTGCCCAGCATAAAAGCATTCATGGCGTACACATTCGGTTCGTTGAAGGTGTTCCAATAGTGCACGTATGCGCCAAAGTGCTTGAGGCACTGCCGCACAAAATCCAGGTATAGGGGAATGTTGTCTTCTTTTGTCCAGCCGCCGCGCTGTTCAAACCAGTTTGGGTGGGCGAAATGGTGCAGGACAAACATCAGCCCTACCCCGTTTTTTTGCAGTTTTTGAAAAAACGCGGAGTATTCTTCCACGACTGCGGCATCAAACTTGGCATTTGGCTCACTTTGCAACCGTCCCCAATCAACACCACAGCGGTAAATGCTGCCCAGCCGGACAATCAAATCGGCATCTTCCATGCGGTGCAGCTCATGGTCGGTGGTGCGTTCAAAAACATAACCATCCAGGGCTTTTTGGCCGCGCCAAGGATGATTGGTGGCCGTTTCTACCTGCGCCGCAGCGGTAGAAGTACCCCAAAAAAAGTTGCTGGGAAAAGTGTATCGCTGATTTGTAGTCGTATCTGGTTTCGACATAACGATTCAATACAGTTTAATCCATTTCCTGGTACATCTCCGCACCCGCTTCCCGATACGAAATGGCCCAAAGGCCGCAAGCAGTTATCACGCCATTGATCAAAATGGTCAAAAAGCCTACGTCAAGCCAGCTTTTGCAAGACATTTCAATCACCCAAGTTAGAAAAGGAGCCGCTATACAGACAGCAGGCACGTAGCGGTCGCGAAGCCGCATGTTGGTGAACAAGCCAAACATGAACAAGCCCAGGAGCGGCCCATACGTGTACCCGGCAATCTTAAATATCAGGTTGATCACGGCATCGTTGCTCAAGACATTGAGTATCCGTATGATAACGACAAATGCCAGCGAGAAGCCCAGGTGCACCAAGGTGCGTTTTTTTCGTTGTGCCGCCTCAATTTTCTCGTAATAAGCAATACGATCAGCTTCATAAGCAAACTGCCCCTCCACGGATGCGCCTTTTTCAAAATTTAGAAAATCGATAGAAAAACTGGTGGTAAGCGCTGTCAGGGCCGAATCGCTGCTGGCGTAGGTGCTGCCGATCAAACCCAGAATAAAGAAAATGCCGGCGGCAGTGCTGAGGTGGTTGAAGGCAATTTGCGGGTAGAGCAAATCTGTTCGCGCAGGCACCTCAATACCGATGGAACCAGCGTACAGGTACAACAGCGCACCGAGCACCAGAAACAAGAAATTAATGATAATCAGGTAGATAGAGAACACAAACATGTTCTTCTGGGCAGAGCGGATGTCTTTGCAGGCCAGGTTTTTTTGCATCAAATCCTGGTCGAGGCCCGTCATGGTAATAGCGACCAGGGCACCGCCCACAAATTGCTTGACAAAATGGTTGGGGTTGCTCAGGAAATCATCGAAAAAGAAAACTTGTCCGTAGCGGCCGCTGGCAATGTTGGGAATGATGTCGCTGATACCCATGTTCAATGCTTTTCCAATGGTATATACCGTGAAAAACAAGGCCGCCAGGAAAAAGGTGGTCATGATGGTATCCGTCCAGATGATGGTTTTTAAGCCCCCTTTGTAGGTATAGGAATAGATCAGGGCCAACATGATCACGACCGTGATCGGGAAAGGCACGCCGAGCGGTCCGAAAACGAACATCTGCAACACGCTGGCTGCCAGGAACATACGCGCTGCGGAACCTAGCGTACGGGAAAGCAGAAAGAACGCCGAGCCTGTTTTGTACGACCAATGCCCGAAGCGTTTTTCGAGATAGCCGTAAATGGAGGTGAGGTTCATCCGGTAGTACATGGGCATCAGCACCGTGGCGATAAAGAGGTAGCCCACCAAATAACCCAGCACCATTTGCATGTAGGAAAATGCCATATTTAGGCCCGTGCCGCCGACCTTACCCGGTACGCTGATAAAGGTTACCCCACTGATGCTCGTCCCGATCATGGCATAAGCCACCACCCACCACGGCACCTTGCGATCGGCCAGGAAAAAGCCCTCGTTGCCCACATTGTTGCGACTTGTGTACCAGGCCACGCCGAGCAGCATCGCAAAGTACAGCAACAGAACAACCAATACGAGAGCAGGAGTAAGATGCGCCATGAACAAAGTCGGAAAATGGCCTGGAAAAACGCCCAGGGATTAGAATCGCGGCAAATCTACGTGAAAAGCTCGTTCTATCACGGAAAGCCGGAAAAAACTGACAAAATCACCTTGCCGCATCCGTTTTTTTCAAAAAAATACAGCCGCCCTCGCATGGGAGAACGGCTGTATTTATTAATTTGATAATGTGGTAACTATCCAGCCGCCCTCACCGCCAAACGCTTCCCTCACCCTGAGTTGTCTTGCTGTAAGCATCCGTCCATGTAAAGTGCGCAGAATGTAGTAATACAGAAACATCCTGCTTTGCTTTTCCCCTTTTAACGTGGACGGATGCTTACAGCAGGACAACTCAGGGTAATGGAAGCGATTGGCGGTGAGGGCTGCTTGAAAGTTACACAATGTGATAATGTGATAATTTCCCAGCGTTTGTGGTTGTCTTTGGCCTTTGGACAGGCTAAGGAGTGCATGTTTTAAGCTTAGGCTCTTGGAGCAGTTGGGTCTTTTGAAACGTCGACTTTTACGGGTTTCTCAATTTTAGTAGTAGAAGGTTCGGTCATTTGGGAATATAGCACGGCACCGAGAGAGAGGTGGAGGCCTATGGCGAGCACGACTGCGTAGGAGCGGGCTCGGCGTTCATTTTTTTCAGTTACGTAATTCATGGCGGAAAGTTTTATTGGTTTA
>JBBRWA010000470.1:0-3004 GCA_038246345.1 Chitinophagales bacterium
ACCTTCGAAGTGCGCTTCACGGCAGCTGACAAGACCCAGGGCTTCCAAATGACCTTGAACCTGAACGGTTTGGAGGTGGCAGCACTGGAGAACAGCGACAATGTGTCGGCGACCAATTTTGGAGTGTTTAAAGATGCCTTGACCGTATCGATCGACAAAGCTGACGCGTTCACAGTAACGTTCCGTGCCACAAAAGCAGGCAAGTTGAGCGAGATGCTAGCTGTATCAAGCCGCATCACAAAATCTGAAAGCTACAGCTTAACTGATGGCCGCTTAGACGTAGCCTTGCGCTTCGACGGCAAGACCATCGCGGGCATCGGCTTCGAGCTGTACCAGAACCAGCCAAACCCATTCGTGAACAAGACCTTTGTTGGATTCAACCTCCCAGCGGCGGCCACGGCAACCTTGACGGTGTACGACGAGATGGGTAGGGTAGTGTTCACCCAGAAGGGCGACTTTGCGAAAGGCTACAACGGCATTTCCCTGGATCGCGCACTGATAAACACAACGGGTGTGTTGTTCTACACCTTGGAGACAGCGACGGACGCTGCGACGAAGAAGATGATACAGGCGAGGTAGCTTCGACAGGTTCGACAAGCTCACCTGCTGGTTGGTGAGCCTGCCGAACCACGGTTGGTGACCAATGCTGAGCCATCTGCCAACTAAAAGTTGGCGGTACATAAGGCTGCTGCAACCAAAGGTTGGTAGCACATTAAAAAAACTACTCCTGGGCTTTCTGCATGTCGGCCTTGGAGTAGTTTTTTTTGCGCTTGGTTCAACTTGACATTGGAATGGGGTAAAATTCTATATTTGCCAAAAAAAGTGGTATTTTGTTCACTCAAGCTCAATGAAAAACGGTACCCGATATTTATTAATCCTTTGGCTAATATTCAATTTTGGTGCTTACTTGTATGCCCAAAAGGTGAATTATCTGGTGCATTCAACCCAATTTAATAATACTTCAGGGTTTAGCAACAATCATGTTCTGCAGAGCTTCAAAGACAGCAGGGGAATGCTTTGGGCCGTTCGGGATAACGGTATTGATCGTTTCGATGGGTCAAGTTTCAAGGCCTTGCGCAAGCCTGAATTGACCAACAGATCAGCGTTGTCCATATTATTGGAGGATGAAGACCACGATCTTTGGATAAAAAGGGATGATCAGAAAATCTTCTTTTTAAATATCAACACAGAAAGGTTACGCAATTCAGATGAAAAATTTGGCCCGACTTTTCCCCAAAACACCAATTTTGCCATTCGTGGCAAAGACCACAGCTTTTTGATTCAAACCGATGTAGATAAAATTATCCGGTACTACCCAGGAAAACCACCTGAAGATTTTTATAAGGAGCCTGGTATGGTGGTGGCTCCACTTTTGGAAACCGAAGACGGGTTGGTTTGGCTTGAAAGCAATTATAATGGGAACGGCGGCGCCATGATTGCGCTGGGAAAAAACCGGGCAGTCGAACGTGTCATTCCATACACCAACAGTCATATTTACGGCAAAGGAATTTGGGGCGGTGATACCATACATTATATGACACGCGACAGTTTTTATGTTGCTAATAGGGGTGGGGTGTTAACGCGAAAGGCGCTCAAAATGATGTTGCCTAACTTTACTTTTACAGATCCATATATTGCAGGGCCATTTCCCAGGGTAAAAGTCGATCCGTCCAGGGATTTGATCTGGATTTATTACTCGAATGAATTGTATGTGTTGGATAAGTCGCTTCAATTGATGTATCATTTTAACGAACCAAATCAATTGACGCTTAGAAGCAATGTCTATGATTTAAATATCGGTCGACAGCAATACGTCTGGTTGAGTTCTATTTACGGTCTCCAAAAAATCTGGTTCAGTCAAAACCCTTTCCAGCAATATTTGGGCTGCGATATTGCCAATGCTAAGGGTGCAGACTTGAACAGTTGCCGTGCAATACGGCAAGCTGCTGATGGCCAGATTTATGTATTGGCGCCCCCATCTATCTTCAAGCTTTCAAAGGACGGTAATGCCCAAAAAGTCATCCTGGGTGACCCTTTGAATGGGTTGGGATTTATGCGTGCGATGGATGTAGACGCATTGGGAAATATATGGTATGCTGCAACAGCACTATGTTGTTATAATGTGTTTTCTGGAAAAACGATAACCTACCCTTTTGATTCCCAAGGAACCTGGGCAATCAAAAAAGTTGGGCAACGCGTTTGGCTTGGAAATCCTTTGACATGGCTTGATCTAAAAGACGGTTCTCTCCACAAAGTTGAAGCGCTTAACGGCTTTGATGCATTTGAGCAGGCAGAAATTTATGATTTCTATCCTAAATCACCACAGGAACTTTGGCTTTTGAGCAGTAACGGGCTTTATGTACTGGATATTCAAAAAGGAATTACGGCGCATTACTGGAAAGGCGGGAAGGAAAACTATTATCTCCCAGCAGATAATTTAAGGCATTTATTGGAAGATTCCGAAGGTAGATTTTGGATAGCGTGTACCGAAGGTTTATTGTCTTGGAATGAGAAGGATACTGAGAAAACATCCCTGTATGGCATCGAGGACGGGATCAGTAATAATTGTCACGGAGTACTTGCCGACGAATATGGGTTCTTATGGATCAGCAGTGATTTTGGATTGATACAATTTGACCCAAAAACAAAGCGCGCCCGCTCCTATTACACTTCAGATGGGCTTAGCTCCGATGAGTTTAATCGCCTTTCCTTTTGTAAGTCCAAATCGGGCGTTCTGTATTTTGGGGGAATAAATGGGATAATTTCATTTGATCCAAAGGATTTAGCCACTAATTTTGAAGCTAGCCCCTCAAATGCCAACCTTGTAATGACAGAATGCTACCTGTTCTCTGGAAAAAGCAACAAAGAGGAGGATATTCGCAACGCGGTATGGGCAAATTCCAGGATAGACATCATGCCGGGCGACCGCTTTCTCCGGGTGAAAGTTGCTTTGACGGACTATGCCGATCCTTCCAAAATAATCTATAAATATCGGATCAAGGGC
>JBBRWA010000471.1:0-2996 GCA_038246345.1 Chitinophagales bacterium
AGCTAGACGTCAGTTTTGTGAGTTTCCCCAACCTTTATGCCCTGAGAAATGATTTCACAATATTGTGGACGCGCCCAGTAAACGATGCCTCTTCTATCACCTGTTCCAGTATATTCGATTTTTGTGGCGATGGTTCTACGGACATTGTTTACCGCGACCAGGAGTGGCTGCGGATAATAAATGGAGCGACTGGTGCGGTGAGCTATCAAGATCAATGCTTGAGTGCCACCCATATTGAGGCGCCGTTGATCCTTGATGTTGACAATGATGGACAAACAGAAATTGTCATTCAATGCGGTACCAATGGGGGCTCTTCAACGGGAACAGTGGTGGCATACGAAGCTATTGGCACACCGGGTATTTCATCCAGAAAAGTGTGGAATCAGCACGGCTATTTCAATACCAATATCAATGACGACCTGAGTGTGCCGCAATACCAGCAAAATCCCAATATTATCGGGGATTCATTGGTCATGAACACCTTTATGAACCAATATTTCAACCCGACATTTCCATCGCCAGATGGGGCCATTTCCTTTCAACGGGTATCGTGTGACCGTGATTCGCTGGTAATTACCGTGGAAATCTGCAATATCGGGGATAATATCATACCACCTCAAACCCCGATTTCGGCCTATGTTGGCAATCCACAAACCTCAGCAGCAATATGGATCGGGGCGGTGCCAATCGGTATGGACATCAATTTGGGAACCTGCGATACCCTTACTTTCAAGATTCCCCGCCTAGTGAACGACACCATTTTTATCGTGCTAAACGATGATAATTCCACCCCAACACCTTTTAACCTGAATACTGATTTCCCGGTCACGGCCATCGGAGAATGCAGTTTTAGCAACAACATCGCATCCTTCTTTTATCCCTATATGCCCGATGCCATCAGCCTGGGCATTGATACGGCGCTTTGTGACAATACCATTATTCAATTGGATGTTTCCGGCAACGACTTGGTTGGCTGGCAATGGAATACAGGAGACACTACCGCCAACCTGACAATAAGCGCTCCCGGCTTGTACGCCGTTTCCGCTACTGATGTATGCAATATCGTACAAATAGACACGGTGCTCATAACCATAGACAGCAGCACGGTCGTAAACATCGGACTGGATCAGAGCCTTTGTAAAGGCGAAACGGTGGCTTTTTCGGAGGCCGGGTTTGATTTTTACACTTGGACATCTCCTGCGTCATTAAGTTGTACAGATTGTGCCAACGTTACCTTATCCCCATCCAATTCGGCATTAATTGTCCTGGAAGCAGGTTTTTCAAATGGCTGCATCAATAGGGATTCCGCATTCATCACCGTTTATGACACCTTTAATTACAAAGTAGACACCGTAATTTGCTGGGGCACAAAGGTGAACTGGAATGGCCAGATCATTCCGCCGGACAGCAGCGCTACTTTTTTCCTGCAAACGATCCATGGTTGCGATTCGACCCTGCAAGTGCGGGTGATGGGCACCACCGTAGGCACCTACAATCTTGTGGTGGATACAGCAGTTTGTCTTGGAACCACCTTGTCCTACCTGGGATTCGACCTTGAATGGGGGGAAGAAAAAACCTTCAATCTAAGTGCCATAACGGGCTGCGACTCAATCGTCTTGGTGCGGGTAGCCCCGCTGGACACCTTTTATCTGTTTGAAGACCGTATCATTTGTTACGGTGAATCTTCGGACATTTTTGGGCAGCCACAAAATACCAGCGGTGTTTACAATGGCAATTTTACCGCAATCAACGGCTGCGATTCAACCCACATTGTTACACTAACAGTATTGCCGCAAATCCAGTTAGAGATTGATGCCACAACGGCTTGTTTTGGAGAATCCAACGGTGCTTTAAATGTCAATGTGCCCAATGGCGTGGCTCCGCTGCAATTTGTATGGAACTTTTCAGGGCTTCAAACGCCGCAAATTGACAACCTGCCAGCCGGGGATTATTCCCTGACCGTCACGGATGGCAATGACTGCACCGAAACAGAAAACGTCACAATTGATGGTTACCCAGCCTATACTTATGCTGCAACTGCGGATTCCGTGAGTTGTTTTGGTTTGAGTGACGGTTCAATTACCATCACAAGCTCAGATCCTAGTTTGACGTATGCTTTGGATAATTGGCCATTTATGCAAACGCTTTTTTATGATCAACTCTCAGCGGCTAGCTATGATGTGTTGGCTGAAGACATTTACGGCTGTCAGGATACAATACAGGTGAATGTCTTGCAACCACCTTTATTGGTGGTCGACCTCCCGAGTGATACGACCATTCAGTTGGGTGTATCGCTCCCCTTAAACATTGGCTTTCAAGGCCTTGCCCCTGTTAGCTGGATATGGAGCGATACGAGCTACCTCAGTTGTGTTACCTGCCCCAACCCGGTTTCGCAAGTGCCCCTGCAAACGTTGCGCTATATTTTGATCATTACGGATGAAAACGGCTGTGTGGCAACGGACGAAATGTTGCTGACCGTCGATCAGGTTATTGGCGTGTATATTCCGAATGCGATCGGCGGCGGCGGCGAGAACAGTCGTTTCGAGCTGAATTTTGGTCCGGCAGTTCGAAAAGTAAACCTTTTGCGGGTTTATGACCGCTGGGGAAGCTTGTTGCATGGAGTGCAGGATGCGTTACCCGGTGATGCTGCCATTACCTGGGACGGGCGACACAAAGGCTCTTTGGTCAACCCGGGGGTATATGTTTGGATGATTGAACTAGAACTGGTAAATGGTGTGGTGGTGCAGAAAAAGGGGGATTTGACGGTGGTAAGGTGAGGTTTGTTGCGTTAGCGTTCTACACCGCGTAGTTTCTAAATAAGAGTCAAAATTCAGCTAAAATCAATTGGCAAAGCAGTAGCTCCTATTTTATTCCATATTGAATACCAGACAGTCGTGGGGTGGCGGGCAGAGAGCAGGCCAGAGAACATATTAGAAAAAAAAGATGAAAGCAGGGGGAGAGAGGACACACAGGCCGGCTGGTTATTGAGAAATTTA
>JBBRWA010000472.1:0-2935 GCA_038246345.1 Chitinophagales bacterium
CTTTTGCAACGGCCAGCTCTGAAGCTGCCTTGCCCCAAGCCATGAAAGCCATGGAGAAGTTTGGTGTGCCCCGTAAAATTGTATCCTTTGTTATTCCAACGGGCTATAGTTTCAACCTGGATGGCTCCACCTTGTATTTGGCGCTAGCCTCTATCTTTTGCGCCCAAGCCGCCGGCATGATGGATCATTTTACCTGGGACCAACAATTAATTATGATGGGAACATTGCTGCTTACCTCAAAAGGCGTAGCGGCGGTACCACGCGCTTCCCTGGTAATCCTCACAGCTACCGTGGGGCAATTCGGCATTCCAGAGTGGCCCATCGCGATCATTTTAGGTGTTGATGCCCTGATGGATATGGGGCGCACCAGCGTTAACTTGATTGGCAACTGCCTGGCCTCGGCCGTGGTCGCACGCTGGGAGGGAGAGTTTGATGACGAAGCTGCAAATGCTTGAAGCTTAACAAAGAGATAGTAAATCCTTCCTAAGGAAAGTAAGGGTATTTCTGTACCTTTGCGCCCGCTATGCTCAGCCTATCCAATATTTACATACAATACGGCAATCGTATCCTGCTCGACAGCGTCAATTTTGTGCTCAAACCCGGTGAACGGGTGGGCCTTGTTGGCCGTAATGGAGCCGGAAAATCAACGCTCCTAAAGATCATTGCCAAGGAGATGTCACCCCAAGAGGGAGACGTAATGGTACCAAGCCATTTCACCCTCGGCTACCTGCACCAGGACATGCTCATGCCCAAAGGCAAATCCGTTCTGGACGAAACCATGAGCGCTTTTGCTGAAATTCTGGCATTAGAACAGGAACTGCACGATATCGGCGAAGCACTCGCTTCCCGCGACGATTACGAATCGGACGACTACAACAAACTCATCGAACAGATGGGCGACGTGACCGAACACCTCCATCACCTCGGTGGTGCTACCAGTCAGGTAGATGCCGAAAAAGTGCTGGGTGGACTCGGCTTTGCGGCCTCCGACATGAACCGGCTCACCGATGAATTCAGCGGCGGCTGGAAAATGCGGATCGAATTGGCAAAAATGCTCCTGCGCCGCCCCGACTTGCTGCTGCTCGATGAGCCGACCAACCACCTGGACATTGAGAGTATTCTCTGGCTCGAGGACTGGCTCATGAACTTCCCTGGTATGGTCATCGTGATTAGCCACGACAGGCGCTTCCTCGACAATGTGACCAACCGGACGGCTGAAATCGTGCTCGGCAAAATATACGACTACAAGGCTTCCTATACACGTTACGTGGAGCTCAGTACCGAGCGCCGCGATCAAATGTCGGCCGCTTACGAAAACCAGCAACGGGTCATTGTTGAAAAAGAACGCACCATTTCGCGCTTTATGGCCAAAGCCTCAAAGACCAAAATGGCGCAGTCGATGCAAAAGCAGCTCGACAAAATGGACCGCATCGAAATAGACGACAAGGATACCTCGACGATGAAGATCCGTTTCCCGGATGCCCCACGCTCTGGAGAAGTGGTCGCCAAGGCGGAACACCTCACTAAAAAATACGGCAGCTTGAAGGTATTGGAAAAGGTTGATTTTCAAATACTTAGGGGAGAACGTGTCGCCTTTGTCGGCCAAAACGGTCAGGGAAAAACCACACTCGCTAAAATACTGGTGGGTGCAGAATCTGTCACTTCGGGTAAAGCCACGCTCGGGCACAACGTTACCGTTGGCTACTACGCTCAAAACCAGGCGGAGACCCTTGACCCCAAACTTACACTGCTGCAAACAATGGAACAGAACTGTCCCGAGGAAATGCGTACAAAATTGCGCAGCATCTTGGGTACATTCTTGTTTAGTGGTGAAGACGTTGATAAAAAAGTAGTGGCACTTTCTGGTGGTGAGCGCGCACGCCTGGCCTTGGCCTGTATGCTGCTGCGCCCTTTCAACTTGCTGCTGCTCGACGAGCCGACCAACCACTTGGACATGCTGTCGAAAGACGTGTTGAAACAAGCATTGATGGATTACAACGGCAGCCTGCTGGTTGTGAGTCACGACCGCGAATTCCTGAGTGAACTAAGTTCCCGCACCATAGAATTCCGCGACGGTCATTTGCACGAGCACCTTGGCGACATCAACTATTTCCTCGAAAAACGACGCCTCGACAACATGCGCGACGTAGAAAAAAGGAGTAAAAGCAGCGAAATCGGACAAAAATCGAGCGATACGGCGACACCAGTATTGGATTCCGAAGAGAAGAAACAGCTCGAACGCACCGTGCAGAAAGCCGAAAAGCGCATTGCCGACCTGGAATCGGAAGTCAAAAAGTTTGAAGCAAAAATGGGCGAGCCTGATTTTTACAGCCGTGCGGATTCAGACGAACAGGTAAAAAAATACACTGATTTGAAAAGTTCCCTCACTGGAGTTTATGCGGAATGGGAAAGTGCTGTTGAAATGTTGAGCTAAGTGCCATACAATACGATTTACCACATAGCGCACATAGATCACATGGTTGATTAATCGGGAGAATGGGTAAGCCTGAAAACTTTTCTGTCGGCATTATTCAATTTCTAGCCAGCAGCATTGTATCTTTGCGGCGTGCCGGGCGACCAGCTCCTGCAAAACCTCCCCAGGGCAGAAATGCAGCAAGGATATGTGGTCGTAGCGGTGTGTTCGGCACTTTTATAGATTTTTAACTAGTCCCAATGTGCCAATGTGCTTGATTAGCGCATTGGCACATTGGTTTATTATTCAGTTCCCCATTTCTAAAAACAATTTTACCATGCTATTTTTCGTCGATACAGCCAACTTAAATGACATCCGCGAAGCCGCCGAACTTGGCATTCTCGACGGTGTTACCACCAATCCATCGCTGATGGCCAAAGAAGGTATTTCTGGCCAGGCAGCGATTCTAAAGCACTACCGCGATATTTGTGATATTGTTGGCCCGGGCAAAGACGTAAGTGC
>JBBRWA010000473.1:0-2933 GCA_038246345.1 Chitinophagales bacterium
CGCAACCACCTCAATTGACGGCATTTTCATCACAGGCAACGCCGATGGCTATCAAGTTTCAGGTAATATTATCAGCTATCCTTTTGCTGCAGCCCCCAACGCCAATATCGTGAGCGTTGCCATCGGTACGCTGAACAACAACGGTATCAGAAACATTATTGGACCTAATAATGTAATTACCACTAACCGTTTCCCTGCATTTGGAAATCTCAGGGATTCTTGGCTGCGCTGCGGCATCCATATTGACAATTGCGTGAATGTGGCTGTGTGCAAAAACGATGCCGACGACCCTAGGCACACCTACCACTTCTTGAACAACTGCGCCAATATCGAGTTCGGGCGTAATAAGATAAGGGACGGCATTATCGGCCTGGAAATCTGGAACGCCATCCCGAACAACCACGATTATAGGATGAATGAGTGGGTACCGGGATCGACCTATAATGTCATTGGGGCAAGAAACCTATTACCCCCGCAAAACTTTCGTTGGCAGGTGGACGGCTCCAATGGCAACCCGTTGGGGTATCTTCCACCCTCTTTCCAGCCTGCCAATTGGTTTAATAATGTCAATAACGGCCAAACCTCCAGCACACCTATTTGTGGTGCAGTAGTGCCGCCTCCCGGTGCTTTTGGCGAGCCACCCGCAGGGGACATGGTACATAAATTTCTCGATAACGAATACGGAGGGGTGAGCAAGGCTGTTTCGGTATGGGACTTTGAGCGCAACCTCTTGGCACAGATGATCCGTTTCCCTGCCACGTACTCTGGAAATACGGAGGCTGAGCAGTATTATAATGGAAGGGTCAACAGCCCAATATGGAAATTTGCAAAAGCCGAGCGGATGCTGCACGACGCAGCCGCAATATCTTCGGTTGCCCAGCAGAGCCTCTCACAACTGCATACTTCCAGCACCGTGCTTGCCGATAGTCTTGGCCAGATAGAACAATGGGAAGGAGCAGACACCACAACTTCAAACCCGGCATGGCAATCTGGTAAAACAAGCCTGCTTGCCCAAGTCAGCACAATTCAGGCACAAATCGCATCTTTGAATGCCTCTATCGGGGCTGCCCGGTTGGCCAATCTTGAAGGCGTACGGGCTTATGTCGAGAATTTGCCGCAAAGCAATGGGTTGGAGACAAATTTCACAACGTTGTTGCTCCTCATGGTCAAACAACACAGCGAAGAAACATGGACAACGGCAGACAGTACAGCTTTGCGCGCCATCGCCTACTCTTGCCCGGCTACAGGTGGTGAAGCAGTGACAACCGCAAGAGAGATGCTTCCTTCGCCCGAGGCTTACTCGTTCGGCAGGGAAGGTGCCGACCCGCTCTGCGGCGAAGGACTTCAAGAAGGCGAAGGCGACAGAAATCAGCCATTCGCCTCTTCCAGCCGCGTGGCAATTTGGCCCAATCCCGCTAACGATCTGCTGACGGTTGATTTTGGCCGTTCTTTCACAGGGACGCTTGAAGTACTTAGCGCATCGGGCATTGTCGTCCATTCGGCAAAGGTCAACGATTTGACAAAAACAAGCTTGCCCACAGCAGGTCTGCCCAACGGGGTCTACTTTTTGCGCTTTGCTGCTCCGGGCCAATCGGCTCAAACACAAAGGTTCACCATAATCCGATAGGCTCTTTATAGAGGTGGCGCAAGCATACCGAGGGGTACGCTTGTGCCATCCCTTTTTATCTGTAAAACACGAAACTACCTTTCCCATGCAAAAAATAATTTTCCTTTTGCTCATTGCTGCCAGCGCACAGCCCCTGTTCGGTCAGCTAAAAAATGACTGTACTTGGGTATTGGGATACCCGACCTTTCTACCTGGTCAGGCCAACACAGCAGAGTACGGTGGTATGTTCATGAAGTTCGATGAAAACGGTTATCGTGTGGAGAATTTCGATATTTTTGGCGGGCCGATCTCCGCTGTGGCAAACGACGAGGGGGGCAATGTACTCTTTTATTCCAATGGCTGTTCTATCTTCAATAGGCAGAACCAGGTCATGGAAAACGGTGATGAAATAAACCTTGGTGCCAGCAATTATGAATATGAATGTCATGAGAACTTGGGCTTGTTCTATATAAGAAGCGGCAACATGACACTTCCTGTGCCTGGCAATGATGCCCGCCATTTTTTGCTACACTTAAGGTTGATAGAAACCTCAGACACAAACGCTTACGACTTGGTAAATGACCGACTCCTTTTCACTGAAATAGACGTACAGGCTAACAACGGCTTGGGCAGGGTGCTGCAAAAAAACCAAACCGTGGTTGCCGACAGCCTTCACGATGCCATTGCTGCGGTAAGGCACGGCAACGGGAGGGACTGGTGGGTGGTGATGCCGAAGGGAAAAAACAGGCAGTTTTGGAAGCTGCTGCTTACGCCCGAAGGCTTTAAGGAACCTGTTTTACAGACGTTTCCACCACCTTATCCGCCATTTGACATAAAGTTTTATTTCAATATTGATACACCACCCTACTTTTTAGAAATCATCCCAGACGAATACGGGTACGAAAGTTGGGCAGGGCAAGCTATTTTTTCTCCTGATGGCAGTAAATACTGTCGTGTGACAAGGTCTAGCGGCGTAGAGATTTATGACTTTGACCGATGTTCGGGTGAAATGGCCTTTAGGAGGTATATCCCACTTCCGCCCTATACTGCATATCCCGATGAACCCATCGTGGCTTGTGGGCTGGCTATATCGCCCAACAGCCGATATCTGTACTTCAACAACAACGAAGGGCTTTATCAATTCGACCTTTGCGATGAAAACATAAAAAATGGAGAATATCAACTAATTGAAGAATGGGACAGGTTTTTGGATCAAGGTTTCTTTGCGACCAATTTTTTCCAGATGCGGAATGCTCCCGATGGAAAGATATACATAAACCCTGCGAATAGTACGCATTACCTTCATATTATTCACGAGCCAAACAAG
>JBBRWA010000474.1:0-2933 GCA_038246345.1 Chitinophagales bacterium
AAAATTACGAGTACTTAAATGCTGTATTCGTCAAAGATAATAAGTTTGTAGTTGGAGTTAATCAATTATTACTTGGGTTGCCCGGCAGTTTCCAACATTTTAGAGCTAAGCTGTTTGAGGTTGATACCAGCGGAAATGTTTTATGGACATGGGTGGATGATAACAGTAATTTTAGGCAAGGTGGGGTAGCGGGGTTAAATGCCACTCCTGATGGAGGCTGGGTTTACTGTGGCCTCTATAGCGACACCTTATATTTTGGGAACTATTACAATAGGCCCTTCGTAACAAAGCTAGATTCAAGCCTTAACCATTTGTGGTCAAAGGTTATCGGTTACCCTGATATTGACTATAACTCTTTTAGCGATCTTGTCATTGATAATGATGGGAATTATATCGCAGCTGGACAATACAGAACAGGTTCTCCAGATTTTCCAGCAACTCAATCGGCCATCGCTGCTATTGTAACAAAAATCACCCCTTCTGGAGAGATTCTATGGACGAACATCGCCAAAGCATTTGAAGATAGCCCTGATAATTATTTGCGGATGTTCACGTACAATGTGAACTTGCTATCAAGTGGAAATATTATTATTGGAGGATTCTTATACAGAGGGTTGCCACAATACGAACAAAATGAGGGGTGGCTTGCCAAATTATCTCCCGATGGTGCAGTTTTGGATGAACCAGACCCTGATTGTGGGCTAGTCTCAGTGCATGGTCTTCCATTTGAGCAGCGGGGTATTGTCGTTTACCCCAACCCAGTTGAAAAGTATTTGCATTTAGAGCTACCGGCCAGATTGTATTGTCAGGCTTTAATGGTATATAATCAAATGGGGCAGGTCGTCGCACAACAAGCTGTTGACAGAGCCTCTGATAGTATCATTTTCGATGCAAGCGGTCTTCACAAAGGGATTTATTTTTATCGTTTGGCATGTATTAATGGAAGGGCTTTGGGTGGAAAATTTCAAAAACTGTAATATTATTTCATCGGAACTTACTCGAAACCATTGTAACGGCGCAGACTTGCCACCACCACCTCCTGCGTCGGCTCCAATACTTTCATAGAATACGGCAACACGTCCGGCAAGGCCATGCGCACTTTGCCGGACGCGTTTTTTTTGTCTTGTTGCATGAGGTGCCAGATGGCTGTAAATGCCGATTCCGGGATTTGGCGCTGTGGGAAAATGTTGTTGATAAATGCCGCCACGGTATCGCGGCGCTCGGAGGCATCCAGTTCGCAAATCATGCCGATGGCGATGGCTTCTCCGTGGGTGAGCGGGTTGTCTGTTTCTAAAAAATAACTTTCGATGGCGTGGCCGATGGTATGCCCGAAATTGAGCAACATGCGCAAGCCTTTTTCATGTGGGTCTTCCAATACAATGCGCACCTTCACGCCGATAGAGGCTTCTAGCACTGCTTTGGCGCTGTAATGATCGGAAAGCTGCATCCAAAGCGCCGGGTCGCCGATGAGGGCGTGCTTGATAACCTCTGCAAAGCCGCTGCGCAGTTCCCGTTCGGGCAAAGTGTCTAAAAAGTCAGGATCGACGAATACTGCTTTCGGTTGCCGAAACACGCCAATGATGTTTTTTAGCCCTTGAAAATCAACGCCCAATTTCCCACCAATGGCTGCATCAGTCATGGCCAGCAAAGTGGTCGGTATGTGCACAAAATCAACGCCGCGCTTCCAGGTGGCCGCGCAGAAGCCGCCCATGTCGCCAATCACGCCGCCGCCGAGGTTGATTACCAGCGCATTGCGGTCGAGCTTGGCCGCGAGCATGGCTTGCCAGATAGTTTCACAAGTAGCCAGGTTTTTCTGTGTCTCGCCGGGTTCGATTACCACCACAATTGGCGGCGGGTTTAAGCCTGTTTTTTCCAAAAAAACGGGAAGACACAGCGCCTGCGTATGGGTATCTGCTATGATAAATACCTGGGAATAGTTTTGGCTATCCAGCCATTGGGAAAAGCTATCGGCGAGTGGACCGATGAAAATGGGGCAATCGTGCAATACGGTGGATGGTGGACGGTAGACGGTGGACGGTTTGGACAACATTTGAGCTTCTGTTTGGTATTGAGTTTCAGCAGGCTTTGTTTAGTGTCGATATACTTGCCAATAGTGCTGAAAAACTAATGCCAAGGATAATAAAAAATGCTGTGCAAACCGTCCACCGTCCACCGTCTACCGTCCCCCGTGAGATCAATCAAACTCAATCGTATCCCCCGCTTTATAGGTCTTTTTTTCAGTAGAGTCCTTTTCCTTCGGCTTCTTTTCTTCCTTCAGAGCAGGCTTTTTTTCAACAACCTCTTCCGCATCATCGCCAAATAAGTTCGGCTGTTTCGGCGCTGCCGCTTCTGGTTTTGCCAGCAACTTGGAATCCTTCACTTCGATCTCCTTGACAGCGCTCAACATCTGGTCGCTCAAGCGGTTGCCCACAGCTTTCCAGCCCTTCACATCCATAAACTCGCCGATCGACACCTCGCCCGTCATCGCCTTGCCCTTTATTTTTATGGTGTATTTGATGCGCGGGTTGTCTTGTACTGAGGCAAACAGCACCTTTGATTTGTTGTGGTCGGTGAGGAAAGAGAAGCGTTCTTTTAGTTTGTTGGTTTCTACCTTGAAACGTTTCACCATCGTCCAGCCTTTGTGGCCGTCGAAATGCACAACATTGACGACCAAATCCTCGGAGAACCGGCAGAGGTGGTTGATTTCTTTTACTTCGAAATGCTGCAATACATCGGTGTCGGTCACCTCGTAGGAGCCGTCGTTGTACAGCACGAAGATGTTGTCGCCTGTGTCAAATTCGCCCAGCAGGTTGCCGCGTTCCTGGGTGTTGAGGCGGCCTGTGATGTCGTCGAACCACAGTTTTTGCGCGCCGATGGTGCTTTTCCCGACTTCTTTTTGCTTGATTTGTTTGACGGGGTACTTGGTCAGCACA
>JBBRWA010000475.1:0-2899 GCA_038246345.1 Chitinophagales bacterium
ACCAATTGGGTTTTCCCGCGCATATTGGCGGGTTGGCGGATTTTCAAGGTTGGCGTATGCATAATCCGGGAAGGCATGTTTGGCCAAAGTGGTTTTGCCCGATTGCCGCGGGCCAGTAATGCTGACAACGGGCATGGTACGTGCAGCAGATTGAACAACAGCGGATAAATGTCTAAGAATCATGGAAAATAGCGTTTATCGAATTGCAAATTTACAAATTTAAAGTTGAACTTTTAATTTGTAAGAAATTAATACTGAAAAAGGTGACTCAAGTCAACAGCCATTGCCAATCGCAGCGCGCCCATTATCAAATTATCACATTCCCTAATTATCACATTAGTTATTATGCTGACAAACTACCTGAAACTCGCCCTCCGCAACCTCGCCAAAAACCGCCTGTTCTCGGCCATCAACATCTTTGGCTTGGCCTTGAGCATGTCGGTCTGCTTGTTCATTTTGTTGCTGATACAGGACGCATATCGCTACGATACCTTTCATCCCGACAGCGAGCGAACGTACCGGATCAACACGGAGGCCATCCGAAAAAACGGGAATGTAGAATCGTATGCTTCTTCGCCGTACCCACTTGGCACAGCATTAACAGAAGGTTTTTCACAAGTGGAGACTACCTGTCGCATGGTGCGGCAATTCAATGGCGAAGCCAACTCCGGTGGGAAAATCATGGGCCTCAATGGTTTGTTTACCGAGCCTTCTTTTTTCCAAATCTTTGGTTTTAGCCTGTTGGAAGGCGATGCCGCAACGGCGTTGAACGAGCCGTTTTCAATTGTTTTATCGCAAAAAAGTGCCGACAAATTTTTCCCAAGAGAAAGCGCCTTGGGAAAAACGCTCGACATCAGGGGCTATGGAGCCTTCAAAATCACGGGCGTATTGGCGCCTAGCCCTGGGAAAACGCACCTGGAATTTGAGGTACTGGGTTCGGCATCCAGCATGCCCGCACTAGAAGCTTCAGCAGCAATGCCCGAAATCACGGACGACTGGAATAATTATTACACCACTTACACTTTTATCAAGCTGCGGCCAGGTGCTTCACCTGAACAAACCAGCAAAGCCATCGAAGCCATCGCGCAAGCGGAATATGGAAACCGGACACTGGAAAGCCGGGACGGAAGCTATCGGTTTCCGCTGCAAGCACTGGGCGGAATTACGCCGGGGCCCATGTACAGCAACAACATGGGAAAGGCGATGCCCGCTATGTTGCTCTGGTTTTTAGCTGCCCTGGGCATCATCATCATGCTTTCGGCCTGCTTCAATTATACCAACCTGACCCTCGCACGGGCACTCACCCGGGCGCGAGAAATAGGGGTGCGCAAAGTTATGGGCGCTTCCCGCAAACAAGTGATGGGCCAATTGCTCAGTGAAGGAGTTCTGACCTCCCTGTTAGCACTCGCAGGCGGTTGGCTGTTGCTCAAGTTGGTGCAACCTGCGTTCAACAGCCTTTCTTTCACCCAATCGTTGGACGTAGCTGTGCAGGAAGATGGCAGCTCCCTGCTTTGGTTTGTGGGATTCGCAATTGCTGTAGGACTTGTTGCGGGGTTGATGCCTGCGCTGGCCATGTCGCGCATACAACCAGTTTCGGTGCTCCGCAAATTGGATGGTATTCGATTGTTCAAACGGGTAGGCTTGAGAAAGGTGCTGCTGGTATCGCAATTCACCATCTCCTTGGTGTTCATCATAATGATAACCGTGGTTTCCAAACAAGTGACCTACGTCATCAACATGGATTACGGCTTCAACAGCGCGCAAATTTTGAACGTTGAACTGCAAGGACAGCCATCGGAGAAAATAATCAATGCCTTGTCTCAAGTACCCGGTGTAGAGCGCATCTCTGCGGCTTCACATAATATGGGTACCTGGGAGGATTTTTCTAACGATATCCGCTGTGCGCCCGATGGTGAGCCGCTGGCCGTGCGCGAGTTTGTGGTCGATAAAAATTTTGCAGAAAACATGGAATTGAGCTTTGTCGCCGGGGAGAATTTTCCTGCCAATCCGGTGGCGGGACAGTCGTCTTTTCTGATCGTGAACGAGAATTTTCTCGAAAAATTCAAACTTGGCAGCCCTGCCGATGCCATCGGAAAGCAAGTAATAATGAGCGATTCTACCCGCTTGACCCTGCGCGGGGTCGTCAAGGATTTCTTGTTCAAACCGGCAGCGTATGCCCTGGAGCCCATGATGCTGCGCAACAACCCGGAGGAATTCCGGCTGCTCAATGTAAAAATTGCGGGCGGCGACCCTACGGCTACCTTGGTGGCGCTGCAACGCGCCTGGGCTCAGGTAGTACCGGAAAGGCCCATGGAATCCGAATTTTATACCCAAACCCTGCGCGATAACTACGCAGAATTCAAGGATATGCTGGCCATCGTGGGCGTATTTGGCCTGCTGGGCATCATCATCGCTGCGCTGGGCTTGCTTGGGATGGCAACTTACACCGTAGAATCGCGGGCCAAGGAGGTGGGTTTGCGCAAAGTTATGGGTGCCTCTGTGCAAGACCTTGCCTTGATGTTGTCCCGTAATTTCTTGATATTACTCGGTATTGCCGCTGCCCTGGCTGCACCGATCGGCTGGTTTCTTGGTGGGCAGTTTTTAAATATTTTCGCATTTCGGATAACGCTTGGGGTAGGTATTTTGATACCGGGGGTCGTATTGCTGTTCTTTGTGGCGATGCTCACGGTGGGTTGGCAGACGCTGCGCGCGGCGAGGAAGAATCCGGTGGGGGCGCTGCGGAGCGAGTGATTTTCGAGCCTAAAACCTCGTAGGTCTTAAACCTCAGAACCCTCCCAAAAAAGCGCCGCTTATTTGGGCGGGTTCTGAGGTTTAAGACCTACGAGGTTTCTACACTAAATAATGCTTATTTTCTTGACTCTCAAATGAGTGTCAACCG
>JBBRWA010000476.1:0-2898 GCA_038246345.1 Chitinophagales bacterium
AAGGTGGCGTCCCGATGGGACGCTTGTGGCTTGCGGTTTAGCTACAAAGGTGGCGTCCCGATGGGACGCTTGTGGCTTGCGGTTTAGCTACAAAGGTGGCGTCCCGATGGGACGCTTGTGGCTTGCGGTTTAGCTACAAAGGTGGCGTCCCGATGGGACGCTTGTGGCTTGGGGTCTAGATTTCGCCTGTTGCTACAAAGGTGGCGTCCCGATGGGACGCTTGTGGCTTGGGGTCTAGATTTCGCCTATTGCTTTTTGCCCTTTGCCCCTTCCTTTTTGCCCTTCCTTCACCCCACTTCCACAAAATTCCTCGGCGTTTCATACAGCCGCACCATCAAATCAAACTTTTCCGGCAGCTTGTCCCGCAGTATCTGCCAAATCACGAGGCATATATTCTCTGCTGAAGGAATCAATGCCTGAAACTCCGCCACATCCAAATTCAGATTTTTGTGGTCGAAACGATTTTCAATTTCCGTTTTTATGAGTTCCGCCAACCAGGATAGGTCCAGTACCATGCCGGTTTCTGGGTCTACGTCTCCGGTCACTTTTACCTCCATTTCATAATTGTGCCCATGGAAATTTGGGTTATTGCACGCGCCAAAGACGCTGCGGTTTTTTTCGTCATTCCAATTGGGGTTGTGCAGGCGGTGGGCGGCATTGAAATGAGCCGTGCGGAAAATGGATACTTTCATGTGTCTGTACTGGTTTGAGGTTTTGAAACTTATTTTTCTGGAAAAAGTTGCGAACGGCTCCCGCTTTGCCTGGAGGGTGGCTTACCTTCGCGGTGTGATTTTCGAAGATATTATTGGCCAAGAACGGGTAAAGTCCTTTCTATTGAACCTCGCCTCCAGCGAGCGGGTGCCGCATGCCCTGCTTTTTCTGGGCAATACGGGTTGTGGCAACCTGGCATTGGCAGTGGCATTTGCGCAATTGTTGCAATGCGAAAACCTGGGAACAGCTACAAAGGGGGCCTGCGGTGAATGCCCCGCTTGCCGCAAAGCGGCATCATTTACCCATCCAGACATCCATTTTTCCTTCCCGGCAGTCGGTACCAATGCCGTCAGCACCGACTATTTGAAAGAATGGCGTAAGTTCCTGGGGGAGAACCCCTATGCCAGCGCCAACGAATGGCTGCAGCGGCTCGATGCTGAAAATAAACAAGGCAATATCAACAAAGATGAATGCAATGCCATCATCAAAAAACTAAGCCTCAAAGCATTCGAAGGTCGGTATAAAATTTTGCTGATGTGGCTGCCGGAGTACCTGGGCAAGGAAGGCAACAGGTTGTTGAAATTGATAGAAGAGCCGCCTGATCAGACCATCTTTTTGTTGGCAGCTGAAAACCAAGACCAGATACTCAATACCATTCTTTCCCGCTGCCAACTCGTAAAAACGGATATCCTGAGCGATGAACAAGTGGCCGAGGGCTTGGAAAAACACCAACACCTCGATCCTGAACGCGCCCAACAGATCGCGTTTTTGGCTGGAGGCAATTATGGCGCGGCTATTGTTGCCGCCGAATCGGTAGAAAACGACAACGCTGCCGCTTTTCTGGATTGGTTGCGCCGGTGCTGGCGTGGCAATGCCGTAGAATTGGTGAAATGGACCGATGATTTTGCCAAACTTGGCCGCGAAAACCAGAAGCAATTCCTCTTCTATGGCCTGCATTTTCTGCGAGAGATGATGGCGCTTATTGCGACGGGAAATACCCAGCTCAGGCTCAGGCCCGCCGAACTGGCCACCGCTCAAAACATGGCCAAAGTGCTTGATTTTGATAAAATTGGCCAACTGGTAAGCCTGTTCAACAACAATATTTTTTACGTGGAACGAAACGCAAATCCTAAAATCCTTTTCCTGGATTCTTCTATTCAAATGAACCGCATTTTAAAAGGTGATTAATGAAATCAAATGCTTTTTCCTGGACCAATTTTGCTTCGGTATTACTGTTGACCATCGCCGTTGGTATTGGCGCTTATGCCATCGCTTGGCAGTTCAATGATGGCAAAATGGGACGTAAAGTAATCGGTGCCGTTTTTTTGGGTATGGCCTTGCCCAGTATTTTTATAGGAGGGGTCATGCGTCTTTTTCGGCCAGATTTGCAGCGCTATTTTGCCCTCACCGCCATAGGCTGTCTGGCTGTTGGCCTATTAATGCTGTTTTCTGGTGGATAAAATGATTGTGTCCACGCATTCAAAGACGAAACAAAAATACCATGGGTGAAATTTCACTTTTTGATAAAGCCGTTATCCAAAAACATCTCCAGCGCTTGCAGGAGGATACCAGACCACTTTGGGGAACCATGACCGCCCAGCACATGGTAGAGCATTTGGTCGAAACCATAAAGTTTTCCAACGGAAAAAAAGCCGTGGAGCTTGCCATACCTTTTGAGAAGGCAGAACGCGCAAAAGCGCGCATGCTCGCGCCTGAATGGACAATGCCCCGAGCGTTCAAGGCAGCATTTATACCTACGGAAGGCCTGCCCGAATTGCAGTTTTCATCGCTAACAACAGCAATCGACGCGCTTTTTTCTGAAATAGACGATTTTTATACTTTCTTTGCACTTGATCCCGATGCAACCCCAACCCATGCTTATTTCAGCAATTTAAATAAACCGGAATGGGAGGTGTCACACCACAAGCATTTAGCGCACCACTTCGAACAATTCGAGATGAGAGATGAGAGATGAGAGATGAGTTATGAGTTATGAGTTATGCGTGATGAGTGGGATTAGTAAATTCTTAATCGGAGTTGGACATTTCGCCCAATTCATTGAGATGCTAAGCACAACGCCAACCTGAAACCCTGAAACCCCTTTTTGCCAACCCTGAAACCCTGAAACTTTGAAACCCTGAAACCCCTTTTTACCAACCTGAAACCTGAAACCTTGAAACCTGAAAC
>JBBRWA010000477.1:0-2884 GCA_038246345.1 Chitinophagales bacterium
AATGGTTTACCTACAGTGACGCAAGCATAGACGGAAAAAGCAAAACAAAGGCGTATGCCCTGTTCGATAGTTCCTTTATAGATGGTATAGAAGTGGGTACCACCAATGTTATTATGAGGAGAATAACTAAGAGATCATGCGCATCCTATAATTTAGTCATCCAACGCAAATAGTCTCCAAGCCTCATTGACCTGAGCCCTCCAGGAACCAAGCCTCGCCAGCCCAGCAAGCGTTAAATGAAGGCAAAAGGCATGGAGACAAAATTGATAGCAGAAATTACCAGGCTATCTATCATAGCCGCTAAATGTGGCATCTGTAACACAAAATAAGGGCAAAGAAATAAGATATATTACACAGAGTAAGGGCTTTTTTTGCTTTATTGTGCAATAAAGTATAGGCAAATCAAAAAAAAGCCCTCAGAGCGCTTTATAGGCAGCGCCTAATCCGATTGGAGGAAGATGGGATTTATCTAGGATTTTAGAAGTGCAACAGGAGGTGGATTTTAAATATGAATTGGGGGTGGTTTTGCCAACCTCAACGCCAATTTTGACCCAACATTTTCAACATCTCTTCCGCAAGTTTATAAACCTTTGTTTGGCCCTTTCCAGGGAATGCTTGTAGGGGCCTTGTGTCCATATCTCTGGAATTCACTACTGCTTGATCTATGAGCAGACATGCATTCTCCAGCCTAAAGCCACCAGGAAACAGCGTATTTACCACGGATTTATAATCCTTACAAGTTTGCAAACCTTCTGGAGGCTTTGAATGGTGGCAATGCAACCAGACTTCGAAACAAGGATTACTGAGGGTAATCTGCCAATTCGAAGCTTGCTCACAGGCATTAATCAATCCATCGATCGCATTTCGAGGCCATCGATCCACATCCAGTACAAACCAAACGGAATCATCACTTCCGGGTTGGACATCTGTTTCCAAAAGAAATTTTTCCAACCTGCCGAGGAAATGTTTGGGAGCCGATGCTTTTCCCTCTCGTGGCACCATATGAATTCGGATCCGCTGGTTTCGCTCATTAAACCAGTTGAAATAGGCATCTTCTCGTTCACCTTCGGCAACGATAATAAACAGCCTTGCATCGCGGTGTGGGCTCCCTCGTTTATAGGCTCGGTTCTGGTTCCGCTTTGGCATATTGGTTCCATTGAAGTTTGTTCAGACCACTTGTCCTGGGGACAGCCCCAAAGCGGCCACTCAAATAACCTTTTCGAAGGTCTAGGTCATAGCGGATTTTATAATCACTTAAAGGCGTAAAGCTGGTAGCACCACTTTCATTCTTTTCTGCAAACCAGAATTCATCTTGGCGCATGTAATCCTGATCTAACAAGTATGCTTCATGGGTCGTGAATAACAGTTGCCCTTTTGTATCAGCAGTATTTGCAAATTTGGAAATGATTTCCCGCAACAGCGTTGGGTGTATACTGTGTTCAATCTCATCAATTAAAATTGCAGAAGTATTAAAAACCGCCTTGAAAATGGCCGGAGCCAAGTCATAAAGGCGTCTGGTTCCATCGGACTCCTCCCAAAGTTCGAAAGGAACGCCTGCACCTGAACCGTCCTTATGCCAGAACAAAATCCGCTTAACCACTGCCTGTTGATTTTCATACATCAACATGATTTCCTCGCTCGTTCCATTGTTTTCAATAAAAACAAGTCCATCAGGACCTAATGCATCCAACTGTGTTCTTAGCTCTTGAGTCTTCTGCGGTGCATCTTTTCCAAAAAAATCCTCCAAGGGATAAGTTTTAATTTCAATCTGACGAATGCCTGTTTGGAAGCTGCAGAGCATGTCGTTGACAAAATTAAAAAAGAAGGGGTTTTGTACCATATCCCGCATCACACCTTTAAATTTTGTATCGGGTTGAATAATCAGCAAGTGCTTATCAAACCATTCAAAAGCTGCCTTGATTTCGGGAATTTCTGCCTTTGATTGACTAAAGAGCTTTAAGAGGTTGGCCGTTTCCGCCAGCATTTCCGTTTCATAAAGTTTTATCCTCAGCTTGTCTTCTTCCGTTTTTTGCAGGCTTGGGTGGCATTCTATTTTGGTATTACCGGCTTTGGTATATCGGTGAAAAATCAAAACATCCGGCTTATTGATACTGGTCTTATACAGCCACTCCTCCTCCACCTGCCTTGCGCTCACATCAAGTCCGTACAGATAGGAAACGCCGTGCGCTATAAATTCAAGTTCAAAAGAGGAAGGCCGCAATTCAGTCTCCGTCCCTAACTTGAAACGGTAGGCAGCGGGAGAAGCCCAATCTTGAAGCACCAATTGACGGAGGTACAAAGCGGCTTTTACGAGGTTAGATTTTCCGGCGCCATTGGCCCCATAAATTCCAGCGATTTTGAGCAACTCAAGCCCAGCGGCCTGATAGACATGGCCCTCCAGGCGACGTGGCGCACCCGTCAGCATGTTAAATTCGGTATCGTCCCGAAAGGACAGAAAATTGGAAACACGAAATCGGACTAGCATACAAATGTAATTTTTCGCAAGTTACGAGAAAAAATCTCTACGGGTTACAATATTTCAACGGTAAAAGCGAAAAGCAATAATTACTATACCATAGTAACGAAAAAATCTCTCAAATGATAATTTTTTACGCCAAGCGCCGCAGCATTGTTTTTTCACCTGCTGTCGGACAGGGCTTACTGACCTACAGCCTGCTGGAAGGCATGAGCGGCCTGGCGCTTAGCCCCGATAAACGGGTGGACGTGATGACCCTGTTCCAGTACGCGCGCGATAACGTGCCGGAAATGGCCAAGAGTATCAACGGCATCCAAACCCCGATGCTGGCATTCCCGATCAATGGGGGCAGTTTCGACATCGGCATTGTCAATGAAAATGTCAAAATCCCATTGGCGCAGGTAAAGC
>JBBRWA010000478.1:0-2859 GCA_038246345.1 Chitinophagales bacterium
CTATATCCTAACCCAGGTTCCTCGCTTCGCTCGGAATGACACAACTGTTTAGTAAGCATATAGAAATTAAAGAAGAACAACTGCTTTGTCAATTGATTCTAGCTAGGTTTTGGCTAGTGTACATTCATTGGATGTGTCTAACACCTATGAGGTTCTTACCACGCTGCCGAGCTCAAAATCGCTAAGTCAACGACATTGGCCTGAAGGCCGCGCTACCTATTTATGAGGCAGCTTCTCAATTCATATTATAATTCACCCCAAACCGCACAAACCGCCCCGGTTGCGGGTTATACAAAAGATCATCCACCGTACCAGTAGCATCCAAGCCCTGGTGTTCCCGGTCAAAAATATTCTGGAAAGTGGTGTACACCAGGAAGTGGTTGCTCAAATAAATCCGCAGGGTAAAATCCCAGGTGGTGTACTTGAGCAGCCGCTCCTCCCGGCCTTTAAGTTGATACAAATCGACATACTGTGCTGATTTGCGCTGTGACGAAGACTGGTGCGTGGCGGCAGCCACAAATTCAAAGCTTTTATCTACCTTGATGCAGTTGCGAAATTGCGTAGTCCATTTGGGTTGATTTAGCACTCCATTGCTTTTGGGCAATCCATAGCCATACCATTCTTTCCCGCGGGCATATTGTATGTACAGCTCATTTTTCCCAGAAATCATGGTCGTTTTTTTGCCCAAACTAAGCTCAAAACCCTCCTTGTTTTCTCTGGAAAACAATCCCTGTATGCCCCAAATAGTATGCGCCAGTCCCGGCGCATTTTTATACCCATAAGAAACGGCAGGTACATTACCAGGCTCATTGACCAGGTAGCCAGGGCGGTATAAGTTGTCGGCTTGTTGCCAAAAAACCATGAGCTCCTGCCGAGCGCCGCCGTTGTGATGCCGAACACCAAATTCGCTGGCGTAAAACTTTTCGGTATTGAAATCCCTGGAACCCGAGTTGACCCGCAAGCCCGTGATTGGGATTATTTCATAGGAATTGGAATAGCCGTACAAGGAGGCATGACGGAAGCCCGTACTGCCATTGGCGCGAACCGACCAGGTGCTGTCCAGCTTGTACAGCATGCCCAATCGGGGAGACAAGGTGATGCCGTGCTGCAAGGCACCGTTCAGGGCGCCGCCGCCGACCAATTTCAATCGCTTTCCTTGCCATTCAAATTGGGCAAAAAAATTGCCATCAAGGATCGAATTTGTAGCAGGTTCAATGACAAATGGAACCTTTGGAGTTACACGCCCATCAAAATTGACAGAAACTGGAACAGGGTAATAAGTCGATAACGGCGTGCCACTCCCTGCATGCACCTGTCCGCCAGCAGTCATGAAGAGTCGTTTGTTCAGGGACACGCTCAGCCTCGATTCGATGCGGGCATCAAAGCCATTGGCCGCCGCGAAACGCTCATCAGAAGCATACCAGTTGCTAATGCCGTTCAACAGCGCCGTACGCGCCGAATCAGACATGTTTGGCGTAGCGCGGGCGTAATAATTTGCGGAACTCAAGCGATCAAAAACATAGGTCGTTGTGGAAGTGTTGTTTACCTGATAGTTTTCAAAGGAAAAGGTATTTTGGGTGACCCGCTTTTTGCGTTTGCGCTGGAAGCCCACTGAAAAGGTTTCAATTTGTTCTGCCAGGCGGTTGGACGGGTTGGCGTAAGATACCGCCAGCGGATTGAGTCCCAAGGCGCTGCGGTCGAATCGCGACAGGCGATGGTAGGTAAAGTGCATGCCCCGCCAAGTCAGGTTAACACCAAACATACGGCTTTCATGGGGCAGCACCCCTGTTCTGGCGATGCTGTCTTTAGGCGCACTGGCGCCGCGGTAATTGGTATTATTGCCATATACCGAGGGTTTCAAATCGAAACTGAGGTAATTGTTGGTATTGAACAAATTTTGGTCGTAGTAATAATCCGTATTTTCGCGCACCGTATTGCTGCCGTAAATGCTGTACCGAAAGATATTTTTATCGCGGCCAAGTTTGCCCCCGAACATCAAATCGAGGCTGTTGTAGCCAAAGCGGCCAAAGGAAAGGTCGGCCTGGGTAAATACTGGGCGTTCCGTTTCTTTCAGGATAATATTGATCACCCCAGCGCAAGCTTCTTCGCCGTAAATACCGCCCGCTGGCCCGTAAAACACCTCTATCCGCTCCGCCTGCCGTATCGGCAACTGCGCTCCAATGGGCATGCCCAGCGCGATAGCTGGCTTGATGGGCACGTCGTTGATCATAATTTTCACGTATTGATTGCCGGAAAGCCCGCGCATCAGAAAAGTTTCCCCTTCCATGGCATTGCCCGGCTGTGACACGCGTACGCCTGGTGCCGCGCGCAGCACATCGCCGAGGGTAACAAAGCCGTTGCGCAGTATTTCTTCGCCTGTGACCACCCAAACGGTAAATGGTTGTTCGCCAATTTCAATGGGCGAGCGCGTGGCCGAAATGACCTTTACCTCCCGCTGCGACAGGTCGCGGGGAAGGATGTCTTTTTCTTCCAGGCGTTCGGGCGCGAGCAGGAGAGTGCTGTCTGTTTGGGCGCTGGCGGTGAGTTGGAGGAGGAGATAGAGGAGGTAAAGGTTGTTTTTCACGGAGATGAGTGTTTACCGCGAAAAGTAAGGCTTTTTTGGAATGCGGAGTGCGGAGTTCCGAATGCGGAGTGCGGATTGCAGGGTGCGGAATTGGCGCGCATTTGGCGGTTTTGGGTGCAAAAAAAGGTACCAGCGTAGTTATTGCCGAATTGTATCGGGCAGATAAGACTTTCTGAGTAATTCCCAAGCGAGCGTGTCAATACGAGCGCCGCGAGGGACCAGAGTGATGGGGGTTTTTTTGCGGAGGGTACGAGCGGGGCGCCGGAATAAACCCC
>JBBRWA010000479.1:0-2848 GCA_038246345.1 Chitinophagales bacterium
ACCGTCCACGTTTAATCTCAAAAGTAGCAGAAAATGTGCCGTAATTCATCGTTTTTTGTGGCGATTGTTGGTTGTTTGAATTTTAAGGCAACAGAAACAAACCATTGCCGTTTTTTGAGCGTCATTTTATTTTCAAGGCACAAATTTCTAAACTTTTTGATAATCAAGCACTTAGATTTTTCTGACATGGCTTTTATTAGCAAAAAAACACCACCATGAAGGGGCAATACCTCTGGAGAGCGCCCTGGAAAGGGGTTGGAAAAATATGAGCGAATACCTCAAAATAATTGTAGAGCGCCTGATTTTCAGCGCTTTTTTCATGGTCATTTGTTTTCAGGTGTCGTGGTGCCAGGCTGATTCTATCCAAATAGTCTGGCTAAAAATCGAGGGCATCCACATTACAGGCAACAAAAAAACCAGGGCGGCGACCATACTCCGGGAGCTGGAATTCGGCGTCGGCGACTCGGTTCGCCAAGCAGACCTCTACCCTGCCCTGGAGCGCAATCGGCTGCGTGTGCTGAACCTCAGCATTTTCGCCAGGGCGGAAATGCTGGTTGCCGATAGCGACTCAACGGGCGGCATTTCTTTGGCTATCCATGTAACAGAGGGCTGGTACATCCTGCCCGTGCCGCTGCTCTCCCTCGCGGACCGCAATTTCAACGTGTGGTGGAAAGAATTCAACCATTCCTTCAAACGGGTCAATTATGGCATCGACTGGACGCAGCTCAACCTCACCGGCCGCGCCGATGCCTTAAAAGCAAAAGCCCAATTTGGCTACACCAACCGCTACGAGCTGCAATACCGATCGCCAAGCCTCAATCGGGCGCGCACCATGGGCTTTGAAACCAGCATTTCCTACAGCAGGGCTCATGAAGTATCGTACAACACCGTTGGCAACAAACTCTTGTTCGTGAAAATCCCGGAAACCTGGCTCATAGAACAGCTCTATATTTCTGGCACCTTCACCTCGCGCCCGAAATATTTCACCACGCAATCCCTCACGCTGGAATACCGCGACAACCGTATTAATGACACCATTGCCCGGTCTTTCAATGCGGATTACTACCTGAATGGTGCCTTGCGACAACGCCATACCAGCGCCATTTACGGCATCATCATCGACCACCGGGATGTCAGGCCCTACCCCATGCGCGGATGGCGGGCTGTTGGCGAAGTGCGCTGGAACGGGCTCTTGCCCAGCGACGACTTGCACGTTGGGCGATTTTATGGCCAGTTCGACCAATATTTTCCAATAACCAAAAAGCTGAGTTTTGAAACAATTGTTCGGGGACGGTTTAGTTTTCCACGCCGCAAATTGCCCTGGAGCAACAACCAAGGCCTGGGTTATGGCGGCAGTTTTGTCCGCGGCTTTGAATATTATGTGGTCGATGGGCTTGATTTTGGGGTGTTGCGCACCGCTTGCCGTATCCAACTTTTTTCATCACAATTTAACCTGGGCAATAAAATCCCCTTCAAGGCATACCGTATCATACCGATCAAGATATTTCTTTCCCTGAACGCCGATCTTGGCTGGGCAAATGATCCGTATTACAGCGCCAACAATCCCCTCGCAAACCGCGCCCTGTTTGGCTATGGCCCAGGGATCGACGTGGTAGCCTGGTTCGACAAAACCATCCGCGCTGAATGGAGCTGGAACGACCTGGGTGAAAGCGGTTTTTTCCTACGCATCAATACCGGGTTTTAAATTATGCGCTGGTTTTTTCATAAAATATGGCTGCCCTTGTACGGGAAATGGGTGCTGCGGCATATCCAGCAAGAATGCTCCTTTGAGTATGCCGGTTTGCGGGTACAAATACCACCAGGCGTGTTTCATCCAGGCCTGTTTTTTAGCACGACTGTATTTATTGATTTTTTGCAAACCATTGACTTAGAAGGAAAAATGGTGCTGGATATCGGGACGGGCAGCGGGCTATTGGCCATGTTTGCCGCAAAAAAAGGCGCTACCAGCAGCGCTGTCGATATCAATCCCTTGGCTGTAAAAACAGCGCAAGCGAACGCCGCTGCAAACAATCTTTCAATCAAAGTTATAGAAAGCGATTTGTTTGATCAACTGCCGAAAAGTGAAACGTTCGACTACCTGCTCATCAATCCACCTTACTTCGCTGCCAATCCAAAAGACAAAGCTGCACACGCATTTTTTGCCGGGGAAAACCTGGAATATTTCGAAAAATTATTTCGCCAAATGCCGGGGTATATCCACGCCGATTCTACAATATGGGTGATCTTAAGCGACGATTGCGATTTAGAAAAGATTCAGGAAATTGCACAAAAAAACGAGTTTTTACAAAAGACTATCTTCGAAAAAACGAAATGGGCCAAGCGCATGCTCATCCTTGAATATTGGAAAGAATCATGAATCATCCCGGATTTTCAGAACTTGCACTCGTTATTTTTGCAGGGAGGAGTCAGGTGGGGGAGAATTGGCCCTAACTTATTCGTCAGACCACGAAAAGTGGTCGGACGAGGGCCATTTGGTCTGACGAATTTTCTTCGTCCGACCAATAAGTATACACAAATACCCTAATTTTTACCTGTTTTCTTCCAATAAAAATAAGGGGTGACTCATGTTTACCAGTTAAAAAAACACCGCATTCGCAAACACCAACTTCCCGGCCTCCCAAAAAGAGCGGAACAAAGGGTTGTCCACAAAAAATACCGCGCTGCCCTGGCCCATTGACTGCACCACGACAACCGGGGTGTTTTTTATTTGCGGCTTCACCCGGCTGCCAATAAACCCAAAGCTGAGGTAATCCGCTTCAACTTTGATCGGCGCATCGGCGTTTTCCGGCATTTGGTACATGTCCGCGTTTGTTTTCAAGGAAAAATA
>JBBRWA010000480.1:0-2820 GCA_038246345.1 Chitinophagales bacterium
CAGCAGCAGCAGGGCAAGAAGGCGGAAAACAGGTTTCATACAATTGGAAGGAAAATGGGTTAGGAAAGGGCACCAAGATCGGAAAAAAGCGTTTGCATTGTTAAGGAAAATGCGGTTTGGGAAAGGGGTGGCGAAATGGGGAGGGGGGTATGATTTTGGGGCACATAAGCAGCAAAACGATTGAGCTTTTTGCATATAACAATAAAAAAAACTGTGTTTAGAAAGAATGCCCGAAAAATAATTTGAAAGTTTAAAATGTAACAATATATTTGTATAACCAAAAACGCCAAATGAAACCCCATGAAACCCCATTCCCAGTGTATGTTATTGCTGTATAGTTGCGACAAGTTGAACTCAGTGTTTGGCTTGGTGCTGTTGGCTTTTGGGGTATTGATAATGATAAATTTGAGGTTATGCAATCTCGATTTCATAAAATGGCGTGCATGTTTTAGGAGTATGACCCTAGCCAAAGAACTGGTCACGCTGCTGGAAGGGAAAGTGACCATGAAAAGTCGAGGGGGTGTGGGCAGCATCTTCCGGGTGTATTTGCCAGTGAAAAATCAGGCAGTGCCCAAGACGAACGACATGCCGTCGCCAATCCCACGTTCGCCGGTGCCGATTATTGCGGCGAGTGAACCATCTTCCGCAAATCTGCCTCTTCTGTTACTCGTTGAAGACAATCCCGATCTAGTGCTGTATCTATGCCGCTTGCTCACCAGTCAATATCGCCTTTTAACGGCTACGGATGGTCATGTGGGCTTGGTCAAAGCCTTCGAGCACCAGCCCGACCTGGTGCTCAGCGACGTGATGATACCCGGCATGGACGGCTTAACCTTTTGCCAGGCGCTAAAAGACGATGCACGCACAAGCCACATCCCCGTGGTGATGCTTACTGCCCGCACAACTGTTACGGATAAAATCGACGGCCTGCGGCACGGTGCCGATGCCTGGCTGATCAAGCCTTTTGACCGGGCCGAATTGTTCGCCACCTTGGAAGCACAAATGGAGAGTCAGCGGCGGCTTCGGGCGTATTTTACCAGCAAAAATGGAGGTGCACCGGGGGCTGACTTGGAAACGTTGGTGGACAAGGAAAACGAATTCCTCACCCGTATCCGGGCCTGCGTGGACAGTCACCTAGACGAACATTACAAGGTGGCCCAACTCGCCCGAGACTTGAATGTGGGTGAGAGCCAGTTAAATCGCAAAATGAATGCCAAGGGGGCAGCCTCACCCGCCCTTTTTATCCGATCACATCGTCTCCTCCGGGCCCTTACTTTGCTCACTACCACCGACCTTCCAATAGCCGAAATCGGCTACCGCACGGGTTTCAACGACCCGGCCTATTTCGCCAATTGTTTTCGAAAAGAATTTGGCAAACCACCCTCCAAGTGGCGAAAAAGCTAGTTTTTGGGCGGTTTGCGAGGATATTACAAGTTTTTGAAGCGATAATGCAAGTGGTCCAGCGGGATTGGGGGTTTGTTTGTGACTGGAAATGGTGATGGGGTTGACAGAGCACAAACACCACCGAGCAATTTGACTTTTCACCTTAAAACGTATAAGATGGATATGAAAAGCGGTAATTTATCCGAGTTTGAGCGGGAGTTTGAACTGGATGATGAATTTGAAAACACCTCCGGGTATGGTGGCTTTGCCGATGAAGCAGAGGATGTTGATTCCGAGGCCGAATATGAAGAGGAAGAGGGAGAAGACGGGGAATATGACGAGGAAGAAGACGGAGAATATAGAGAGGAAGAAGAAGACGGAGAAAATGAATATGAAATGGAATCTTGGGACAACCCAAATGAGCAAGCCTATGCCAATCGCCTGTATGAAGCCATGACCAACGGCGCAGACAATGAGTTTGAAATGGAACAAACCATTGACGGAGTACTGTATGAAATGGAGCAGGACTTCTTTTTTAAAAGATTCAAAAGGCTGGGCAAAAAATTTTTACAGACTACCGGTGGAAAATTACTCAAAAAAATAGCCCGTAACACTCCGTTTGGCATAGCGGCACAAGCTTTATCAAAAGTGGCCCGGGGAGATATTAAAGGGGCACTCAAAGGAGTGCTAAACAATGATTTGGTGAAAAATGCCGTCACGATGTTTCCCGGCGGAGGGGCTATCGCCAAAGGTATGGATGTCGCCAATAGGCTCCTGGAGGGCGAAACGCCCGGCGTTTCAATGGCCAATGCCCAACGCGCCGTGCAATTGGCCAAAGGTTCTTACAACCATTTAGCCAAGAACATGGCACAAATGACAAACGTGAATCAACTGAGAGATATGGGGAAAATTGCGGTCAAAAAAGCTGCCGACGATATGAAAAACCATCGCAAAGGGATGCGCAGAACGCAAATACCCCTTAAGCCCGGCGCAATCGTAACCGTACATGCTGGGAAGTTTATTAACATTTGGCAACCACAGTAATAGTACGATATGGTAGCTACCATTAAAACCACAAACCTGAAGGGAGCCGTGTTGATCCAAAAAATAGAGTCCCTACGGATGCGGGCGAGGCTATTGACGGGTCTGCGCCAGACGCTCGGTTTAAAGCCCCAGCAGGACATCCGGCGGGTGCAGTGGGATATATTGGAGAGTCAGTTGGCTGCCGAATCGAACCGTATCCAGCATCGCTTACGGATGGTAGCGGATCAATACATGTCAGAATCTCAGAATGTTCGTGTTCGTGCAATTTTTATGCACCGATTAGGCGAGATTGAGTTGGAGCTGAATCGAAGCTACACATTCTATGACACCTATATGGACATACTAACGCAGCGGTTGAGCGAGCATATTGGCCCGCAATTGCGCGGCTGTGAC
>JBBRWA010000481.1:0-2786 GCA_038246345.1 Chitinophagales bacterium
GTTGTCTTGCTGTAAGCATCCGTCCAAGTCTAGCGCGCTGAAGGTGCCAAAACCAAAACATCCCGCATTGCTTTTTCCCTTTTAACGTGGACGGACGCTTACAGCAAGACAACTCATGGTAAAGGAAGCAGGTGATCGAGAAGGCGGCTGGAAGTCAGGCGTTTACGTGTAATTATTGATCGGACGATGAAAAATCCTCAGGCCAAAAGGCTCTCGTCCGACCACTTTTCGTGGTCTGACGAATAAGTTGGTACCAATTCAGCCCAATCCGGATCCTCCTTGCTATTCGATGGTTGTTTTCTTTGTGGGTAAACGTCGAAATGGGCGTTTTCGTTCAATGTAACATTTACTGTGCAATACTTTGAATGGCACCCAATGGGTCGCTCGTATTTATTTTAAAGCTCCAGGAAATCATTTCCAGGTAGTTGCCACCGCAGAAAATGGCGGATTTGTTGGTGCCGCCGCCCAGTTCACAGTATTGTCGTTTTAAGGTCTCCGAGCTGAACAGCGGGAAATACACCTCCAAACCGCCTTTCAAGAACTCCAGCATCAATCCGCCGTTCCACAACAATTGCTCTTTGCTGGGCCTGCCTGTGCCGAGGGGCGTAGCATCGTCAAAGTAGCCTAAATCAAAATAGGGCTTGAGGGGAATATTAAGGGGCAGCTTCTTGGGCAGGTCAGCTTTGAGGTTGAGCGATAACACATAATTGTTGGAATTACCCAAAATACCCGCAAAGGCAGCGCCAAAAGGCCCTTTGAAACCGCCATCCGATTGGCTTACCTGCCTGCCCGCAATGCCCGATCCGCCATTGCGGGCCAAGAAGATCTCGTCGTATTTGTAGTCGTTGAAACCTTGGGGATTGAGGCTGAGGGCGTTGTAGGGCGGATTGATATCGCTGTTGCGCAGGGTGTTTTTAAAGAAATAGCCGGCAAAAACGCGGGCAGTTACTTTGTGTTTGGGTTTGTAATAAAACTGCTGCCGCCACTCCGCAGTACCGCGCAGGTAATTGGCCGGGCGGTCAAAAACATCGCGGTAGTCCTGGGTTTCCAGGGCAACTTGAAAGCGATAGGGATTCGGGGCGGCCTTCTGAGCGCCTTCGTAACGCAGTTCGTGGATGGTGTTTTTGCGCCAGCTTTTCCCTAAGTAATTGATGTCGTCAAAATTGGCTTCTTCGTTGCCAATAAACAGCGTCCTGAAAACCAGGGCGTGGCTGAAAGCCAGGGATGGACTGCGCAGCTCCGCCCGAATCTGTGGCATGATGCGGTAAAACCTGGTGTAGTAATCCTGGGTGGGATTGTAGTCAGCATTGAAGGTCTTGGCCCCAACGCTGAGTATTATTTTCTGGAATACGCCTGCTGTATAAAAGCGATAGCGCACATCGGCCAAGCCAACAAAGCTTTTAGAACCCAAAGCAAAGCCTGGGAGCAGAAAAACCTGCATGGGCCTGGGCGCAAACGGCGGACTGTAGAAGGCTAGGCCCAACATGGTTTTGTCCGCGTTGTTCCAGCCCACCCAAGGCAAAACGCCAATGGTGTTTTTTCGCGGCTCTTGAAACGGCGCGAGCATTTTCAACTGCCAAGGCTCCATGCCGGGGAAAACACCGCTGCTGCGGCGCATGTCGTTTTTGCGGTTCATATCCAGGGTTGTATGCTCCCGGTCGATGATGAACGCGTCTGCTTCAGGCACTGAAAATTTAATTGTTTGAGACCTGGCATCTTTCGAAGTACCATTTTCGCCGCCGAAAGCTGGATACCACATCGTTTTGACCGCAGCGCCGTCTTTTATGGCCGTAACCGGAAAGGGCGACTCCAAATTTCCTTTGCGTTCGATTGTTAGGTTCCATTCCCCGGCACCTGATTTTTCCACCTGTTTCAAAGCATAGTCTGCCCGTTTTTGGGTTTGCATGGCATCGAAAAACCAGTCAGCGGGCACGTCTTTTTTTTCCAAAACGACTTTCAAGTCCGCTGGATACGGGTGCTTATACTGCCATTGCCGGTAATATTCCTGCATGGCTTCATCCATTTTTTCGGTACCGACCGCCGCTTCCAGCCAGTCCATGCAAGCCGCCGTTTTCATGTACACCAGTAGGCCATAGCCCAATTCCGTAAAATCGTTGGAATGGCTGTCGGGCGGCGTGTCCTTGTGTTCTCGCGCCAAAAACAAGTAGCCGTTTTCTTGCACCGAGCCTACTTTGGCTGGATTGTACAGAAATTTGGGCAGTTCCACGGGAGAATAACTGCCGTAATACTTTTTCATATACCGACCTTCGTAGTACGAATTCAAGCCTTCATCCATAAACGGGTGGTCGCGCTCATTGGAGGCTAGAATGCCGTAAAACCAGTTATGCCCCACTTCATGGGTAATCACATTGTCCAGGTCTTTCCCGGAACCAGAGTTGCCGATAACGGTAATCATGGGATACTCCATGCCGCCGCCCGCGCTAAGCGCCGAATGCACGGCAGTGGCTTGGGACCAGGGGTATTCGCCTACCTTTTCCGAATAAAATTCCACGGCGCGGCGCACATAAAAAGCGCCTTTTTGCCAAATATCGGATTCGGCGTTCGTGAACATCGCCCAACAGTCAACCGTCTTTCCCGATGCCAGCCTGGCGGTGTCTTTCAGGACAAAAAAGCGTTTGTCGGCAAACCAGGCAAAGTCGTGCACTTTTTCTGCGGTGTAGCGAATGGTTTTGAACTGGGTGGCGGAAACTGGGTATGGGTCCTTTTTTTTGTCTACGCCCTGGCGCAGTTTTTCCCGGGATTCTATTTCCTTTTTATTCAAAAAA
>JBBRWA010000482.1:0-2771 GCA_038246345.1 Chitinophagales bacterium
AGGCTACGCAGGCAGATCTGGGCATTGAGGTTATCCTGGCTTTATTTTCCAAACTGGGACTTACCCGTCTTTTTGATCGTATCCAGGAGTCTCAACATTCGGTATCGGCAAATGCCCGGCGGATCATCGCTTTGCGTGATGATTATATCGCCACTATAGAGCCCGTCATCTCCTTCCTGCAAGGAAAAAACCCGATGATTGCGCATCTTATTTGTCAGGAAGCGTTTTTGCCGGAGGCGGGACGATTTGGTCAATTGGATGATCTGGAATGGGCTTTCGGGTCTATGGGGACGCAGGATAAGGCCAAACATCTGGCTACACTTTACCTGGAAGATCTTTCCGACCTCATCAAGGAATGTGAAGATCCCCATTTTGGATTCAGTCGTTATGCAGAACGGCTGGGTCGGTCTGCCAATCACTTTGACGAAATCTATGCCACCTTACAGCAGGCCTGCTCGTATGTTGATAACTTGCTGCTCAAGCTATTACAGGAACGGATGGCCCTGGTCAATCCGGCACTTGTGGCGATTTCTGTTCCCTGTCCCGGCAATCTGTTTTCGGCATTTAGGTGTGCCCAATGGATAAAGTCCCATTGCCCCGGCGTCAAAACGGTGATGGGGGGCGGGTTTCCCAACACTGAATTACGGTCCCTATCAGAACCCCGTGTTTTTGAATTTTTTGATTTTATCACGCTCGATGACGGTGAAGCGCCACTGGAACATTTAGTGGAGCACATAGCCGGCAGACGTCCGATCGAATTATTAAAACGCACCTTTGCCCTGATCGACAATGAAGTGACGTATATGAATTCGTCGTTGAGCAAGGATTACAAACAGGCCGATTTGGGCACTCCCGATTATAGCGATCTGCCGCTTGACCAATATATTTCGGTGCTGGAAATTGCTAATCCGATGCACCGCATGTGGAGTGATGGCCGTTGGAATAAACTGACTATGGCCCATGGTTGTTATTGGGGCAAATGTACATTCTGTGATATTTCACTGGATTATATAAGGGCGTATGAACCCCTTACGGCGGCGTTGTTGTGCGACCGCATGGAGCAAATGATTGCCCAGACAGGACAGAATGGTTTTCATTTTGTGGATGAGGCTGCACCGCCAGCATTGATGCGTGCCCTAGCACTGGAAATTATCCGGCGCAAACTTAGTGTAGCCTGGTGGACCAACATCCGGTTTGAAAAACAGTTTACGCGCGACTTATGCCTGCTCCTCCAGGCCAGTGGTTGTATCGCCATCAGCGGCGGACTGGAAGTAGCGTCTGATCGGCTGCTGGAGTTGATCCAGAAAGGTGTCACAGTGGCTCAGGTGGCCCAGGTGACACGAAATTTCACCGAAGCAGGTATTATGGTCCATGCCTATTTGATGTATGGCTTTCCTACGCAAACAGTTCAAGAGACGATTGATTCGCTGGAGATGGTGCGGCAAATGTTTCATGCGGGCATATTACAGTCCGGCTTTTGGCATCAGTTTGCCATGACGGCCCATAGCCCAGTGGGCATGCATCCGGAAAAATTCAATGTACTTATCGAACCCAATCAGCGGGGCGCGTTTGCCCACAATGACGTCATACACCATGATCCGAATGGGGCGGACCATGAATTGTTTAGCTATGGGCTTAAAAAATCTCTGCTTAATTACATGCATGGTATTTGCCTGGACAACCCGGTCAGAAACTGGTTTGATTTCGACGTACCGGAAACAGCTATATCCGACGATTATATTTTGAAGGCTTTAGAAGAAGGTGTGTCCAGGGAGCTCAAACCCACTGCAAAAGTGGTGTGGCTGGGTGGACTCCCGTCCTTAGCTTATTACCAAAAAGTTCATGATTCGGGACTCAGCGAAATGGCCGCGCTAACCTTCACAGAAAAACGAGAAACCATTGTCCTAAAAATGAGTCGGGATAAAGGGGATTGGTTGATGCATATCCTTCCAAAAATGGCAATTGGCAGTGATGAACCCCTAACCTTTGAGGAATTAAAGAGGGATTATGACCAATTCGGTTTATCGGGATTTGACCGCTTCTGGCAAGGCAAATCAATGAGTCGCTTGCGCACATTTGGTTTGCTTGCGCTCTAAATTTAGAGCACGTGTATATCGTATAAATGGGATGTTGGCGCCCTCAGGTTGTCTTTGTCCACGAAAAATGATAAATGTATTGTTGTTATTAATACGTTTTAGCCAAAGGTTCAATTCCACTTACCCCCGGAAAAAATCAGAAGAATTACAAAACACAAAATAAATAAAAGGGCCAAGCCGGCGGCTAGATAAACGATAAACAGACCTAATTTATAACTCGCCGGATTTTTGATGAGCTTCCAACCGGCAAGAGCGACAGCGCCCAGAATCAGACCAATAATCAGATTCCTGCCCGGCACCAAAAAAGATTCGTAATGCCCCATAGATTTATTGGCTGCATAAACAAATATCCCCATTGCCGCAATGTATAAAAAATCATACCCGTCCAAAATAAATTTGAAAGTCAATGTCCTTTTTCGTTCCGATGTACCCCAAATAGAAAATAATTTACAAAGGGATATACTCCGCCCTGTTTCTGGTGCACGGCCTTGAAGTTGATGACAACTTCTTTGGTCTGGCACCGCCTCATTAGCCGGCGAGGCTTGTTACTTTTTGTTGCGCCAAAAAGTAACCAAAAATCTACCTGCCAATTGGTAGGCCTGACAGGCGTATTGCAGGCAGGGCGCTTGTTCTCGAAAGGCTCGCTGGATAGTGATGAAATTGGTGTAAAAATCC
>JBBRWA010000483.1:0-2763 GCA_038246345.1 Chitinophagales bacterium
CCGTTACAATTCAGCCTGAATCAGGGCACTCCTATTTCAGCGGGCATGTTCGATGAATTGTCCGCAGGTATGCAGGTGATTACCATTACGGACAATCAGGGCTGTACGGCTACTTATTCTTTGCTGTTAGAAGACCCGCCGTTGTTGGCCGTTGACCTTGGCCCAACCCAGACCCTTGAAGTTGGCCAAACATACCCCATCCCCGTCGCCATAAACCAGGCGGGCGATTTTTCTTACGCCTGGTCGCCGCCAAATGGACTGAGTTGCACAGGCTGCCCAAATCCTGTTGTCACTGCCAGTGACAGCATCGTGTATGCGCTGTTGTTGACAAACGGGGCGGGTTGCATAGCCCATGACAGTTTGCTTATTCTGATTCGAAAAGGAGAAGGCGTGTATATTCCGCAAATATTTTCTCCAAATGGGGACGGCCAAAATGAGTCCTTCACGGTGTATGGCGACCCTAGTTTGGTCGAAGTGGTTGAATTTTTTCAAATATTTGATCGCTGGGGAGAATTGTTGTTTGATCGGGAATCTATGTCTATCAACGATGAATCATCGGGTTGGAACGGCAGTTTTCGCGGTCGGCTGGTGCTGCCGGGGGTGTACGTTTGGCATGCCCGGATTAAGATGCTGGATGGCACGGTGTTGCTGAAAAAGGGGGATGTGACGGTGGTGCGATGAGGAATTGTAAATAGCATTGGCTTTCTTTTTGGGAATTAGCCTTCCTTAACCGACCTTTGCGCCGCAATCGGATCAAGGACACCATTCCTTCTTTTCATCAACCACATACCACCGACACATTGAAAGCCATTCTACTGCTCGAAGATGGAACTGTATTTCACGGCACCGCTGCCGGAAAAACCGGAACGACCACCGGAGAAATCTGTTTTAATACCGGAATGACCGGTTATCAGGAAATTTTTACCGATCCTTCCTACACCGGACAAGTGCTGGTGGCAACCAACGTCCACATTGGTAACTACGGCATCAAAAACGATGAAGTGGAAAGCGATGGCGTGAAAATTGCCGGTTTTATATGCCGCAATTTCAACATCCCTTTCAGCCGCGCCAATGCCGACAGAACCATTCAGGAATATTTTGAAGCGGAGAATTTGGTCGCCATTTGCGATTTGGATACCCGCGCCATCGTGCAGCACATACGCGAGTGCGGGGCGATGAACTGCATCATCTCTTCCGAAACGGATGATATCAAGGCGCTTCAAAAACGCTTGAAAGCCACGCCTGGCATGGCCGGACTGGAACTTTCAAGCCTGGTGACGACAAAAGAACCCTATTTTATTGGAAATCCCGAAGCAAAAAAGCGCATCGCCGTAATGGACTTTGGCGTAAAGAAAAACATCCTGCGCTCTTTCGATCAGCGCGATTGTTACCTGCAAGTTTTTCCTGCCAAAACCAACTTTAAAGAAGTTGCAGCCTGGAATCCCGATGGCTATTTTCTTTCCAATGGCCCTGGCGATCCAGCTTCCATGGCTTATGCAGTTGAAACAACCAAACAAATGCTCGAATCCGGAAAGCCGCTGTTCGGTATTTGCCTCGGGCAACAAATTCTGGCACAGGCCGTCGGGCTACCCACTTACAAACTACACCACGGCCATCGCGGCCTAAACCATCCGGTAAAAAATCTGCGTACGGGTCGCGGTGAAATTACCAGCCAGAACCACGGATTCGGCGTGCTGGAACAAGCCGTGTACGACAGCCCCAGCGTCGTGGAAGCTACGCATATTAACTTGAACGACAATACTGTTGAAGGAATCAAACTGAAAAACTATCAGGCTTTCAGTGTACAATACCACCCGGAAGCCAGCCCCGGCCCGCATGATGCGCGGTATTTATTCGACCAGTTCGTGGCTGAACTATAAGGTTTCAGGTTGTTGTTATGCTTGGCATTTGGAGAATGCAGTCAATGTCCATTTTTGACTATCGGCATGCAGGGTAACAATCCTGCCGTACTCACCGTCAATGGCCTTCCCTTACCCTGACTTGTCCTGCTGTAAGCATCCGTCCACGTCAAAAGGGAGAAAGCAAAACAGAAAGTTGTGGTATTAGTACGTTACGCGCACTTTCCGTGGACGGATGCTTACAGCAGGACAAGTCAGGGTAAGGGGAAAAGCCTTGAAAAGAAGCAGCAACTAACTTACTATCAACCTTTTTTGAACGCCTCGATCGCGTTTTTGGCGTAGTCCGTCAGGGATAAGCGTCCGCTGATGGCGGCGCGTTCAGCCAGGAGTGTATCCCAGTGTTCTGTCCCTTGCCAAAACACCCGCTTGAGTTCTGCGAGGGCTTCGGGGCTGTAGGCGCAAAGTTTTTCGCAGAGCATCTCCAGGTAGCCATCCATTTGCTCTGGCGTTTCAAAAGCTTCCTCGTAGAGGTTGTGCGCTTTGCCCCAGTCAGCCGTGCGCCATTCATCGGGCGTGAGCGATAACTGGGTAAAAGCAGCCACCCCAACCTTTCTTTCCACTGCCGGGCCGATCACGAAAGGCCCGAAACCGATGGCCAGTTCGCTGAGTCGGAACGTGGCCCATTTGGTTGCCAGGCAAAAATCAGTGGCGGAAGCGAGTCCTACGCCGCCGCCCACTGATTTCCCGTGTACCCGTCCGATCACAATTTTAGAACAGGTACGCATCGCATTGATTACGTTGCCGAATCCGGAGAAAAAGGTATGCCCCGTTTCAATATCGTTGATAGACATCAGCTCGTCGAAGCTGGCACCGGCACAAAAAGTCTTGTGCTCGGCACTGCGCA
>JBBRWA010000484.1:0-2758 GCA_038246345.1 Chitinophagales bacterium
CACCTTCGACCTGTACAAAAGTGCCCTTGAACTTGACCTGCTGCTCGAAAATAACCAGATTTCCCGCTTCGCTTTCAACAACATCACCGCCATTGCCCTGCGCGTAGGTGAACTCGACTGGGCTGAAAATTTCATCCTCAGTTACCGCCCCAAACTCGAACGCCAATGGCGGGATGCCACCGCAAGTCTCAACATGGCGCGGGTAGCGTACGCGCGCAAGGACTACAAAACGGCCCTGCTCAACCTACAGCGCTCCGATTACAAAGACCTCATCAACAACCTGATCGCCAAGACCTTGCAACTGAAAATATACTATGAAACCGACGAGTTCGACCTGCTGGCCAGTCACCTCGCCAGCATGAAAAACTTTATCCGGCGGCATACCGCCATTGGTTACCATCGAACCAATTACAGCCTCTTGGTTCAGTACACGCAACAGATGAGCACGTTGAATTTTTCCAATGCCAAAGCGGTAGCGGAATTTCGAGAAAAAGTGGAAAAGGAGAAAGTGCTGACGGAGAAGGGTTGGTTCTTGGAAATGTTGGGATAGGCGAACTACCTTGCCCCGATAAAATAGCAAACGTGAATCATCGCAAAATCTTATTCTGGTCTGTTACCGTCGCATTGGCAGGATTCCTATTCGGCTTCGACACTGTGGTAATTTCCGGGGCCGACCTTTCCTTGCAAGCACTTTGGCCCAGAGGAGAACTTTTCCACGGATTTATCGTCATGGCCTCTGCGCTGTGGGGTACAGTCATTGGTGCCATGTTCGGCGGCATCCCGACCGACAAATTGGGCCGCAAAAAGACTCTTTTCTGGATTGGTATCTTCTACACCGTATCCGCCATTGGCTCCGCGCTCGCGGGCGATCCATGGGTGTTTGCCATTTTCCGTTTTATTGGCGGACTTGGCGTAGGTGCTTCCACCATCGCTGCGCCGGCCTATATTGCTGAAATCGCACCGGCTAAGAACAGGGGCAAATTGGTAGCCCTTTACCAGTTCAACATCGTTTTGGGTATCCTGGTAGCCTTTCTTTCCAATTACCTGTTGAGCGGCGTGGGCGATAACGCCTGGCGCTGGATGGTCGGCGTAGAAGCAATACCAGCCTTTATATACACCTTCATGGTGTTGACCGTGCCGGAAAGCCCTAGATGGTTGCTCATAAAAAAGAACGACAAGGTAGCCGCTGCTGCAACCTTAAAACTTATTGACCCTGGCATGGATACGGCTGCTGAGATGCAGCGAATCGTATCAGATCACGCCACCTCGGACAGCAGCGAGACCATTTTCAGCCAGAAATACAGGTTCCCGTTGACCCTGGCGTTTTTCATTGCCTTCTTCAATCAATTCTCCGGCATCAATGCCTTTTTGTACTACGCGCCGAGGATTTTTGAAGTCGCAGGCCTGGAACAACGCGCTGCGCTTTTGAGCAGCATCGGCATTGGGGTGACCAACATGGTTTTTACCCTGATCGGCTTGTCGCTGATCGACCGTTTTGGCCGCAAACAGCTTATGTACATCGGTTCGGTAGGCTATATTATCTCGCTTTCCTTAGTAGCTTTGGCTTTTGTGATGGGTTGGAAAGGCATGGCTGTTCCCATTTTCCTGTTCATGTTTATTGCGGCGCATGCCATTGGACAAGGCACGGTCATTTGGGTGTTTATCTCTGAAATTTTCCCCAACCATTTACGGGCGAACGGGCAAGCTTTTGGCAGCTCTGTGCATTGGTGGTTGGCAGCGGCGATTCCTTCTTTGGTGCCGGTGCTGTTCACAAAAATTGGCGCAGCGCCCGTGTTTGCCTTTTTTGCCTTTATGATGGTGCTGCAATTGGTGTTTGTCTGGCGCATGATGCCGGAGACAAAAGGTGTTTCTTTGGAAGATTTGGAGAAGCAGTTGACGGGGCAAGGGGGAAAGGGCAAGTAGGCTAGTTTGAAAGTAGGCAAAAAAAGCAAAGGGCAAAAAAGCAAACCACGACATGAAAAAATGTTTTCACACCACGCCACAACGACTACAACGTAAAAGCGCTTAGGCCAGAGGCCAGCACTAAGGCTAAAAGCATATTGCACGTTGTGGTCGTAGTGGCGTGGTGTGAGATAAAAAAGTAAAAAGCACTGTAAAACATACAACCATGTCGAACCCTACGCTTATTTGTTTTGGTGAAATCCTCTGGGACCTGCTGCCTGCTGGCCGTATTGCTGGTGGTGCACCCTTGAATGTCACCTTTCACGCCAACCAGCTTGGGCTGAATGCGAAATTGATCAGCAGAGTTGGGGCAGATGAATTGGGCAATGAGCTCCGGCAGTTTATGGAGAATATTGGGGTGCCCATTGATTTGATTCAAACGGATGATACCCTGGAAACAGGCGTCGTGAACGTGACTTTGACAGCGGGAGGCTCTCCTTCTTATGAAATTGTCAGCCCAGTTGCCTGGGACAATATCCAGCCGCATGACAATGCGGAGGCTTACGCAAAAAATGCCGATGCTTTGGTTTTCGGCAGCCTTGCCTGTCGCACGGAGCAGAATAAAAAGACGCTGTTGCAATACCTGGAACTTGCCCGGCTTCGGGTTTTTGATGTTAACCTACGCACACCTTTTTACTCCCAATCCCTGATTGAAGAGCTGCTTGCCAAAGCTGATGTGGTGAAAATGAACGATGAGGAGCTTGCGCTGATCGCTGGCTGGCATAATATCGCAGGTGATGAAAAGGCCCAGATGGAAAGCATCAAAAACAAGTTTGGCATTGAGGTATTCATTCTC
>JBBRWA010000485.1:0-2752 GCA_038246345.1 Chitinophagales bacterium
AAAGTCCACCATCAGCACTTCGCCCGGCTCATGCTCTAAAGCCAGCGTCAGACCGCGCCCAGCGACCTGACGGCGCAGGTGCACGCAAAACTGACTGTAACTGTAACCGTCGTGATGTGCCGCTCGGTATTCCTCCCAGAGCAGCTCACGCGTTACGCCTATCCGGCGCAATTCCCCAAGCCAATAATCCACCTTTTGCTCGAACACAGTCGAGCGCTTGTCCGCCGAAGCCCCGTCAGGCGCGTGAAATATCCGGCTCAAGGCCTCCTCGTCCAGTTCCAGGAACACGGACAAATCAGCCGAATATGTTTCGGCACGCCGCAGATACTCCCGAACGGTGTTCTTGGACACCTTCAACTGGCGTGCAGTGGCCTTGATCGAGCCATTGGCCAGGTAATTGCGCAACAGGTTTTTAATCTGATCCATACGTTTTTGTTTTGCCATCAGTCCATTTTTTAGATGGAAAACTGGCGATTCTTTCAGTATGTATCCACATTTTTATCAGGGGGGTCAGACCCCCGGAATGTTACTAACATTTAGGGGGGTCAAAGCTCCGGAATAGGGGGGTCAGATGAAATCGGAACAGGGGGGTCAGATACTCAAGAATATACAGTTGGCAGCAACTGTACAGGAGGTTTGTCATATGCCCTGATTGGCACCAGCCTCAAAGAAATCGCAGAAGTGGTGCTTGAAGTTGACCTTTTGCAGGCCAATGAACTAATCAACAACACACAGATTACAGATGCAAAGGGAAAGTACTATGACCAATCTTTGAGCGGGTGCAGCGATTTCAGGGAAATTTGTTTGGATGGAAAGTATTTCGTAGTGAGTTGCAGCGACATGGCGGTAGAATTTGTTGATGAAAATGGACAGCCTGCTGTGGCTGGTGCTGGGATAGGGACTATTGCAAGAATTGCGGGACAGGGATTTGAAAATGCCCCAGGCAAGCTGATAATACCTGACGCAAATACCGATGTTGACAATGGAATAGTATTGGAAAATATCGGTTCGACTTTGCTTTCATGGAGCGACAACTTGATTGAAGTAAATGTAACAGCCATTTTGCCACCGGGCATAATGGGGAGCGGGCTTTGGCGTGTTGACCCGGCGGGATTATTGGACCTTCCATGTAGCGAGGAGGTTGATGTCAAGTTTTCCCTTCAATTAGGGACGGTTACGGATATTGATGAAAACGGCACCTCGACACAGGTCGCAAAGCACATACGGAGGTATAGCCTGAATTCGCTTCAAGGGGCTCTCACTTTTTACCTGGACAACACGATTAACTCCAATCAGGCACTCATTAATCAAGGGCATACATTTGCCGAGATAGAAATGCTCGTAAAGGAGGCGCTTTGCGAATGGGAAGAGAAGATCGGCATTAGCATCAATTATTTGGGTGGAATAAACCCGAATGACCACCTGATTGATAACGATGCACTCAACGTTATCTATTTTGCAGACCAAGCCACTGTTCAAACTCTTTCAATGGGAACGCATACTGCGGCAGTCACAATACTGACTATTGAGACACAACCAGGTTGCCAAGAATTTTTTGAAGGGAATCCAAATGATTATACTATAAAATATCCCATTGCAAAAGATTCTTACATAGCCGTAAATCAAGACGTTGATTGGTATGATAAGAACAGTGGAACATCCATTTCTGGGGGCGAAACCGACTTGTACACGGCTATTCAACATGAAATCGGACATGCTTTGGGGCTTAACCACGCTTTAGACCCTGCACAAGGCACGAATGATTCCCGTGCGATGTACCCATTTGTGCCAGCAGGCAACAGCAACAAACATACAATAGACGCCGGAGATGAAGCAGGGGGCGAGTACCTTGCCCAAAAAAGCAGGGAACTTTTGCAAAGCCCAAATCTGCTCACTGTTGCATGTATAAACGACTACTTCTTAAACGTCGATAAATTCTGTACTCTTACGGGCGTTTCCAATATTTCCCAAAATGTAGAGTGGTTTAGCGTTGCCCCCAATATCTGCAAGGTCAATCAGCAAATATTTGTAAAGAGCGCGATAAGTCAAATCACCGATTTTGTAGTGTTAAACGCATTGGGAACTAAGATTAATTCTTTTCAAATAGCCCCCAACGCTACTGTAGAATTGGAATTCCTGAACAGTGGAATTTATTTCATATCAGCCTCGTATGAAGGACAATTGTTAACCCAAAAAATAATTGTCCAATGAAAAATCTAATCATTTTCGGAGCAGCGGCTTTGCTCATATCCTGTAGCACTAAAAGGCATATTACAAAAGTGCCGCTCCAAGAGTCGCCCCCGGTTTTGAAATCCGAGCTGTACTTCAATGACTGCGACAGCGTTTTGGCATTTTTAAAGGCTGTTATCATCAATAATAATTCAGATAAAAACCTAAAATTAGGGGTATTCCGAATACCATTTATCAAATCATCTTACGAGTACACGAAATCCGTTTTCCCGGAACAATGCTTCATAGGGATGCCCGCCAAAGAGTTGAAGGAAATGTTCGGGCAAGGGATAGACGCAGGCGATTTTGCTACCTATTATATCCTGCATAACATTAATCACAGATTGGCAATTGAGGTCTGGATTCGAGAGGGGTTAGTTGTGAAATTCAAGGTTGGTCCAAGCACTGTTGAATCCATCAACCCAACGACAAAAAACCGCTGAGTTAGAATAAAATTTTATGCATGATAAGGAACTACCGACAGCAAAATTCTCGGTAGTTCCTTTTTTATTGGATTGAGTGA
>JBBRWA010000486.1:0-2751 GCA_038246345.1 Chitinophagales bacterium
GGAATCAATAGCGAAGATTTAACAAAACTTTTCCGCATCGATGTACAGCACTCTACCAAAGGTACAAAAGGAGAGACCGGCACAGGCCTCGGACTTATTCTTTGCAAGGAGTTTGTTGAACGCAATGGAGGTAAAATCCGTGTTGAAAGTGAACCCGGAAAAGGTAGCCGGTTTATTTTTACCCTGCTACTGGCAAATCAGATGCAAGAAGCCTGACCTTTTGGGAATAAAACCCTATTCCTCAATTCACCATACCCTTTTTGCACATTGAAAGAGGCAAATTAACCCCGGGTTTTATCCATTGAAAATAGGATATATTCATATATTTGCATACTTAAATTTATCCAACAGGCGTAAAATGCCGTTCTACGATCCGACAATTTCTTAACACTATTTTAACAAAACAGGTTTTTTGTTGTTATAAGATGGTCAAGTCCGAAACTGCCCTGATCGTTTTAAGGCTATTATATTGATAATTAATGTATGATAAAAAAAATTCTCGTTGCCAATCGCGGCGAAATAGCGGTTCGGATCATGCGATCGTGCCGCGAAATGGGCATTCCCACTGTTGCCGTATTCTCTGATGCCGATCGTTCTTCCATGCATGTGCGTTATGCCGATGAGGCTTACAACATTGGCCCGGCGCCTTCTATTGAAAGCTATCTGAACATTGATAAAATCATCGAAGCGGCTAAAAAATCGAAGGCCGACGCCATACATCCCGGTTATGGGTTCCTGTCGGAAAATGCTTCCTTTTCGGAGCGCTGCAGGCAGGAAGGCATTGAGTTTATCGGTCCCAATCCGGATGCTATTCGCCAGATGGGCGATAAGATTACAGCCCGCAAAACCATGATAGCCGCCGGCGTACCTGTAGTTCCGGGCACAGTCGATAAGATCGTGGACTATAATGAAGCCCTGATAACCATTCGCAAAATCGGCCTTCCGGTAATGATAAAAGCTTCGGCTGGTGGCGGTGGTAAAGGGATGCGCCTGGTTAAGAAGGAAGAAGACATAGAAAGCGCGCTCCGTGGCGCACGATCCGAAGCTATAACAGCTTTCGGCGACGATGCCGTTTATATCGAAAAATATATAGAATCGCCCCACCACATTGAATTCCAGATACTGGCCGACAAACATGGAAATGCCCTCCACCTTTTCGAGCGTGAATGTTCGGTTCAACGCCGTCATCAGAAGGTGGTGGAAGAAACCCCTTCGCCACTGCTTACCCCGGCTGTTCGGGCCGAAATGGGTGCACATGCCGTGGCTGCGGCCAAAGCCTGCAATTATCACGGAGCCGGAACCATTGAGTTTATTGTGGATGACAACCTGAATTATTACTTCCTCGAGATGAACACCCGCCTGCAGGTGGAGCATCCGATCACCGAACGTGTGGTGGGTGTTGACCTGGTGAAGGAGATGATCAACATTGCCAACGGATTAGAACTTCCTTTTAAACAGGAAGACCTGAAACAGAGCGGTCATGCCATCGAGTGCCGTATTTATGCCGAGGACCCTGACAACAACTTTATGCCAAGCCCGGGCACCATTCGTCACATTTCGGAGCCGCTTGGCCTGGGAGTGCGCCACGATGGGTATGTTTACGAGGGCTACACCATCCCCATCTATTACGATCCCATGATCTCCAAACTGATTGTTTGGGCCAAAAACAGGGATGAAGCTGTTGATCGTATGCGGCGTGCCCTGCACGAGTATAAAATTACGGGCGTAAAAACTTCAATCCCTTTCCTGGCCCGCATTATGGAAGCACCTGCTTTCCGCTCAGGCAATTACAACACTCACTTTATTGAGGATAACAATGATTTTCTTTTTAGTCCGCACGAATGCGACGGGGTATGTGAAGACATTGCCCTTATTGCCGCTTTCCTGGAACATAACAGTAAGTTGGAAAAGATAAAATCCACCGACCACTCAACCGGTAAACTTGTTGCCAGTCGCTGGAAAGACCCGCAACGCGTGGCCTATATTTAATTAAATTATTATGGCATTGGAAATTAACATTGACGGGCGGACTGCGCACGTAACAGAGCTGAAACGTGATGGGAACCTGGTTACCGTTCAGGTAGATGATGAAGTGTATGAAATTGATGCACTGAAGGTCGGCGAAGGCATCTACTCTATGATCTATAAGGGCAAATCCTACAACATCGAGATGATCGAAAATGGATCGCCAAAGCATTATACGGTAAACTCCTTTCACAACTCGTACCAGGTTGAGGTAATTGATGCCCAGACCCGTTACCGGATGAACCGCTCAAAAGGCGACTCTTCCGACAGCGGCAACACCATCGTTTCACCGATGCCCGGCAAGGTGGTCAGGATTCCTGTTAAAGTAGGCGAATCGGTTGAAGCCGGTCAAACACTGATCATTGTATCTGCCATGAAGATGGAAAGTGAATTTAAAGCCAAGTCTGCAGGGACTGTTAAATCAATTCATGTGGCTGAAGGCGATACCATTGATGCGAATAAGGTGCTGGTCGTTGTGGAAGAAGGGACGAGGGACGGAGAATAGGGACGAGGGACGGGCGGTTCAATTGAAAGTCCTACATCTAAGTAGGTGACAAGAAGAAAGGGTGACTGAGAGACAAAGAGAAATTTCTAATTTCTAATTTCTAATTTCTAAAGCAAATGAGATAGTTGAGAATTCAGAGGTGGCTGAGTGTTTTGCGAAATTAATGATGTTTGGAAATTTCAGTATTGTTTTCGCAAAATGTATCGAACCCACATGGGGAC
>JBBRWA010000487.1:0-2728 GCA_038246345.1 Chitinophagales bacterium
AAACAATTTTTTGTATTGGAACAATTTGACAAACTCAAACTCCGCGTTGCCAGAGACAAAACTGAAAGATAAAGCAACATGCTGTTTTAGAAACACTACACCGGGAAAAATGTAGTTAACAGCACTCTCATGTAGGCTTTTGTAATAGCCTAAGCCATATTTAAAGTGCTTTTTGCGATAATAAAGACCCCAAAAATTGCCTTTTAAGCTGCTAAAAAGGTTTGAGTCATGATAGTTGAGAAGCGGATAAGGTCTTTCCTTGTTATAAAGGAAGTGAGTTCGGTCATGTAGATATGAAAAGGACCATTGGGGCCATTTTCGGTATGTTATTTCAACACCTAAAAGCAAGGATGATTTTAACTGCCAGGCATCGTCAATCTTAGGCCCTTCAAAGTTGTTTGTATGCAGCTTTGTACCGATGATGGCTTGAGCGCTAAAACTTTTTAAGTTTTGAGCATAGGATGGGTAAAAAGAGTAAAAATAAAGAACTGCGATGAGATATTTTTTCATTATAAAAGGTTAAAAATGCCTCACCCTTCAATGATAAAGGATGAGGCATCATAGGTTAAGGGACGATTTCAAAAGATAAATTTATTCGCCAGAAATCACAAACGTGCACCTGGTGTTGTCTCGGGTCGCATCTCCTCCGCTCAAGGATGGGAAATAAGTATTCGCAGCTCCGCAAAAATCAACATTATACCATTCCCACGGGTATTTCCTTTGTCCTTTTAAGGACTCATTTGTACATGGATGAGGTACTGTCCAAAATTGTGCCGACCAGTCATATTCATAAAAGCCAAAATAATGGCTATTTAAATCCCAAGAGCCATCAATAACCATAAGGTTGGAATTTGTTACCACGTTTTGATTTTTTATATCATTTTTACAAATTTTGTGGTAGTATACCTGTTCATTACTTTCAATTGGATTGGAAGAATACCTAATATAGACCCCTTTTATTTCTGATTTGCCGCTATTTTCATACCTAAAGTCCAAGCCCTTGATTTTTATGCTTTTCATTCTGACAGTTGTCGTCCGATCTTGTGCTGTCCCTGCTAAAGTGGCCGCTCCAGGGTTGTTCACATTGCCATCAGCGCCCACGCCCACAATCAGTACCACCCTATTCCCGCTTCTTCCTTCAGTTTCCCCAACCAACGCAGGCGTGTCACCCTTCCATCCCGCAGCATCGTCACAGTCATTCACTTCCTGACTAATCAGTACCGTAACAGGATATGACTCCGCTCCGGAAACAGGCTTGGTTTTGTAGTAAATAACGGGATCAAAGTAGGTGCCGGCATACTGAAGATGGGGTTTCAAATACGCATTTGCCTCCCAGCTTGTGGTAGCGATCAGCGCATCAACACCCGTCTCTACCCCGCGAGGATAAATATAGTTGTCAGACATAGACTGCCGCAACTTGCCATTAATGAAACTGGCGAAGCTCGAGTTGTTCTGCGCTAAAGTAAGCAAAGAAACCGATACCCCTTCGTTACTGACTGTCATTGCCCCCATCATGTACTGGAGATAAGTAGCGTTTTTTGCTGCCTCTCTCACGGCTTGTGCATAGTGGTAAAGAATCATGTTTACCTGACTATTTGCCGCATCATCAGGGGTTGTGACAGCCTCTAACACCGTTCTCGGGCTGCAAGGATCGTCACCACATTCGCTGCAAAAATCTTCGCAGCTCGGTGTTAATGCTGGTGTCTCGCTGCTTTCTTGACCAGCGAAGATCGAAGCTTTTTCTTTCTGACAGCTTGTGATGACAAAGAAAGAGATGGCTCCTAAGCCAAGGAATGATGCGATCAAGATAGAGGCTCGGAAATTGAGCATTCTGTTACATCATGGAAAATTTTAATGGTGAATGTTGGTGTGCCCTTTAACACCGCAAAAGTGCGCCCCCATGCCAAGCATTGCCCTAGTTAAGACTGAACATCAGTGTTCAATATATTGCACTTCATTGTTCAAAAATTTGCACAGTTGTCCAATAAACTTAACTTTGTACTCAAATCTAAATTGAACATGACTAATCAATCACCTTCTACTTTTGAATTTAATCCCAAAATCCTCGGCCACAACATCAAAAAATCTCGAAGGCGAATGGACAACATGCCCCAAAAAGAACTCGCGGAAATGATCGGCGTTTCGCGCCACACGCTGATAGATTATGAATCGGGCAAGCGCGACATCCCCTTGCGCAAATTGAATATGATCGCCAAAGCCCTTAATGTCTCGCCGATTCAGCTCATGGGAGTTAGTCCCCCCCCCATAACCTCAACAATAAGCAACAAGAAGGCGATGAGCGCACATACGACAAGGGGATAATGTCTTCCGAACGGGAGATGTTCGAAACGCATATAGAAAGACTGCGGGAACACATCTCCGCGTTAGAAAAACTTGCATCGACCTGCGCGATGATAAAGCAAATCTGCGAGCCGAATTGGCCTCATTAAAAAAAGGCTATCGCAAAATATTTACTCAAGAAATGGCTGTGTGCTTGCACAAGCGCTGTACCGTGAAAACCCTTCGGCACTTTTAATATCGGCTTTGAGGATCAGGTAATAAGCATCCAGATCGTTTTCTTCCAGCCACGACAGCAGTGCTGGACCAAAGTTGAAAGAAATGCGGTTGTAGTGCGAAGGTGAAAAATTTCTGGTTTCTGGGCTTGAAGGATTTCACCATTCCTGGTGCGCTCTCCTTCGCCAATGGTTCATAACATACACCAACGGCC
>JBBRWA010000488.1:0-2713 GCA_038246345.1 Chitinophagales bacterium
AAAATCTGTCCTACGGCGGCGGCGATTCCCTCTGAAAGCCGCACCTCTCAAGACTGCCTGCTGTGTGGCCGTTGCAGCGAAATATGCCCTGTCGGCCAATTCAACCTGACACGGCCAATAATCGCAAACGCAGAGGCTAAAGACCAGAAACCCGGATTCACCCGCCGCGAAGTATTAAGGGCTGGCGGCGCTCTTGTTCTGGCAGGTGCCGCGTCACCCCTGCTCGCCCGCCCGACAGGGGCTAGCCCGCTCCGCCCCCCCGGTGCCTTGGAAGAATTTGATTTCCTTAGCAGTTGCAGTCGCTGTGGACGCTGCATCAAAGTCTGCCCCAGCGAATGCATCAAGCCGATGCCGCTGAAAGCTGGTGCCGCCATGTTTCTGACCCCACAGATCATCCCACGCCAAAACCGTTGTGAACTTTGCCAACAATGTCAACAAGTCTGCCCGACCGGAGCGATCGCCAAGATACCCATTCCTCAAGCCCTGATCGGCCGCGCAGTTATTGACCACAACCGCTGTCTGGGTTGGTCTGAAGGCAAGCTGTGTCTGGTTTGCAAAGAGCAGTGCCCACAACATGCCATTGAGTCGGACCTGCTTCATCGTCCCAGTGTCACAAAAAACCTTTGTGTGGGTTGTGGTGGCTGCGAAAATGCCTGTCCGGTTGACCCGGCGGCAATTGTTGTACAACCTCAGGCCAAAAGACGACATGGCAAATCAAGTTGACAAAACTCTATCCATCATCGTATAATGGTTTAGATTGTTTCATTACTTTAATCATTATCACGATCTGAAAGAGCAAAGCCAGTTACGCCCGGATTTCTCTTGCTTCTCGTAATCACAGATGGTATTGGTAACAGTCGAATGGTAATTGCGGCTGCTGACGTAATCATTACGTCAGGATTACCAAATCTTGAATTACGGGAGGAAGAAAAAAATGGATCAACGACTACAGTATTTGGTTCGGCGACTGGCCTTTCTAGGCTATCGACCGCACGAAATCAATCGTATTGTCAAGTCCTCATCCGGTGACAACTCCGTGTTGATGGGTCAACTCGAACGATATGAACAGCTCGGCTTGAATTATCTGCATAATTACAGCCAATAACCAACAAAACCCGGGAACACAATATTGTATTCCCGGGTTTTTAACATTTTATCGCAAATCGATGTTAATTTATTGAGTCAGATAAATAATGATAAATTGCAATAGCAAATGCAACAGGGTGTGAAAAACTCGCTAAGTATGCTTATTGGTGTTTTGTATTGCTTCAGTTTCAGCCGTTGTGGTGTACCGTAGGATGGATTTCTGCCCTATAAGTTTTTCTCGATTTTTTCCTACCTGAACAACGACATCTTCTGATGTCTGTCCGTCAAGGACGAGCGGCACGCTCGGCGCAGCAATTCCTTGATGGACAGACGGAAGACGATGTAAAATCCATGATTAGGGAAAAGCGGGGCTCCAATACTTGTTTATGCGACCTTGGCCAACTCGTCCTCGAAACACTGTTGAGGCGTTCTATAAGCCAGTATCTTGCGGGGCAATTGATTACACCAGTCTTGAACTCGTCGGATAGTACCCGGATCCACTTCGCGAATCGGCTTGCCTTTGGGAATAAACCGCCGAATCAAGCCATTATGACGCTCGTTGGTTCCTCGCTCCCATGAAGAATAGGGGTGGGAGAAATATACATTGCTGCCCCAGGGTTCCGCAAGCGCTGCAAGATTTGCGAATTCGGATCCATTGTCTGCAGTAATGCTGCGGAACACTTTTGGGAAAAGATCACCAAAACGATTTTTCACTTCCTCCATTCCAATCTGCACGGAGGCTGCGTCTTTGTTTGCCAAAGGAATGATGATCTCCTGACGGGTCTTTCGCTCCGTGATCGTCAACAAAGCCTCATCGGCAGAACGCTTTCCAATCACCGTGTCAATTTCCCAGTGACCAAATTCTTGTCGGCTTTGGACTTCTTCAGGGCGCTGCTCGATACTTTTGCCCAAAATACGTTTGTTTTTACGCACGATTTTCTTCTTCGTTTTGCGGCAAACCTTCAGCAACAAGTCAATGTTGCGCACGTTCAACAGACACTGATCAATATAGTTGTAGAGGGTTTTCGTACAAACAATCGGCTTGTCTTGCCATTCAGGCATACTGCGGCAAAATCCCACAATGGTATCCGGTGCCCATTTGTCTTGGAAAATCTTCTTTTCGACAAACTGCAAGAACTCCTCGACCTCCCCAATCTTACAATGAGAGCCATTAAACTCTCGGCGTTTGTTGTACACGGCTTGACCCGTTTCCGGAAAATAGGCTTCAAATGTAGTTAAATTAGAACGCATTTGCGTGGTAGTGCCTCTTTTGATTTCGCGCGAAATGGTTCCTGGATTCCGATTCAATTGTCCGGCAATATACCGGAGAGAACGACCTTCCTTTAGAAGAGCAAAGATCATGCCTCGTTCGGAGAGACCCAGATGTTTAAAAGATCGCACGGTTGTGGTATGCTTGGCTTGAACAGTCATAGTTGAAACCTCCGTATGATTTGGTTTTGTCGCTTATATCATACACGGTTTTTCACTTTGGCCGTTCGTTTATTGCCTGTTGCATTTCATTTTACAATGAGTCGTAGTAGATTAATTTTGAAAAATGATAAAAAAATGTTGACACAGCAAAAGGCCTGTGTTAGTATATAAAAGCGTCGTGAGACGGGGTTCCTTG
>JBBRWA010000489.1:0-2665 GCA_038246345.1 Chitinophagales bacterium
ACAAGGCACAAAACCAAACAACACCAACTATCCCCATTTCTGCCCGAATCTCCAGGTAGTCATTGTGCGCGCGGGTAAACACCACATTCTGCTCTTCCAGGCGATAACCGCCCGCAATATTTTTGGACGGGAACCAGAGCTTCCAACTTCCGTTGCCGACACCCAGCCAGAAATGATCCTTGTTGAGCTCGTCGGTTTTGTACCATACAAAACGGCGTTCGTTGGCGGTGGTGCTTTCCAGGTATGTACTCGGGTTAAGCCGCTCGGCGAAGGAGTTTCCGCGCCCTTTTAACGCTACAAATGCGATGAGCAGCACCACTAAAACAGTCCCCGCTGGCAATATCCGTTTCAAAAATATTTTCCTGAAATCGGCATCCAACGCCGAGCGGCCCAGGCAGTACAGCAGCGTACAAACTGCCATCGCCAAGTACACCGTTCGTGTTTGCAGCAACAATATCAGCAGCGTCAATATGCCTGCCGCCATCCAAAAATCAATTCGACGCGGTTGCTCCCGGTACAGCAGCACATTAAAAAATAGCAAGAAAAATAAAAAGTCAGTGGCGAGACTTTTATTGCCAAACAATCCCGAAGCGAAATCGTACAACTTTTCATTGTCCAGGCCATGTTGCGAAAAAGCATAGGCCAATTGCACAAACAAAATACCACAAACCGCCCAAGTGCTCAGCGTAACAATTTGCTGTAATGTCTTTCGAACCATCATTTCATCGCGCAATAAAGCTTGCCTCGAAAGCCAATAGACCAAGAAAAGCAGCAGCGTTTTTTGTGCGTAAAAAACACCCTCCGACCAGCTGAACGCCCAGGAAACAGAAGCCAAATTCAAGCCGTACCAACCCAACAACAACAGGTCAAATCCACGCAGCTTCCAATCTCCATTTTTCTTCAAATCTTTCCAAATCAGCACAATTGAAACCAACAATGCCCCCGACAAAAAGAAGAAGCGCGGGGCCAAATAGCGGTCTAGGCAAAAGGGCAAAAAGAACAAGGTGCCGCCAAAAAAGATCAGCCACAACGCGATGCGCCAGGCTTGGAGACTGTTGTCGGGTGAGGGTTTGTTCTTTTTTTGGCGCATGTGTAGAATTTGGTATTTATGTATTGGCTTGGCTGGCCTCCCCCCTGCCCCCCTCCGAAGCAGAGGCGATTGGTTCTAGGTTGGAGGGGGAGGTCACTTCTGCACAAACACCTGGGCTTCACTAAAATTATTCGCCACCACAACCCCCTTCTTCCCGCCAGCCATGCGAATCTCCGCAATATGCCGCACTTCCCTTGATGCCCAGAACCCACAATCGCGGTTGGGCACAAAACGAAAGCCGCCTTTGCCATCGCCTAGCATCAAAGCCCCGTTGCCCGCGTCGTAGCGATTCACTTCCACCGCGATGCCGTAGTCGTTGCCAGCGAGCAGCAGGTCGAGCGTGCCGTTTCCGTCAAAATCCTGGACAATGATGGTTTTTGTAGGAAAAGTCTGCGCTTCATTTGAGAGCGGTTTTGCCGTGAACTTGCCGTTGTTGTTTTCAAAATAACAAGTACGCAGTTCCTTGGCATCCAACACAATACCCGTTTTTAATACTTCCATTGGAAAAAGGTCTTCAAGGGTAGCCTTGGCGTAGGCTTCGTAATGCACAAATTTCTTTTTCAAAATGGGCAATTGCTTGATCATCGGGTCGCGCAGCGCAACGGGATAACATTTCCCATTTTCATAAAAACCCATCAATGGATCCATGCTGCCATTGGCATCGAAATCCTTGGCGTAGAGCCGCATGGGTGCTTCCGGGGTAGCGCGGTAATCGGTGTTCAGCCCTTCGTTGCCCGCTACAATGTCGATGTCGCCGTCGCCGTCGATGTCGGCCGCTGCCAGCGTGTTCCACCAGCCAGTCATTTGATCGAGGCCAAAACTGGCGGTGGCGCGGCTAAATTTTCCACCATTGTTTTTGAAAACTTCAAGGGCCATCCATTCGCCGGTGACCAACATTTCTGCGGTGCCGTCTTTGTCGAGGTCGGCAAATAGTATGGCGGTGACCATGCCGATTTCGCTGAACTCCGGTGCTACCTGCGCTGTTACTTTGGAGAATTTTCCGGCATTGTTCTGAAAAACGAAGGAGAACGGGGTTTTAGGAAAATTGCCCGGTACGGTTCGGCCACCCACAAAAAGGTCAAGATCGCCGTCTTTGTCGTAATCGAACGGCACGGCACAACTGCCGCTTTCGGTCTCTGTTGGAATGCGGTCGGCAGCAAGCGTCATTTTACCTTTTCCATCATTTAGGTAAAGCCGATCCTGATAGTAAGCAGAGTTTACCTTGGGTTCGTTGCCTCCGCTCACAATGTACAAATCCAAGTCTTTATCGCCATCAGCATCAAAAAATACAGCGCCTACGTCTTCGCGCAAGCTGTCGAGCACAAAGGGGTTCGATGAGGGGATGAATTTCCCAGCAGCGGTTTGAATACACAAATAGCGTTTTGCGCCAAAGCCGCCACCGATGTAAAGGTCGTCGAGCCCGTCACCATTTATGTCACCTGTAGCCAGTGCCGGACCCAGATTGGAATACTTGCGCGGAAGCAGGCGCTCGCGGTCGAAATCGAAGAACTTGTTCTCCATGTGTTTGAAATTCAGCCCTGATTGATTGCTGCTGATTTCTGTAAAAATAGGATC
>JBBRWA010000490.1:0-2623 GCA_038246345.1 Chitinophagales bacterium
ACGCTGAAATGTTAGGCGATACGGTGCCCAAGCCAAAATCGACGCGGAAAATCACCCGCGAAGATGATGACCAACGGGTAGAAGCCGAGTACAAGGACGGCAAACTCACGCGCCTGAACATCGACGGCCAGGAAATTCCGGCATCAGAATTTACCCAACACGAGGCACTCGCGGCCGAACTGCTGGAAGAAGCCGCGCCACCCAGTCCGCCGGCGCCACCGCCCCCTCCCGGCGCAATGTGGTTTCCAGCGCCACCAGCTGCCCCAGGCGCCCCAGCGGCGCCCCGTGCTTTCCGATTCAACCCAAGTGCGCCACCAGCGCCGTTTCCACCCATGCACGGCGGAAGTTCCATCCGGGTGTATTCCGACAAAGACGATGCGGGCAATACCGTTATCAGGCTCGACAACAATGGCGATGCCACTGAAGTGGTGGTGAAAGACAATGTGGTGTATGTGAATGGCAAAAAGCTGGAAGCAGGGGAATCACTGGATATTCCAGGCCTTCAATTTGGTGGGGCTGGATATAATTTCTTCCCGGAAGGCTTTGAATATCGTTTTGAAGGCCCTGACGGCGAAGATCATGACGTGCATTTCGAACACTTTTCCGAAGACCATCGAAGGGATACGAAAAGGGCGATGGAAGAAAGCAGGCGTGCCTTTTCAGAATCCCAACGTGAATACAAACAACAAATGAAAGAAGCGCAAAAGGATATGAAGGCCATCCAAAAAGAGTGGGAAAAGGGCCAGAAACACTTCCAAAAAGAGGAGGAAGTTTGGCAGAAAGAACAGCAAAAAAGGCAGCAAAATCAGGAAAAATGGACCGTTGAGCAAAAGTCAAGGCCATTAAAAGTCAAGGTCGTGGAAGAAACCCTAAAGGCCGAACTACTCAAAGATGGCTTGATCAGCAAGTCAAAAAACCTCTCTTTGGAAGTAAATGACAAAGAATTGAAAGTCAACAAGAAAACACAATCGGAAGCCATGCGGCAGAAGTATATGGAGCTGCTTCAAGGGTTGAATGGCGATACAGGAAAAGACAAGGGCAGCTACTTTTATAACTTTAGTGATGATGATAAGTGAGGGATAGCCCAGTTTAGTGGACAGCTCAATTTCGCTTAACAGCCCAGCGGTCATTTCAGACCACTGGGCTGTTGTGCGAAAAGTGTCCAGTTGTGTGGGTCATAGCACTATTTCTAAATTTCATCCCATTTTCCAAAAAAAGATTTAACTTGCGCAGACAAATTTATAGGCCATGTCTGTTTTACAACTTTCCGATAAAATTGAAATCAAGCCTGGGGTTGCTGGCAGTCAACCTTGTATTGCCGGAACGCGCTTCACAGTCAAGCAAATTGCCGTTTGGCATGAATTCATGGGCCTAAGTGCTGATGAAATTGCCACTGAGCATGATCTTAACTTGAGCGAAATCTATGCTGCGCTCTCTTATTTTTTTGATCACCGGGAAGCAATCCTGCAGGCAATTCAAGCTGAAGAGGCATTGGTTACAGAACTAAAAAAACGGTTCCCTTCCAAAATAGCTTTAAAGCGTGGGTAAGATCCGCTTCTTGATGGATGTTCATGTCCATAAGGCCATCACCACAGGGCTCCGTAGGCGGGGAGTTGAGGTGTTTACTTGCCAGAACGCAGATTTAGGAAGCGCAGGCAATGAAGATATCCTGTAATACGCCAATGATAACCGCTGGGTTGTTTTCTCTCAGGATGATGATTTTTTGAAAATCTGCGCAATTACTAATTTTGACTTTAATGGATTGGTTTATAGCCATAAACGGAACTCGGTCAGCCGAACTCTTGCTGGGTTAAAGTTGATTTATGAAGTGTTGGAGTCTGAGGAAATGGAGCGTCATATTGAATTCGTGTAATATATTGTTATTAGCATACCTATGACAGGAAATAAAACGCTAAAATTAAACATGAAACAACCACTCCAACTCGCTATTTTACTCCTTCTCTTCAACGCTTTTGCAGCGTGTAAGGGCCAAACAACCCAGCCAACAACAAATGGACAAGCACGAAATAATACCAACAAACTCGTCGGCGGCCCCTTTGAAAACGGTGATTTTATGTACCTCGGAATGCCGGAAAAAATAAGCGCCGTGGACACCAGCGCAGGCTGGACTCAAAAGGGGCAGAAATTGCTCATCACCGGCACCATCTATAAACTGGAAGGAAAAACGCCTGCACCAAACGTCATTCTTTATTATTACCATACCGATACTGAGGGGCACTATTCCAGTAAGCCAGGACTAGACCAACGGGCAGCCAGGCACGGCTATATCCGCGGCTGGGTAAAATCGGACGAAAACGGTCGCTACGCCATATACACCGTAAAGCCAGCGCCTTATCCAGACACTGATTTTGAAGCACATATTCATCCCACGATCAAAGAGCCAAACATTGAAAAGGAGTACTACATTGACGAATTTGTCTTTGATGACGATCGGTTATTGACCGGAGAAAAGCGCAAAAAACTGCAAAACCGGGGCGGCTCGGGGGTATTGCGGGTGCTGGAAAAGGGCGACTTGCAAATTGCGGAGCACGATATTATCCTGGGGTTGAACATTCCCAATTACCCGGAAGGTTAGGTTCAGCCAAGCAACAGGACTTGCCCG
>JBBRWA010000491.1:0-2613 GCA_038246345.1 Chitinophagales bacterium
CTCCTGCCTATAGCGGTACATCGCCTCACGGGCATATTCCAAGCCGCCGCTTTGGCGCACAAACTGGATCACCTCGGTTACCTTTTCACTTTTGTGGCTTTCGTTTTTTACAATATTGATGATGCGGCGGCGATCGGGCTTGGTCGCGTGTGACAAGGCGTAAATGAGGGGCAAAGTCATTTTTTTCTCTTTGATGTCAAATTTATGTAAGGACTTATTTGAATTTCAAGAAATTACCTTATTTTTGAAACGTGAATCCGCCTATACACATCTTAACACACTACCTTCTATGAAACCCTTCAAAAGCAGAAAAACCTTAGCAAAAGAACTACAAATTCATCCAAGAACCTTAAATCGATACATGAAGGCACTTGATATTAAATGGGGACGGGAGCCCATGCCTTTTGAAGTATGGAACGAGGTTGTTCATCGATTGGGATGCGACGATTCCACTTTGAAACCTGGGGGGGGGGGGCGAAAATCCTGAATAAAATGACGCATGTCCAAAGTTGTCCACAATTGTCCGCAGTTGTCGTTTTGAGTGAAAGGAAAGATGCACCCACCTTTGGGGCATACCTTTTTCATTCACCAAAACTGATTTTTTATGAAACAATTTCAAAAATTACTTCTGCCCCTGATGTTCTTTGGCTTTTATCAAACCAATGCCCAAACCACGGTACCTCAGCTATTAAAAACGGACAACGCTTTCATTCAACAGAGGATCGAAAGTAGTGATCCGGAAGGCTGGCTTTTTTTCAAAAATTCTTCAGATTTAAGAGCCGGGCAGCTTTTTAACGAACAACCAACAGCAGCAGGGTTATCTGTTAACGACAATATGGCACTTATTGAGTCGTCGATCGACGAACAGGGGAATATTCACAATCGTTACCAGCAAAAGTATAAAGGAATTAAAGTGGAAGGCGGTGAAATCTTCGAACATGTGCGAGATTGTTATGTTTTCCTTCTCCATGGCAAAATCATTGAAGGGCTTGATTTTAATGCGCAACCAGTATATACAGAGCAACAAGCACTAGCAGCAGCTTTGACCTATTTCGGGGCAACTGAATATTCTTGGGAAAACACAGCTTGGGAAGAAGATATTAAAGAAGATACTGGCGACCCAAACGCAACATACTATCCAAAGGGAGAAAAGGTACTGACTTATGTAGCAGGCACGACCTTGGCAACCGCAAATTACCGCCTATGTTGGAAATTCGAGATAATTTCCACGATCCCCCACAGGTCAGAAATTGTTTATATAAATGCTTCGACAGGCACCATGCTAAAAGCACAGCCGACAGGACGTGACAATGGCCCCGCTGCCACTTCTTATGACGGCACCCAAACCATAGATACAAAATGGTCTGGAGGCTTATTTCATGGGCATTACCATTTGATAGCGGACGACAATGGAAAAAACATTGAGACAAAAAATGGTAGTTCGTCAATAGCGTGGAAGCATGTTCCCCACGTATTCGATACTGATGATAATTGGGGAACCGATGTTCCAACAATGCGAACAACAGGCGCTCACTGGATAATAACTCGTTCTTGGGACTTTTTTAAAGATACCTACGGGCGAAACGGCGCAAACAATAACAACGGAAAGGTGAGGGTTTATGCGAACTCAACCTTAGCAGATGATGCAAGATATCTTGGAAATTCTACTAATAATATCGCCTACCTTGAGTTTGGTCGTTCCTCAGGAAACCTCTTTGGTATTCCAGCAGATGTGGATTTTGCGGCTTTAGACATTGGAGGGCATGAATTTACACATGCTGTTACAAAGAGTGAGGCCAACTTGGTTTTTCAAGGCGAATCTGGTGCATTGAATGAATCCTTTTCTGACATATTCGGTACTATGATTGAAGGTTTTGCCCGAAACGGAAATTTCAATTGGACAATAGGAGAAGATTTAGGGTTTGTTCTTCGGGATATGCAGGCCCCAAGATTTGGTTTTGCTGCTCAGCCCAGCACATATTTAACAGACCCAGATTGGATGTCTACGGTTGGATGCGAACCAGCACTCATTAATGATTATTGCGGCGTACACACCAACTCTGGCGTACAAAACCATTGGTTTTTTCTGTTATCTCAAGGTGGAACACTAAATAACGTAAGCGTTCAAGGCATAGGAAGAGCAAAAGCAGCGCTTATTGCCTACAGCAATCTTTGCAATTTTTTGGGCACAAACTCCAATCATCCGGCAGCACGCTTGGGTGCGATTGCAGCAGCAAGAACAATATTTGGGGACTGCTCAAATGAAGTAATCCAAACTACAAATGCCTGGGCTGCTGTAGGCGTAGGAGCCGTCTTTGCTGGGCCTTGTATTTCACTTGATGGCGACAGGGTTCTTTGTAGTGGCCAATTTAGCTTCCCTTATACTTATTCGGCACAAGCTCCTCCAGGCGCTATTTTTACTTGGTCAATTCCTCCAACTTGGACAGGGTCCTCATCAGGCCCCGGGCTTAATACCTTTAGCATAACAAGCTTTGGGAATTACAACCCTCCTGGAGGATACCCGGCAACTGAAGTCATATCAGTCTCTTCTTCATTAGGGGGTACCGCCAATATTTTGGTAAAGGTGTTTGACAATTGCGATTGGCTTTGCAA
>JBBRWA010000492.1:0-2577 GCA_038246345.1 Chitinophagales bacterium
AATGCATACTTTGCTTTAACCTCGCCCGTTCCTTCACATGCTGTACATAAAAACGAACTTTTTGAATAAGGTTTTGAGCCATTTTTTGTATTGTCAGTTAATCCATTCCCATTTTTATCGTAATAAAAACTGAATGGTATATCATTATTGTTACCCACACTTTCTGACCGTTTGCAGAATGCTTTATTTTTCGAATCCACGCTCGTTGATACGCGGTAATCAGAATTTATCCAGGTAATTTTTTCCTTACTTGAATTGCCTTTTGAATCACGGGTTACAATATAGACTCCATCGTAACTATATGTACCTTCTGCATGGTAATCACTCCAAGCCCCATAAGAACTTCCAGTATAGGTGCCATTATCGAATAAAGAATAAACAAATGTAGTTACTTGACCATCTATTGAAATTCGATTTTTCCAAGTGCCAAGAATCGAATAATTCTCGTTTGATGAGGCCGCGGTCCTCTTTTCATTTTTTTCTGAAAGTTTTCTTGCATTATCCAAATCCCTTTCAAATTCCTCCGAAACATTCAATTTGGTTTTTGTATCAGAAATTAATTGTCCGCCTTTTGCAGATTCTCCGTTTTCGTTTTTTTCTGAAAGTTTTCTTGTGTTAGTCAAATCCCTTTCAAATTCCTCCGAAACATTAATTTTAGTTTTTTCATCAGAAGATAATTGTTTGACTTTTGAGGGCTCATCGTTACAACTACCAAATACTGCGAGTACGAGAACCACTAAAAAATTAATTATTCTACTCATTTTATTTTATTGTTTAATTGCTGAGAACTGCGGGAGTGCCGACGTGGTGGCCTTTAGCCGAGCATGGAGGGCATTTCGAACTCCCCTGATTAAAAAAGTCAATCAACGGGTCTTTGTTTTGCTCGGTGCGAAACAATTCCTTAAATCCGAAATCCGTAAAGGGGTAAATATATTTGTCCTGAAGGGCTGTGACTGTTCACTTTAGAGCAAAAATACGGGATGCCGCGTAATTTTAGCGGGTTTTACCCGTTTCCTTAAAACAAACGACAAAGGGTTTGTGAGCATTGTACGTTGCGTGAGCGCCGGGTGAAAACACACCGGCGCAACGCAACTGGAAAACTCAACTCAACCCCAGCGTTCTTTTATTTCAAGGTAAAGCCTCCTTTACCAACACTCCGCCCCCGATGATAAACCTCCACTTCATACGCACCCTTGTCGAAATGCTTACCTTCTGGTATCCATGTCGCACAAACATTGGTAGCAGATTGATCGTATTGACAACTAGCAATTAAGGTGTACCGAAAATCGGTATCGGTAGATTTATCGCGTCCAATGCCTCCCTGTGCCCCTTCACTTCCAAGGGTAACTCCTCCAAAAAGCATACGAATTTGAAATTTTTCTTCTCCATCTTGAACCAAATTGTTCGGGTTGACCGTGAAGCAAATACTGACTTTGTCGGTTGACTTTGCTGTTGTAGATTCTTTCTCCTTTGGCTTTCGATTGGTCAGCATCATCGGTCGCACCGCAATCGTTCCTACCGTGAGAAAAGCATTCGCCTCCAATTTTTCTTGCGCTTTTCGCGCTTTTGCTTCGGCTTCCGCTTTTTCCCGACCGATAGCGGCGGCAGAAGTTTGCCCTTCAACATATTTTTGCTGAATCTCTGTGTAGGCGGCTTCAACCTCCTGCTTTTGCCGATTGACGGTCGTCACGTTTTCTCGTAGGCCGGACACCTGCTCTTTCAATTTTGCAATTTCAAGCACAAATTCATCTTTTTGGCGGCCCATCGCTTCGATTTGCTGGCGAGCCGCTGCGAGATTGCCTCCGGCTTGGATGCCAGCTTCTATTTTTGCCCGATTGGCCTCCAATTCCTGTTCCTGTATTTGAATTCTTTGATCCAAGTCCGGCACCAAGATGCGAAGGCTATCCAATTGCGCTTTGGTATATTCGTATTCCCTTTGCAACTCATCGAGGGCCATTTCTTTTTGCGATACAGCATCAGTAAATAAGGCTTCGGTTGCGGGCTTTTTAAACCCAAAATAAACGATGTTGACCAAAATCAATAAGCCAAGTAAGATGGAAATGGCCACAATACTGCGATTGTTAGCAGATTTTGGGGTATTGGGCTGATTGGAGGACGTGCCGGGTGTTGTGGCGTTTTGTACGCTCATGATGGTTGTTTTTTTTATTGATGAAAAACGTATTGGAAAAATTGGGAGCAAATGCGACCATTGCTCCCGTTTGTATTTACTGTATACCTTGGGCTATCGCCAACCAAATTGACTTTTCAGGCGCCGGTATTCGTCGCCGAAAACTTCGCGGAACGACACGCGTGCCAGGTTGCCATAAGCATCGGTCACGTACATCATCACGTTCCCGTAGTAATCTTTTTTAAAAAAAAGGATATCGGGCGCGTAACTCGGATGCGCCGTACGGGTGCCGGCAAATACCACGTCGTAACCCTCCAAGGCTGGTACGCCACTGATCGCCGTGGTTTCCATGCCTTGTTCGATGGTGACGTTGCGGCCACGCTTGCCATCGTAGTATTTTACGCGCATGACACCCGTGCCATCTTCATTGAGCCAGAGCAGGCCGTGGT
>JBBRWA010000493.1:0-2560 GCA_038246345.1 Chitinophagales bacterium
GCCTAAAAGCTGAAAAACGCAGCCAGGATGCCGCCAAGCGGCGCGAACGCGATGCAGCAACCAAGGCCGCCGAAGCCAAACGGCAACAAGCTGAAAAAACGGCGGAGGAAGCTGCCTGGAAAAAAGCCACTGCTTCAAATACCGTTCCTGGCTATGAAACCTATCGTTCGCAATACCCACAAGGCACGTACGCACGTGAAGCGCTGTCGCGAATCAAAGCCCTCAAAAAAGATGATGGATCACTTTCTACTTTCGGGATTTATAGCGCATTTGGTGTGGGTATTTTGTTGGTCGTGTTGGGTATTTGGTTGACGCCAAAATTGATTGATAGGGTTTTTGGCGGCAAGGAAAGCAATATTCAACTGGTGGATAGTACGCAATTCGGTGGCATCAAGATTGGTGTGCGGAAGCCTTCAGATACTACGACAACGGTGCCGCAGGGGTTGCGGCCGCTTTCGCGATCGGTGTTGCCGCCGAATGTGACAGTGGGTACGGCAGTGAATAAGAATACAGTACAGGACCCAAGGCAAAAAACTAGCATAGAGGCTGTTGACAAATTAATTGGTAAGTCGAACAACAGCGGTGGTGGCAGTTTAAAGACGGTGCACGTGCCAACTGCCTTTAGTCCCAATGGCGATTTTGTCAACGATCTATTGCTGGTGCAAGGTCAGAAAAACTCTACGGCACGGGTGTTCAGGATTTATGATCTCTGGGGAAAAATAGTGTATGAAGCCAAGGATTTTGCCTTAAACGACCCAAAGACAGGCTGGGATGGGACTTTCCGTGGTAAGCCCATGGATCCTGGCGATTTTTCCTGGGAACTGGAGGTGAAATATGTCGATGGGGCGAGAGCGATGTACAAAGGGAATACGACGCTGATACGGTAAAGCGATCCTATTCAATCAATGAGTGCCAACAAAAATATCTACAACAACAGATTTAATATTAAGGGCAGGTGCCGTGCAAGCAGCCAAGTCATACTGATTTGAACTTTCCAAAGCTGGCAAAGAATACGGCAGTATTCGTTTTTCGTTTAGCAATTAGTCGATCGTTTTCTGCTGCATTTCTACCAGCGTTGAACTTCCCGAAAGTCTTGGAACTTTCGGGAAGTCGCGCTTGGCTTTGGTTGGTGCGCAGCGAAGAAATTGCTATTTCAATTTGATGACAGGCTTTAACTTGTACGCCCCGTTTCCTTGAACCAATACCGATGCCTGCGCATCGAAGTCAATTACAAAAGTGTTCAGGTCCAATCCCAGGTTTTTGTCAATCTTCACTTTAAGCCCGGATTCCTGGGCGCTTGGTGTTTCGAGTGGATAGATGATACTGTCTTTCATGATGGAGTTGTTGGGCCCCAAAATGAAACGAACCTCTTTCAGTAGGACGGCGGGTAATGGGCCGAAAGCAAGCAGGGTATCAACGCCATTTTGAAAGTCCAGAAGGTTGTAAACTCCTGCATTGGTCTGTAGCAATATCCACTTTGATGTATCTTGAGCGGTTTTGACCCTGATTTCCTGGATGTCAACGTTTACTTGCTGGTAATCTCCTGGGCCATCGGTGAGGCGGATGTGCAGGGTGGTTTGGCCAGTATCTTTTTTGCAGGAAGCCACACCGAGTGCTAGGGTGAAAGCGAGTAATAGCAATACGCATTTATTCATGATTATTGAATCGGATTGAGTAGTGAAAAGTGGATAACGCAGTTTGGAATCAATGTATTTGAATCAACTGGTGATTCATAATTCTCAGCAGACAGCTTGTTCCTTTTCCTCGTTGACATTTTCAACCACGCACAGCAATAACCGACCTTCCCTTCATGCTACTTGCACATTTCAGCTAAAATTAGCCAAGTATCGACTACCTTTGCCCCAATATAAGTTCCTTTCCGGTTTTTTGATGCATCCCAAAAAAAGCCTGGATATTGGATATTTTTTGACATAATCATCCCTTCGCTCTGTGAAACGAGTCCAACTAGCCGCCGTACAATCGGCGCGCAATACCGATAATATCGTCATCCTCGCCGAAAAAGACAGGCTTGACATGTTAGACGCAACCCTTGCGCCCCACGAATCAGCGTTTCTTCGACAAGCGGCAGCCCAGGAAGTCCGCAGTTTTTTTTTCCCCCGCAGTGAAGGCTCTGTTTTTGTTCGCGTATTGAAACCCGAACCCGACCCCGCCATCGCATGGGAAGATGCACGCATTGCGGGCAACGAATTGCTCCGCGAACTCCGACAGTACAAAATAGACTCCGTGACCTTGCGGAACTTATGCACCCAGGATCGCTCCTTGCCTTTTGCTGAAGGATTGGCCTTGGGGAGCTACCAATTCCTGAAGTATTTTTCAGAGCCTGCCAAAAAAGAAAAAGTCCTGCATGAAATTCGGATAGAAGGCCCAACAGCATCACCAGAGGCTATATCAGAAGCCAATGCTTTGCTGGAGTCTGTTTTTCTTACCCGCGATTTTGTGAATGAACCGCTCTCCCATTTCAATGCACTCCAATTTTCGGATGCGATCAAGGCTGCCGGAAAAGAATACGGGTTTTCAGTAGAAGTTTTCGGCAAAGAAA
>JBBRWA010000494.1:0-2541 GCA_038246345.1 Chitinophagales bacterium
ACCAGCAGCTATTCCCCCGTGGGCAATTTGTACATCCTCACCTCCAAACCCGCTTTCGTCTACCAAATCATGGGCGGCGTACCCAGCGGGGACGATGCCAAGCGCACCGCGGGATTGATCTTCGTCCCACCGATTTCCTGCTCCATCCCCAATGCCGTGGACAATATTTACCAGCCCAACCAAATCGGCAACATCACCTACGATGGGGGCCTGATGATCGTCGCCATGCGCGATTCCTTGGTGGAAGTGCGCATCAATAATAACCTCATTTCACTTGGCGCGCCAGATGCCGTGCTGGGCAACCCAGATTTTGTGACCTACCGCCGCCTGACTTTATTTAGTGCAAACACACCCCTCAACACCGCCAGTATTGTCGCAAAAGGTGCCGTGCAAGTGGCCATGTTTGGCCGCAATGGTGCCGCTGGCTTCGGATCGTTCTATTCTGGATTCAGCAAAACCAGCAAAGCAGATATCAGCCTTAAACTCATTGGCGATGGCGTTTGCCCGGATACGCTGGTGGCCAGTGGCCGTTTTGATGGAGTGCAATGGTATTTTGCCGATTCGCTGCTGACGTATGGGCCAGATTCCTTTTTTGTGGCATACGCTCCTGGCCTGTACACCGCCCGTGGATACCTTGGCGTGTGTCGCCGCACCAATTTTGCAGAAGATACCATCAGCGCTGTTTTCAATTCTCCCGTGTTCCCCTATTCTACCGAAGAGCCCTCTTGTTATGGATTTTCTGACGGGCAAGTCTTGTTCGGAATGCCCATGGGCGGCTTGGAGCCCTATCAATACTCCGTCAATCAAGGGCAAAGTTTTTCGCAAAATCCTGTTGCCGGAGGCTTGCGGGCTGGCAATTACCAACTCGTAGTACGCGATTCGACAGGTTGTTACAACAGTCCGCTTCAAGTGCAAATTGGGCAGCCCGACAGCCTTTCGGTAGCTCTGGCGATTGTGAAAATTGATGAACCCGTGAAGCTTGGCGATGTGGTGCTGCTGGAAGCCACGCCCAATCGACCCATCATTGAAGCCCAATGGCTGCCAGCTGACGCTGGCACGCCAAATTTTTTAAATTACACGGCAACGCCCATTGAAACCACCAATTATAGGGTGATCGTCACAGATTCGGAAGGCTGCACGGCCAGCGACCTGGTGCGCATTGTTTTGCAGCCTAATGTGTTCGCGCCCAATGTTTTCAAGCCGGAATCGAGCCAGGGCAATGAGCGTTTCACCCTTTTCAGCAAAGAAGCTTTGCCCGTCAATTGGCTCCGCATTTACGACCGCTGGGGCAGCCTGATTTTTGAAAACAAGGACTTTCTCACCAATGACCTTGCCTCCGGCTGGGATGGCACGTATCGCGGCGATTTGTTGAACCCGGCGGTGTTTGTGTTTATTGCGGAAGTGGAATATGAGCCGGGGTTGAAGGTTCGGATGCAGGGGGATGTAATGCTTGTTCGTTAAAACCTCGTAGGTCTAAAACCTCAGAACCTCCCCCCAAAAAACCTTGGTTTTTTTGGGGGAGGTTCTGAGGTTTTAGACCTACGAGGTTTTAGAAACCGTGGATTTATCCGTCATTTACGGCCATTCATCCTATTTTAGTACTTCCGCCTCAACCCTTCCCCCTTTTCTCCGTTTATTGTAACATTCGATCGAATCAACCCACCCTGCATGCGTTTTATACTTAAAATGGCTTGGCGCGACAGCCGCCGCAACCGCGCCCGGCTTTTGCTTTTCATTTCCGCTATCACTGTTGGTATTGCAGCGCTTACAGCCGTGCGCTCTTTCTCCGTCAACCTTATGGGCGACATTGACCGGGAAGCCAAAACCCTGCTCGGTGCCGACCTGCAACTGGATTCCAACCAGCCCGCTCCTGATTCGATTCTGGCAAAAATTGACCTTCCTGGCACAGAAAAAGCGGAAGTGTTGAATTTCTTTAGCATGATCCGTTTCCCCAAAAATGGCGGTACCAGGCTTTCGCTTATCCGCTCTTTGGAGGGCGATTACCCTTATTATGGAAAATGGAAAAGTGACCCGGTTGATTCCTGGAAAACATTCAGAACAGGCAAAAAAGCGCTGGTGGACCACGCCCTGATGCTACAATTCGGCATCCAGCCGGGCGACAGCATTCAGGTTGGTGACCTGATGTTTGTTGTGGAGGGCGATTTGCTTTCATCCCCGGGTCGTGCGGGCATTTCAAGCAGCATTGCACCTGTGGTGTTTATCCCAGGCCAATACCTGGATTCGACTGGGCTCATACAGCGTGGAAGCCGGGTTGATTACCAGTATTTTTATAAGCTACCGGAAACCACCGTGCCAGAAACACTTGTAAAACCCCTGGAAAAAGAGCTCAAAGCCGCAAATCTCGACTGGGACACCGTGGAAAGTCGCAAGAAAGGCATTGGTTCAGCGTTCGGCAGCTTTGGCACCTTTTTGAACCTCGTCGGTTTTATCGCCCTGCTGCTGGGTTGTATCGGCGTGGCGGGTGCCGTGCATATTTACATCAAAGACAAATTGCCGACGGTGGCGATCCTGCGCTGCCTG
>JBBRWA010000495.1:0-2528 GCA_038246345.1 Chitinophagales bacterium
ACCCGACCCAGGCGGAAAAATCTGGATTGGCACTTCCAACAATGGCGTCGCCGTTTTTAACCCAGCCGATTCCACTTGGACACACACCACCGAGCAACAAGGTTTCCCGCACCAATACGTGCGTTCCATGGCCTGCGACAACACCGGAAATGTCTGGGTAGGCACCTCCGGCGGCGGCGTGGTGAAGTTTCTCGAAGGCCAGGCGTTCACCCATTTTGGTGCTTCGCGCGGACTCGCAGGCAACCGCGTGTACGCCCTGCAACGCGATAGCCGCGGGCGACTGCTCATGGCTGTGTCGCTGTTGGGATTGCAAGTGCTTGATTCGGCTGGCATTCAGCCTTTTGTACGCGACAGCGGATGGTTGTCGGGCATAAAAAGCCGTAGCATCGCTGAAGATAACTTTGGCCGAATTTGGGTAGGCACTGCCGGAAAAGGCCTGGTGGTTTTTGATTCTTCCGGAATGCTGGAAGTGCCGGGGATACCCAGCGCTACCATTCAAAAAATAGAGCCCGGCGTGCCCGGGGAAATGTGGGTCGCGACAACGGCAGGCATTACAAGGGTCAGTTATGGATCACCGCACAATTTTTTGCTGCAACGTTTTGGCAAAGAGGAAGGCCTGCGGGGCCTCATCATCAGCACTTTGCACGTTGACCAGCAAGGAAGCGTGTGGTTTTCCGATCAAATCGGTAATGTAGGATTGATCCAACATGGGAAACTAGCCTATATTTTTACCCAAGCCGATGGCTTACCCAACGCACCTGTGCGCTGCATCAGCAGCAGCCACTCCGGTAAGCTCTGGGTTGGCACCAAGGGCGCCGGTATTTTTGAAGCAAATACAGGTATTGCCCCACTGCGTTTTCAGGCACTCCAAACGCCCAAAAAACTGGCCTCTGACAATATTTACTTGTTGGTGTCTGACGCGGAAGGCAATCTGTGGGCAGGCAGTGAATCGGGCGTCGATAAAATTATTTTTGAAAAAACAACGGGTAAAGCGCTTGAAAACCAGCACTTTGGCAAAAACGAAGGTTTTCTGGGTATTGAAACCTGCCAGGATGCCGCCCTCTGCGATGGCCAGGGTAACCTTTGGTTTGGCACCATGAACGGCCTGATGAAATACACACCTTCCACCCGCAAGGCGGCCGGCGCAGCACCCATCCTGCATTTTGAAGGCATTACCCTATTTTACAAACCCCTGGAAGAAACCAATTACAAGGCCTGGGCCAATCCCATGGGCGGTCTGCTCGAAGGGCTGAAATTGCCTTGGGACGACAACCACCTCAGTTTTGAGTTTAGAGCAGTGGATCTGGCACATCCAGATGCGGTGCGTTACAGCTGGAAGCTTGAAGGCTCGCCCAATGCTCAATGGTCGCCCTTGTCGACACAAGCTTCGGTCAACTTCGCTGGCTTGCAGCCTGGTGAATACATTTTTTCCGTTCAGGCAAGCTCCGATGGCAGCATTTTCAGCGACACGCTATCCGCCGCATTTTCGGTGGAAGAACCCTTCTGGCAATTGCTGGGTTTCCAACTCGCAGTTGGTCTGGCGTTGCTGGCTTTGGTGGCCCTGATTGCGTGGCGTCGCATTCGCAGCATTAGAAAAGCTGAAACAGCCAAGCGCGTCCAACTTGAAATTCAAAACAAGCTGCTACAACTCGAACAAAAAGCCTTGCAGCTACAGATGAACCCCCATTTCCTGTTCAATGCGCTCAACAGCATCCAGTCGCTCGTGGGTGCGGGCGATACCACGGAGGCGCGCACTCAAATCGGCCATTTCGCCCAACTCATGCGGGGCATCCTCAACAACTCCCGGCAGCCGTATATTTCCCTAAAAGAAGAAACGGATACCCTGGAACAATACCTGCGCATCGAACAATTTTGTCAACAAAATAATTTTGACTTCAGCATAATCTTGCCGGACAATATTGACCCTGAAGAATTGGAAATACCGCCCATGTTGTTGCAGCCCTTTGTGGAGAATGCCGTGGTGCATGGCGTTTCGCATTTGAGTTGGCCTGGGAAAATCGAGCTTACATTCAGCCTGGAAGCGGGGCTTCTGATCTGTAGTATTCGCGACAATGGCATCGGACGCGAGAAAGCCGCCCGGCTCCGCCAAGAGCGCAAGCCAGGCCACCAATCTGTGGCCATTCAGGTCACCCGAGAGCGTTTGGACGCCTTGAAAAATGGTGCCAACTATGAAGCCTTAATTTTTGAAGACATAAAAGATACAACGGGTGAGATCATTGGCACCGCAGTATTGGTTCGGATTCCTGCCAAGTTGAATTATTGATAAGACCCTGTTGTTTTAAGGTATCGTTAATTCTTGTTTGCAAAATATTGTGAACCCGTTAAAGTGCTTTTATGTTAGTGCTAAAGCGCCAACCTTTGCCGGGCGAAACAAATAACAAATCTACTAATTGACGAAGCATCCATGAAACAATTCCTGCTTTTTAGCCTCCCGCTGATCGCCCTGATATCTTCTTGTAGCCCAAGCATTAAATACAGTGTTGAAACGCCAAAAACCGCCCAATCAA
>JBBRWA010000496.1:0-2526 GCA_038246345.1 Chitinophagales bacterium
ACTTTCAGCTTGGATGCCCAGAACAACTTTGCCAAAATGGAAATTCTGTTCAATACGAGCGGGCCGGAAAAAATTGAGAACGTGAAAATCAGGAAAGTAGCTATTACATACGTCAGCAACGATCCAATCAATCCCTGTGTCCCAATGATCGACCCAATTATTGGGTTCCCATTGGATCCTGCTGCCTTCGTGAAAGGAGAGGTGAAAACCGAAACGAATGAGGGAGTGGATGAGGTAACTTTAACAATGAGTACAGCAGAATTCTCTGCTAAAATATTGGGCATGGATCCCTGTACAAGTGGGGCATGTAATAATGTGGATTGTTCTAAGCATATGCTCTCTGACAATATGGGGAAATATGGATTTTGCGAAGTTTGTAGCGATTGCGACCTGATGAAGATCATCCCGGAAAAAAACGACAACCCCCTCAATGGCGTCACTACTTATGACCTTGTTTTGATCTCCAAGCATATCCTCGGCATCGAGCCTTTGGGCTCGCCGTTCAAGATCATCGCAGCAGATGCGAACAAAAGCAATTCGGTCACCACTTTTGATATCGTCGAGATTCGGAAGCTGATACTGGGTATTTATCAGGAGCTGCCCAACAATAGCTCCTGGAGGTTTGTGGACAAGTCGCACACCTTCCAAAACCCGGAAAACCCTTTTCAAGCTGGTTTTCCAGAAGGGATAAACTGCGTCGCTTCACCGTCTACGGGTATAGATTTCACCGCCATCAAAATCGGGGATGTGAACAACTCTGCTGTGGCGAACCGACCTGCAGATCGACCAGTTGCCACACTGTCCTGGCCAACAGCGGCGGCTGTTTCTGGTGCTGTGATAACGGTACCCATTACCTACACCGGTACCGAGCCGATGGACGCCATCCAGCTAGGACTACGCTTTGATCCAGCCCAGATGGAGCTCATGGGCCCTTCGAAGGGCGACATTGAAAGTTATTTGCCAGGGAATTTTAACTTGCTCAACAGCAAGGAAGGGACAATAAAAACGCTCTGGCTCCCGATGTCTGACTTTTCGGAAAAGATCGTGCCCAATACGGTATTGTTCTACCTGACGTTCAAAATATTGAGCGATTTGCCCGAAAATGGCTTGCCACTTTGGCTCGATGACCAGCTTTTGGATGCCGCAGCCTGGAAGCCCGATGGTGAAGAGTACGCCATCCAGACTGCGCCTGCGCCTGCCTCGCGCGATAAAACCAATGCTCCTTCTCGCGATTTCGAAGCCTATATCTTGCCCAACCCGACATCGGGAAGCAGCGTGCTTGCTATTAAAGCTACGACCACAGGAAAAGCGCGTGTCGCCATTTTTGATGCTTTTGGCAAACGGGTATATTTTCGCGAACTAACACTTGCAGCAGGACGACAAGATGTTTCGTTGGAGGAAGTGGCACTGTTTCCTGTGGGGGTGTATGCTTGGAAAGTATATACCCAAGACTCGGAAGCCCAAGGGCATTTGATCAAGCTCTAAGGTTCCGCTAATTTGTCAAGAGGTGGCTGTCTCATAAGTCGGGAGCGCGGCCTTCAGGCCGCCAGTACAAGGCCATTTATGGCCGTTTATTCCCTTTTTACGGCTATAAATGGCATTGTACTGGCGGCTTAAAAGCCGAGCTCCCACAACCATACACTAATAAGACAACCACTTCTTGACAATATTTGCCCTTCAATACCATTTGGAAGCTTTTTGGGCATCAATTAACATTCACCCTTCGCTGAATTTATCTGACTATGAAAAATTGTTTTTATGCTACAATAACCGCTTTGTGTTTTCCTGTGATAATGGTTGCACAGAGCTTGTTTTACGTCAACCATGCCGCCATCGGGGCCAATAATGGCCTGGCCTGGGAAAATGCTTTTGTCGATCTCCAACAAGCGCTACAAGTCGCCCAGGCCGGAGACGAAATTTGGGTAGCAGCAGGAACTTATTACCCTACTTCAACCACTGACCGCACGATTTCCTTTGAGCCAATGAGTGGCACACGTTTGTACGGGGGCTTCACAGGCACCGAAGTTGACCTGGGTCAACGGGATTGGGCAGCGCATCCGACGATATTAAATGGCGACATTGGCATCACTAGCGACAGCACGGACAACAGTGTCAACGTATTGTACCTCTTCCAGCCAGATTCTAACACCGTAGTTGATGGCTTCCAAATTTGGCACGGTGTAGCAGACAACATCAACGCGGCAGGTGATACCCGCGACCGGGAGGTATGTGGCGGCGGACTTTATATCAATGCGGGCAATTGGGATGCCTTTGCGACTATCAGGAATTGCCGTTTTTGGCACAACACAGCCTATTACAATGGCGGAGGGGTCATGTTGTACGGGACATCAAGCGCCAGTGTCGCGCCCCGGTTTGTGAACTGTGTTTTTGAAGACAACCATGCTTTGTCGGTGGGTGGTGGGCTTGCACGGTTTGGTGGCAGTTGGACAGAGCGTGGTACTGATTTTGAAGGCTGCTTGTTTGAAAACAATAAGGCCGGGCAGCGAGGAGGGGGGCTGTATTATG
>JBBRWA010000497.1:0-2460 GCA_038246345.1 Chitinophagales bacterium
CGGCAAAACCAATGAAGACGGCTATTACCGCATAGAATCAGCGAGTTATGGCACGGGCACTACCTTTTTGGCCAAGCCCATGAAGGACTTTTACATGTACCGTTCCTTGCGTTTTGTGCGCGATGAAATGGATTACGATACTTTGCCCAATTTTAAACTAACCCCCAAAGCAACTTTGGAGATTTGGGTGAACAGCGCCGGGCCAGACGGCACGCAGTGTTTGTTGTCCAAAAAATGGAGCAGCAATGATTTCAGGCTCATGCTAAGCCCCAATGGCACCACCAGCGATGTAAAATGCTACATCAACGGATCCGAACAAACTTTTGGCACGTTGGGCATGGGCTACCAGCATTTGGCCATTACCCTCGACAGCAGTGCCGGGGGGAATCTGGTCGTTACCGCCTATAAAAACGGCGTACCGTTTGGCACGCCCAAGATGTTCTCCGGGGTTACCGGCAACTGGTCAGACATCACCCAGCCCTGGATCCTGGGCGCACGTCGAAGCGGCGGCAGTACCGCCGATCATTTTGGCGGCTTGATTGATGAGTTTGCGGTGTACGATACCACCCTTAGCATTCCAAAAATCTTGACCCATTTCCAGCAGCCGCGCGATGCCCAAGAAAAAGGACTGCGCGTTTACTTTTCGCTTAACGAAGGCAATGGCGACCGCTTGAACAACAGTGGATCCCTGTTCCTGGGATACGGCAAAAATTTTGGCGCTGAATGGTCTTCCTTTGCTGCACGGCAGCAGACACAGCCACATGTATTCACCCCATCTACCCGGCAGGTCACCCTCAATCCGAGCGTCACTTCTGTAGACCAGATAGATTTCGTCGACCGGTCTACCGTGGCAGTGTCCGGTTTTGTGCGGTATAAAAACACCGACTGTTTTGCTAAAAACGTCGAAATTTTGGTCAATGGCACCTCTTTTTCACCAAAAATATTCACGGATTCAACCGGGCGATTTGTGATTGACTTCGATCCCGGGGCGACGGCAACATTAACCCCCAAGTTTGAAAATCATGTGTTTGTGCCTGCTTTTTGGGACATCACCAATGTGTCAAGCCCCATCGCCGGAATCCTGTTCAATGACATTACAACCCGCAAGGTGAAGGGTAAAGTAGTAGGCGGATTGTGCAAACTATCCATCATAAAAGCGCCCCCAGGCATGAGTCAGGGAACCGTTTGTACGGTGAAAGTGCGCTCGGCAGATGGATGCCTGGAACGTCAGATTACCATTGACAATGTGGAAGGGGACTATGAATTTTTAGAGCTGCCGCCGCTGGAAAGTATGACGGTAGCAGTAGTAGAGCACTCCGATCCAGACATAAAAACGGCATTCCAGGTCTTGGGCGGATCAACCGTGGACCTCACCAAAAATGACACCATCCTCGACTTTATATATTTTGCACCTCCAGCGGTGCAACTTGTTAGCGGCCTGGATCCATATAGCCTAGACTGCCCGACAATCGTATTGGATCAGGATGAAATAAAGACCTTGATCATACAGCTGGTGGAGCGGTATGAAGGCGGCGACTGCCCTTTGGACACGGCTTCTTTTCGCATCATCAACGGATTTTCCGAAACAGTACTGGACACAACCATGAGTGGCTTAACCCTGGAATATAAGTTCAAGGTTGGCCCTCCAAACCCTTCACCACCATTTCTAAAAACGCTGCAAATCATTGGCAAATCCTTAGCTGGACAAGAAGGTAGCCTCGTTAAACAAGGCGTAGTGACCGGTATTCGGAACAAATTGAATACGTTTACAAGCTTGTTACCTGAAGTACCAAGTGTCATTTTACGTGACCCTCCGGGTGACGGCAGTTCCGCATTTTTGGAAAAAAATACGAAGGTCTGCAAAACATATTCCGCCAGCACAGTGGGTTTGATCGGTGGTGGTGTTGGTGTAGAACTCCATCTTGGCGGCAGTGTCGTTAATGCTATTGGATTGGGTATTGCGGTTATAACAGACACAGGGCCTATTCTTGACGCAAACACTGGATTTCAGGTTACTTATCAGAAAACCAGCGAATCAACTTTTCAGACTTGTACGAGTTTCAACGAAAAACTGTCCACAAGTTCAGATGACCTTATCGTGGGAGGCGAACGCGGAGGCGACGTATATATGGGGGAGGCGATTAACATTATTTTCGGCTTTGCCGATCAGGTCTCTTTCAATGACACTACTTGCAGTCCCTTTTCAAAAGTTGTAATCAATGTAGAGCCCGGTGATTTTGCAACAGTCTTTGTATATTCGGAGTTTAATATTAACAACAATGTGATTCGCTACCTGGGCGCATTGGAAGCCGATCCGAATACATCCTCACAGGATAGTGCAATATATGCCGAGTCCAAAACCCGTTGGGAAGCCATCGTTGCGAAAAACGCAGCATTGAAAGAAAAAGCAAAGCTTGTTCGAAATATTTCATTTGACGCGGGTATCAACTACGAATATTC
>JBBRWA010000498.1:0-2447 GCA_038246345.1 Chitinophagales bacterium
ATTATCGTAATTGTAAAGTTACGCTGTAAAAGTCCCAGTTTTTCGGGTGGAGCGGGTTACACAATTCTGTCAATAAATTATATAATTCACACATTGGCTATTTTTAAACACAAAAACACCTGCACGCAGGCAATGTCATCAGGGCTGCAACTGTAAACGGTATCAAATTTCATATAATTCAGCAGTCATTTTAGCAATCATCAATTCTTCATTTGTTGGAACCACATAAACCTTCACCTCGCTTTCATCGCCCGAAATCTGCCAATGATTTTTATTGTTTTTTTCTTCATTTATCTGAATATTTAAATATTCCAAGCCCTTACAAATTCGCTCACGAATTACGGGGGCATTTTCTCCTATGCCACCCGAAAAAACCAATATATCCAATCCACCTAATGCCGCCGCATACCCGCCGATATATTTTTTTATCTGGTAACAGAAAATATCAATGGCCAGTGCCACATCTTTATTTTCTTTTTCATGTTGCAGCAAATCCTGCATATCTGAGCTCATACCTGAAATACCCTCCAAGCCCGATTGATGATTGATGAGCTCATTAAATTGCGCTGCATCCATTCCTTTTTGCATTAAATACCAGGCAACGCCGGGGTCGAGGTCTCCGCTCCTTGTGCTCATAGGTATGCCCCCCGCAGGCGTAAAACCCATGCTCGTATCTATACATTTCCCCGCTCTCACTGCGGCAAGGCTGGCGCCGTTGCCAAGATGTGCCAGTATAATTTTCCCGTTTGCTTCTGCTTCGTTTTGATCTTTAATCTCCTGCATTAAATAGCTATAAGAAATGCCGTGAAACCCATACCGCTGAATACCTTCTTCAAAATAGCGTTTTGGAAGGGCAAATGTTTTCGCCACTGCAGGAATGGTAGTATGAAAGGCTGTGTCAAAACAGGCAACCTGCATCAAAGAGGGAAATTCATTTTTAAACAATCTTATCATTTCTATTTCTGCCGGAAGATGATCGGGGTCGTAATCACTGATTTGATCTAATTGCATTAATAAATGCTCCTCTATTATTACAGCCTTTGTATGTTTCATTCCGTGAACAATGCGATGGCCTATGCATATCACCTGTTCAAAATCCTTTTGTTTTTTCAACCATTCGATGAGCACTTCAGCGGCTTCTGTAAAATTTTTCGCATCAATTATTATTTCATTTTTTTCCCGGATATTATTGATAACGGTAAACTCAGGCCCGCTCAACCCTATTCTTTTTATCTGTCCTGAAAAGATTTTAATAAAATTTTCAGCCATATTATACAAGGCGAATTTGATGCTGGATGAACCACCGTTTATTACCAGAATATTTATATTTTTATTTTCCATACAGTGGTTTCAAATCCGAATGATTGCAATTTTTCACAGGTTGTTTCATGGTTTACATGCCAAATTCCTTTTACGCCCATACTTTCAGCAATGGTTATAAATACCTCCGTGTCCTCAATATAAAGCACTTCATCCGGCTGCACGTGCGCCATGTCAAGTGCCAGTTTAAAAATGTTCTTGTCGGGCTTCCGTATGTGCACATACGTGGAGGAAACAAAAAAATCAATAAAGCTCGCTAATCCAAATTCATCAATCCTGTAGGTATTTAAGTCCCTCGCTTCATTACTTACTGCAATGATCTTTAAACCATATTGTTCTTTAAGTCTCTTTATTAATCCGATCATTTTTGGGTACGGCTTAGACTGGCTAAACATGAATTGCCGGAATGCATCTTTGGTGAAATCCCTTGGTTCATAAAAAACAGCAATGTCTAAATACTCGTCCGCAGTAAGTTTGCCTATTTCATAAGTTTCGAAGGCAATGGCATGCCTGGTATTGAAATCGTTGTAATCAAGGTTGAATTCCTTTGCAGCCAGCTGCCGCGATACATGACCCCATCCGTTGGTAAGCAGCACGCCGCCGATGTCGAGAAACAGTGTAGTTATATTTGTTGTTGATTTCATTTTTAGGTGTTGTTTTTGTATTTTAAAGAATGAGCTTTCTAAGAGCTTGGTCGGGAATTCGTCAATTGCCTATTTTCTTTCTCAACAATTGCGCATTTACGGCTACAATTATTGTACTCAAACTCATAAATACAGCTCCAACAGCCGGGCCTAAAACAAACCCCGCTTTATATAAAACGCCGGCAGCCAAGGGTATCGCAATTACATTATATCCGGTTGCCCAAACTAAGTTTTGAATCATCTTCTTGTAAGTGGCTTTTCCAAACAAAATAAGATTGGCAATATCCTGCGGGTTGCTGTTTACCAAAATAATATCAGCAGTTTCCGCAGCCACATCTGTGCCGGAACCCACGGCTATGCCTACATCTGATTGTGCAAGTGCCGGAGCATCATTTACCCCATCGCCAGTCATGGCAACAAACTCCCCTTTGCTTTGCAGATCCTTTACAATCTCCACTTTTTGGTGTGGCAGCACTTCTGCAA
>JBBRWA010000499.1:0-2400 GCA_038246345.1 Chitinophagales bacterium
AGCACTTACTGGTGCAGCTTTTTCTATTAAACAAAGTGGTGCTGTAAGTATGATGACACAGCATTTTAATACTGCATCTCCAACTTCATCAGCTGCTTACGATTTAGTGGCGGTGATGGGTGGCGAACCCGAAGCCATGTTCCGTAAAGCAATAGCCGAGCTGGGAGGCATGGGTAATTTTGTGAAAAAAGGCTATAAAGTGGTTGTTAAACCCAATATTGGTTGGGATAAAGAACCGCAGTTGGCTGGAAATACCAATCCTAATTTAGTGGCTGAGATTGTGCGACAATGTTTCAGCGCTGGTGCTAAGGAAGTTTCGGTGTTGGATCATACTTGCGACGATTGGCGAAAATGCTATGCCAATAGCGGAATTGAGGAAGCTGCCAAAAAGGCGGGTGCCAAAATTTTACCTGCTCACGAGGAATCTTATTACCGAACGGTAGAATTGCCAAAAGGTAAAAGTTTAAAATCTACCAAAGTCCACCAAGCTATTCTTGATGCGGATGTGTGGATTAATGTTCCTGTTTTGAAGAATCATGGGGGTGCTAAGATGTCGATTTCCATGAAAAACCACATGGGAATTGTCTGGGATAGAGGCTATTTCCATAGTCATGACTTGCAACAATGTATCGCTGATGTTTGTACTTTGGATAAGGCAGCCGTTTTGAATGTGGTTGATGCTTATCGATTGATGAAAACCAATGGACCTCGTGGAAAATCGGAAGCAGATGTTGTTCTCTCCAAAGGATTATTTATCTCGCAGGATATAGTGGCTGTGGATACCGCTGCTACTTCGTTTTTCAATCAAGTACGTGAAATGCCTTTAGATTCGGTAGGGCATCTAGCTAAAGCACAAGCCCTTAAGTTGGGAACTATGGATATCGAAAGTTTAAGGGTGAAGAAGATTAAGATTTAGATTTGAAGAGTTTGGGATTTGAAATTTGAAATTTGAAAGAGTCCCGAAAGCTCGGGATGTTCCGACACGTCGGAATGTACCATCGAGGTACTCCATTTAGGATTGTAATCTTAGCCTCTGCCTTAGCCTAATTTTATCCTCGTTCACTCGTTTCCTTGTTTACTGATTACACTTTTTTCATTATGTTAAGAAAAATACGAATTGCTGTTTCACTTGCTTTTTTTCTGCTGATTGCTTTGTTTTTTATGGACTTTGGGGGATTGACTCCCGCTTGGTTGCATGTTCTTACCGACATACAATTCGTTCCCGCCTTGTTGCAATTAAATTTAGTGATTTTAGCAGGATTGATTTTACTTACTTTCGTTTTTGGTCGGGTTTATTGTTCGTCCATTTGTCCGTTGGGAGTTTTTCAGGATTTGGTTACTGCTCTCTCCAAACGCTTTAAAAAGAAAAAACGATTCAAATTTAAGAAAGCACATACTTTGTTGCGGTGGTCATTCCTTGGTGCTACCATTGTGGCTTTTTTGTTCGGATTTAGTTTCTTAGTTGGTCTGTTGGATCCTTATAGTGCCTTCGGACGCATGGATGTTCATCTTTTTAAACCAGTTTATTTAGCCGGAAACAATTTACTGAATACTATTTTTTCTTCTTTTGGTAATCATACATTCTACAAAGTTAGTATTTATATTCTCGATGTTTTTTCATTGCTTGTGGCGCTCGTTACACTGGTGGTTGTTGGATTATTTGCTTGGAAAAAGGGTCGATTATATTGCAATACAGTTTGTCCAGTCGGAACTTTTTTAGGATTAATCAGTCGTTTTTCCATTTTCAAAATCCGAATCAATGAAAATGACTGTAATTCTTGTGGTAAGTGTAGTCGCAATTGCAAAGCATCTTGTATCGACTCAAAAACTCATACGGTAGATATGAGTCGTTGTATAAATTGCTTCGATTGTTTAGATGTTTGTTCCAAAGATGCGATGTCTTTCACTTACAAAAAATCTTCATTCAAGAAAACTGAACCCGTAGTTGACCAAAAGAAACGCAGTTTTTTGAAAATAGTGGGCGTGGCTAGCATTGCTTCCACTCAGGCATTTGCTGATAGTAAGCTGTTAAAACCAACCGTTAATAAAGCAATTAGAACCAAAGCAATTATGCCTCCTGGTTCTGGAAATCTAGATCATTTTCAGCAGAAATGTACCTCCTGCCATTTGTGTGTAAGCAAATGTCCGTCGCATGTCATTCAACCCGCTTTGTTGCAATACGGACTTGCTGGTATTATGCAGCCCATGCTGACTTTCGAGAAAGGTTTCTGTAATTACGATTGTACTATTTGTTCGGATATTTGTCCTACAGATGCACTTACTCCTTTAACCAAAGAGCAAAAACACATTACACAGTTGGGGCAAGTACATTTTATTCACGAAAACTGCATTGTGGTAACCGATGGAACTAATTGTGGCGCCTGTTCTGAGCATTGTCCC
>JBBRWA010000500.1:0-2356 GCA_038246345.1 Chitinophagales bacterium
AATCAAGTTACATACACTACAATAAAATGGGGCTGCCTGGTATTGACGGGAAAGTGTAGTCGTTTCGTAAGCATGCAGGGGCATAGTTGGTTACCCCTTAAAAAATAACGACTGAACAACAACTGGCAACAACCAGTATGCTATGGCTGCCTAATTCCACGAATTAGATAGCTGTTGTGCCGCGTGAGGGTTGCGCTCAGCGCTCCCTCTTAGCCTTGATGCCTGCTACACAGGCCGCCGCGCATCGCTAAAAAAGCAGGATTGCCCAATGGGATGTCTCGACCAAAGGGTGAAACACAGAGAATAAGGTGCGGATCGGACGGTCACTGAACCAATCCCGCGCACGAAAAACCAATCAGTGAATAAGCATGTAGAAGGCGTTGCGGCGCTTTGTCCGGACGCGAGTTCGACTCTCGCCAGCTCCACAAGTTTAAAGCCAATCATCTGGAAGTCAGGTGCTTGGCTTTTTTCGTTTGCTGGAAACGGGTCGCTTTCCAGTCAATAGCTCCACGAAATCCTCTGCAGATATGACTGGAACTGAAGGGAATGCAATTTCTTTCAATACCCGAAAATGCTTATCATTTGTAACGATGAAATCTGCATTGGCGGAAATGGCGCAGTCAACAAATTTGTTATCGTCGGGATCTTCGTGGATGAAATTCCAGAAAAAATAATTGGAAATAAAAACTACATCGGGGGAATTCATGATAAACCCTAGCGTGTTTTCTGAAACTCCCGGACGAAACCGCTCCTGTAATTTTTCTTCGTATTCATTGAGGATGTCTGTTGTGACGCAAAGTTCGTAGCGTCCTAATTGAAGTTCTTGCCAAATCGAATGATATTCCGATAGAGTTGAAATGGCAACAAACAGAACATTCGTATCCAGTACAACCTTCACTTGGGGTTGGATTTGTAAGGAGACCGGATGTGTTCATTCAAAAATTGCTGCGCTGTGTAGCCCTTTTCTTGATAGTCAAGGTTTGCCAATGCTGTAGCTTTCTCGGCGAAATACTTTGCAATTAAGCGTTGGATAGCTTTCAAATCCTCTTCGGAAGCATCAGATGCATACAAATTAAGCAATGTCAACTGAAGATTGCTGAGCGGTTGCCGGGCTGAGGTGTTGTCTTTTGCCTTGGAAGTAGTCATGGCTGATAATTTTTACAAAGTTAGGCTGAATTTCAATTATTACCAAAAGCGCGGATATTATGGTATTCGATTGGATTAATGTCAATACAGGCGAAGGGTAGCCGGATTACGCCCCTACCGCCCAATTAGAATGGCTTTTGACAGAAAATATGAATGTTGATTTGTTCTAAAAGGCAAATTCCCAAGGGCATTTAATTGACCGGATTTTGGCAATTTGGAAATTTACAATTCAGACAACAGGAAGCAAGCTATATTTGCCGCAACGCTCACTCCCTTAATCTGAAAGCCAAAGTATGAACCTCGCCCAATACGTCCAAAACCTTAACACCCGATACCAAACCGGAATCAGCCGCGAACACAGCTACCGGGGCGATCTTCAAAACCTGCTTTCAGCCCTTTTGCCGGATGTGCTGGTGACCAACGAACCCGCCCGTATTGCGTGCGGCGCACCGGATTACATCCTGACTAAAAAAGACATTCCGCTTGGTTACATCGAAGCCAAAGACATTGGCGTTGACCTGGGTAGCAAATCCCTGAAAGAACAGTTTGACCGCTACCGGGCTTCATTGGACAACCTGATTTTTACGGATTACATGGATTTCCATTTTTACAGGGGTGGAACCTTTGTTACTAAAATCGCCATTGCCGAAATACAAGCTGGGAAAATTGTCGCCCTACCTGACAACTTCGACACCTTCAATGGCCTGATAAAGAACTTTGCCGCCACCATTTCACAGTCCATCAAATCCCCCACCAAGTTGGCAGAAATGATGGCAAGCCGGGCAAAGCTGATGGCTGATGTGATTGAAAAGGCATTGAATGCAGATGATGAAAACAATACTGTCAGCCCGTTAATGGGGCAAATGCAGACCTTTAAAACCGTACTGATTCACGACATTAACAACAGGGCATTTGCCGACCTATACGCCCAAACCATTGCCTACGGCATGTTTGCCGCCCGATACCATGACCCGACATTGCCCACCTTCAGCAGACAGGAAGCGGCCACCCTGATACCCAAAACCAACCCGTTTTTGCGGCGGCTGTTTCAGGATATTGCAGGGTATGACCTGGATAGCCGCCTGGTGTGGATTGTGGATGAACTGGTGCAAATATTCCTTGCCTCCGATGTGGCCGATATTATGCACAATTTCGGCAACCGCACCAAACAGGAAGACCCGGTAATCCACTTTTACGAAACCTTTTTGGC
>JBBRWA010000501.1:0-2346 GCA_038246345.1 Chitinophagales bacterium
CATCAAAACTCTTGCGCATATCGGTGACTTCGGTGTACAAAAAGTAGCGGTGGTTTGTGCCAAGGCTGATCATGCCCCCAGTGCCGGGTCCAGTAAATAACGTATCATTTGACAGACCTATTCTGCGCTCAATTTCGTTATTCGTCGGTTAAAATATCCCGCATTTCGCCCTCCTCATGCCTTATTGAGCAAAAAATATGCCTCGCCAAACCGATGCGTTATTTACTGGACGCGGCACTAAACTTTTAAGTACCTCCGAAAACCATGGAGCACTCGGTAACGCCCTGAAATACACGTCAATACCGTTGATTTTTACTTGGAATTCTTGCCCCTCTTGGCGCTTAATCTCGACAAAAGGCGGGGTGAACAGCCGAGTGGAATACTTTTTGCGCCATGCGTACAACGTCGGTAGGGGTATACCAACCTGACGGCTAAATACCTGTGCGCTGCAATCCGAACTTGCAAATAACGATACAATCGCTTTTTTATCCATTATTACCTAAAATAGGATGATTGCACACGACCCAAGATCTTGGTTTACATGGCCAATTGATTTTAGCCACTCCGATACCATGCGGCGCTTGTTCCCATGGATTATTGGGGTGTGTATCTATTCCGGATCGGTGGCTTGGCTCGAGATAGAAGTTTGGCAACTGAGCGAAGAAAGCCACGTGCGCAACACTTCCGTAATGCACACCCTTTTGGGTATGTCCACATTCCCAATCAAGTTGCCTCGATTATGCTCCAACAGGTGCAGCGTTTGTACGATGCAAAGACTATTTCGGGCGAACAACTGCTCTACATCAATGCCGAACCGCGCGCTTTTACGGAGATTTGTGGTGCCTGCGAACGCATCAAAAACACCCCAATCCCGTATTCTTACAGCGTTTTTATTAAGAAATTTATCCAGTTTTATGTGGCCACCCTGCCCTTTGGCTTTGTTTTTAGCCTCGGATATTGGGTCATTCCCGTCGTTGGGTTTATTTTTTACGTTCTGGCAAGTTTGGAATTGATTGCAGAAGAAATTGAAGATCCATTTGGTGGCGATGAAAACGACTTGCCGCTCGAAAAAATGGCACGAGGGATTCGGGTGCATATTCATTAATTGATATAAATATCCACATTTTAACTATTTTCGCATTTAAATGAAAAAGACCCGTGTCCTTATTGTAGAAGACGAGCCGATTATCGCCGCAGACTTGGAGGATAGGCTGGTAGAATTGGGCTACGACGTAGTACCTACCTGCGACAGCGGTGAGGCGGTCTTAGCGTTTTTGAAGGAAGAAAAGGTGGACCTCGTACTCATGGATATACAGTTGGCGGGGAATTTGGACGGTATTGAAACGGCTCAAAAGATACTGGAGACGCAGCGTTTGCCCATTCTCTTCCTGACCAGCAATGTAGATGATGCCACCTTCAACCGGGCCAAGGCCACCCAACCAGTGGCATTCCTATCCAAACCTTTTCGTGGGAAAGATTTGAAACACGCGATTGACCTTGCGATCTCCCGAGCTGTCCCAACAACTTCAGCCCCAGCCGCTTCAGCAGAAAATGCCCCTGCTTATTTGTTTAATGATCGCTTGTTCATCAAGATCAAAGACCGCATGATCCGGCTCTTTTTAGCCGATATCCTTTGGCTGGAAGCCGACGATTATTACTGCAAATTGGTCACTAAAGACAAAGAATATCTGATTACCCAGACCCTCAAACAAATGGGCGGATCCTTGTCGGGAATACCGGAATTTATGCGCGTACACCGTTCCTTTATTGTTAATTTATCGCATGTTGAGGAGATTGGCGACCTGTTTGTTTCGATCCGAAAAAAGCAAATCCCTTTGAACAAATCGTCGAAAGACGAGATAACAGCACGTTTACAAAAAATATGAAACGCACGTTCCTCTTTTGCATCGCCATCCTATCAGTCTTGCCTTCATTGGATGTTTACGCACAAAAACCGTCATTGGACAGCCTGTTCAAATTTGCAAATGAAAAAACTCTCGCAGGAGATGTGCCCGGCGCTACTGCATTGTTGTTGGCTGCCAACAAACTGGCACAAGCGGACAATAATATGCCAATGCTTTGCAGAATTCAGGTTACGATGGGAAAAATTTCGACGATCTCAGAAAACAATGAAGGAGTTGAAGCCGCCGTCCAGCAAGGGCTGCGTTTTTGTGGCGCTTGCAAGGATACCAACAACCTGGCGATAATATACCTGCTAAAAGGGGTTTTAAAGATAAAACAACAGCAAAATGACTCAGCTATTGTATTTTTCAAGCTCAGCGCTAATTTATATCTGACAAAAAAAGATACCATGGGATCTACCAACGCTTTGGCAAAAATTGGCAA
>JBBRWA010000502.1:0-2346 GCA_038246345.1 Chitinophagales bacterium
CGCCACGCTTACGGTCAGTGATGGAAATTGCACCACCGTATTCACACGGGTCATTGACTTTACATCCGGCACGAACACCTTAAACCAAGCTGTATACAGCGTTGAAATATCACCGAACCCTGCGACAGAAACGGCGAACCTGAGCATTTCCGGCAACCCAGGCGGCCAGTTCGTGCGGGTGGCTTTGTTCAGTACCGATGGCAGGTTGGTGCAGGATGAGCGCTATGATGTTGGTCGGAACGCGGTGGTTCAATTGGATTTGAAGGGTTTGGCAGCGGGATTGTATGTGGTGAAAGTGGCGGCGGCGGCTGGGTTGGTGGTGAAGAAGTTGATTGTAAAATAGCAGAACATGCCCGACTTTCAAATCAAATCCACCCCGCCAACCTACGATGTCATCATCATCGGATCCGGTGCTGGCGGCGGCATGGCAGCCTATGAACTGACTAAAGCCGGTGCCAACGTGTGCCTGCTCGAAGCAGGCCAGCACTACGACCCCGCCGACCCGAAATACATCACGCAGCTAAAATGGCCTTACCAATCGCCACGCCGGGGCGCGAGCACGCGCTACCGGCCTTTTGGCGATTTTGACGCGGCGTATGGGGGTTGGGACATAGAAGGAGAGCCGTACACCATGAAAGGCGATACGAAGTTCCGCTGGTTCCGCTCGAGGATGCTGGGTGGCCGCACCAACCACTGGGGCCGTATCAGCCTGCGCTTTGGGCCACAGGATTTCAAGCGCCGAAGCATTGACGGCCTTGGGGAAGATTGGCCCATCGGATACGATGACGTAGCCCCGTTCTATGACGAAGTAGATCGCTTGATTGGGGTTTTTGGCTCCGTAGAAAACCTGCCGAATGACCCTGATTCTGTTTTTTTGCCGCCGCCAAAGCCGCGCCTGCATGAAATGATGCTACAGAAAAACAACAAGAAACTGGGCATCACCACCATTCCATCACGCCTGAGCATCCTGACCAAACCGATCAACGATGAACGCGGGGTGTGTTTTTATTGCAACCAATGCAACCGCGCTTGCGTCGCCTACGCCGACTTTTCTTCCTCCTCCTGCCTCTGCAAACCAGCCAGCAAAACAAAAAAGCTGGATACCATCTACTACGCCATGGCGCGGGAGGTGCTGACAGATGCACAAACTGGCCTGGCAACAGGGGTTTCTTACGTGGATACACAGACGCTGGAGGAAAAAACCGTGAAGGGCAAAATCGTCATCCTTGCGGCAAGTGCCTGTGAATCAGCGCGTTTGTTGCTCAATTCGAAATCGGCCAGGTTCCCGGAAGGTCTGGCAAATTCTTCGGGTGTAGTTGGGAAGTACTTACACGACTCCACCGGTGCCTCCCGCAGTGCCATCATTCCCCAGTTGTTCGACCGCAAACGCTACAACGAGGATGGGGTAGGGGGCTTGCATGTTTACTCCCCCTGGTGGCTCGACAACAAGAAACTAGACTTTCCCCGGGGTTACCACATTGAGTACTGGGGCGGCATGGGAATGCCCGCTTACGGCTTTGGCTGGGGCATTGAAAAGACAAACGGCATGTTTCCTGCCCGCGACGGGAGCCCCCACGAAGCTGGCGGCTACGGCGCATCCTTAAAAGATGATTATCGCCGCTTTTACGGCGCTTATGTCGGTATGGCTGGCCGCGGTGAAGCCATCGCCCGGGAAGACAACTACTGCGAAATAGACCCGGAAAAGGTGGATAAATTCGGCATCCCGATCCTGCGTTTCAACTACAGCTGGTCGGATCATGAGCGCTTGCAAGCCAAGCACATGCACGACACCTTTGAGCAAGTTATCCATGAAATGGGCGGTATTCCTTTGGGGCCAAAACCCACAAAAGAACAGGACTATGGCCTAAATCTTCCGGGAGAAATCATCCACGAAGTGGGCACTGTTCGCATGGGCAATGACCCGAAAAAATCAGCGCTGAACCAATGGCAGCAAGCGCACGATGTTAAAAACCTGTTTGTGGTGGATGCTGCACCGTTTGTGTCGCAAGGGGACAAGAATTGTACTTGGACGATATTGGCGCTGTCGATGCGGGCATCGAGATATATAACGGCGGAGCGGAAAGCGGGCAAACTTTAAGGTGGGTTTCAGGTTTCAAAGGTTTCAGGTTTCAGGTTCGCCCTGCTTTTGGTCATCAGGAGTATATTGGCGAAGTCCCTTAACAACCAATGCATTGAGCAAAACCATATTTCAATACTGACAATCCCTCTCTTACAATTGAAATTGCGATACTTTATCAAAAACAAATCGCGTAAACCTGAAACCTGAAACTATTTTTTATGCACAGACGCGATATTCTAAAAGGCATCAGCCTCAGTTCCTTGGGC
>JBBRWA010000503.1:0-2256 GCA_038246345.1 Chitinophagales bacterium
CAACGAACAACAACCTAAAACTTCGGGCAAATAATCTCCTCGTTGTCATAATTACCCAAATATGTCACAGAAAGCTCGAATGCGCTTTGGCGCTGGTTGGCTTGCAAAGCTTTCAGGTTCAGGTCGTAACTGAGTCCAAAAATCATATTATTCAACTCTATTCCAGCCAACGCAACTACAGCATCGAGGCCGAAGCCATCGCTGTTGCGCACCGGGCGTACCCAGGTGCCTAAATGCAGGGCAGTGGCACCGTATTGGCCCATCGCAAAACGAAGATTGGTGCCAGCATTTACCTGCAAGTGTGGGCCTTGCATGGCAAACAGCAAACGCGGGTGAATTTGGGCGCGGTTGTCGCGGGAGAGAGGCAAATTCGCGGCCAATTGAACGGAGTACTTTTGATACAATTTATCGCCCTTTCCCGTATTTCCATAAAATGAAATATCAGGTTGCAACAAGTGGTGAATGGCTGCGCCAGCAAAAAATCGGCCGTGCGTACCTATTTCAGCCATGTAATTAAGTCCGACATTGAAATCAGGATAAGAGAAGTTGTTTGGCGGCAATACTTCCGCTGTTGGCATGGAGTAGCCTGTATTTCCATCAAATTGGTCATGGAACTGCAGGGAGCCATACCCCACATTGCGCTGCGACAGGCCGCCTTGTATGCCTAGGGTTAGGAACTGGTTGTCATTCGCACCAAGTGCTTTGTGATAAGCGAGCGACAGTGCAATCTGCGTCGTGCTAAAGTCCAGCACTTTTACTTTATCATTAAAAAACATGATACCCAAGCCAATGGCATCATCGCTATTTTTTTTGCCGCGCCGATCAAAACGCAAATCCGCCGCAAACGAAAAAGTTTGGATTGGATTATCGAGTACTTTGCGCCATTGGTCGCGATATATAGCGCCAACCCTGTACGTGCCTTCCATAGCACCAGATAAAGCAGGGTTCAAGCTGAGCGGTGAAGCGTAGAATTGCGTAAAGTTTCTGTCCTGTCCAAAAAGGGCAGTTGATAGAACGCAAACAAAAAAGGTGTAAAGGAGATGTTTTTTCATACTGTAGGTAAAAATTTGGCCAAAGGTAGCGCAGAAATCTCGCGCAAAGGCATTGAATACAAGCCAAACGTCAAAGTTTGCCTGTCATTTTTAAACTTTAAAAATTAACTATGTACTGGTCGACTTGATTTTTCCACACTACTGGACATTTTTTCTACCTTTCGCCGCTCCAAGAACAAATACACGTAGGCTTGTGTGTCCGGTTGTATGTGCATTTTTTCAATCAAGTTAATAACCTAATTTTATGGAAAACAAACCAGTCTTTAAGCCCTACATTTCAGCTGACAATGTTTCTGTCAAAGAGTTCACCCTACGCGCTATCATTATCGGCTCCTTGTTCGGGGTGCTTTTTGGCGCTGCCACCGTTTACCTCGCACTTAAAGCAGGCCTGACGGTATCGGCCTCTATTCCGATTGCAGTACTGGCCATTTCGCTTGGGCGCAAGTTTTTAGGAACCACCATTTTAGAGAACAACATCATACAGACAACAGGCTCTGCCGGGGAATCCGTGGCGGCTGGTGTCGTATTTACATTGCCTGCCTTTCTTTTCCTAAGCGACGGTGTGGGCAAAGGCTATTTTAACTATTGGACCATTCTCTTACTAGCCATTTTCGGCGGTATTTTGGGCGTCTTAATGATGATTCCACTGCGGAGGTCATTAATTGTGAAAGAACACGACAGCCTTCCTTACCCGGAAGGAACAGCTTGCGCGCAGGTATTGATTGCCGGTGAGAAAGGCGGCGATTTTGCTAAAACAGCTTACCAAGGTCTTGGTTTTGCCCTTGGGTATGCAATGCTTCAAAGGATTTTTCATGTAATATCAGAAGCACCTCAATGGGTTTCGAGTGCGACCAACAAATATTTGCCCGCAGCAAGGTTGAGTGGTGAAATCACACCTGAATACTTGGGGGTTGGTTATATCATTGGTCCACGCATTGCGGGTGTATTGGTAGCGGGAGGTGTTATGGCCTGGTGGGCCCTCACGCCGTTGTTGGCGACCTTGGTTCCGCACGATGTTATCGCAGCACAATTGGCCAAACTTGACCTGATGAAACTGGCTGATACCAGTGCCCGTTTTGGTTGGGATCCGGCAACGCAAACTTTTTCAAACCTGTCTGAGGCCATTTATCGGGCCTATATCCGGCAGATTGGCGCAGGCGCCGTTGCTGGCGCCGGTTTCATTACCTTGATCAAAACCATGCCG
>JBBRWA010000504.1:0-2244 GCA_038246345.1 Chitinophagales bacterium
AGACACTGGTTGTGTACACTACGCCTGGCGAAGACAGCCATCCACTTCAAGCTGAAATATGCCATGCCTTTGTCGAGTTGAGCAAAAATGCCAATGCTGAAATCTCCTTGCCGGGCAAGCCCTTTGTTTCCTGGCAGGAATTATCGGATGCTGTCAAAGACACGATGGCCGAAATTCGGGCAACAGATCATACTAAGGTACAAGTAGCGGAATACAACAGGTTTTTTGAGGATTTAGGCACCCACGAAGGATCAATACAGAAACGAGCGCCAATAATTTCGGAACCTGCTATTTTGGCGGAAAAGCCTGCTATTTTCTTCTCCTATGCTTGGGGTGATGACCGAGAAGCTGGCGAAAGCCGGGAAAAAATCGTGGATGACCTATACAAAAGCATCGAAGATGAGGGTAGATTCAAGCCGATGCGCGACAAAAAGGACAATGGCTACCGCAAATCCATTCAGGATTTTATGAGAAAAATCGGGCGCGGAGAATTTGTCGTTGTCATTATCAGCAAAAAATACCTGGAATCGCCGAATTGCATGTTCGAACTGCTCGAAATCTTTAGAAAATCAAATTCAGAACCTGAAGAATTCAGGGAAAAGGTTTTCCCAATCGTATTGAGCGGCGCAAAAATTTACGACCCTATCGACAGGTTGGATTATGTACAATATTGGAAGGAAAAATGCAGTAAACTGGAACAAAAAATAAACGAAGTCGGCATTTCCCATGCGATATCGGCCATTCCTGATTATGAAATTTACAATGAAATAATGCAAAACATCGGTAAGCTTGCCGGAATTTTCGCAGATTTAAACAACCTAAATCCAAAGATGCTCTCTGCCGATAACTTCGCAGAGATCAAAAAAGCCATAGAGGAACGCGCTAAAATATTAAACCCCCAAAAACCTGCCTCAGTGCGCGCGAATATCCCGACCCCACCTTCCTTGTCACAAGAAATCTTACCACACACACAGCCACACCATGAAAGACAACCCCAAAAGATATTTTTTTCCTATTCCAAGCATGATCGTGGGCTGCTTGATGAATTTTTAAAGCACCTTTCCAGCCTGACCCGCAACCAAAAAATTCAGCCCTGGAATGATGCCGATATGCTGCCGGGGGAAGAATGGGACGATAAAATACGGCGCGAACTGGGACAAGCTGATATTATTCTCCTGTTGGTAAGCGCCGATTTTTTATCCAATGACTATATCTATCAAGTGGAAATCATGACCGCAATGGAGCGCCATGAGCGGGGAGAGGCTATTGTTATCCCCGTCGTATTGCGCCCCTGCCGCTGGGAATCGATGGCTTTTGGCAAATTGAACGGCCTGCCTTTTAAGGCCCAGCCTGTAACGGCCTGGCCAGATCGGGATTCAGCCTGGCTTGCAGTGGTAGAGGGCATTGAAAAAGCAATAGAGGCTTTCACCAAATAGCCAGCCATGAAAATCCTATCCCAGCCTCTCCCCAACCTCCTCCTCCCCTTCGACATGCTCCCCGTCCAAGGCGGCACCTTCAATATGGGCGACGAGCACGGCGACCTCTGGGATGCCTGCCGACCCGTCCACCAAGTGCGCGTCTCCGATTTTTACATTGGAAAATACCCGGTGACCCAGGCATTGTGGAAAGCCGTGAATGACGGCAAAAACCCGTCTCGTTTTCAAGACGATGACCGCCCAGTGGAAATGGTTTCCTGGGACGATGCCCAGGCGTTTGTGAAGGCATTGAACCAGATCACAAAAGGCACCCGCCTTGAAGGTTACCATTACCGCCTCCCGACAGAAGCCGAGTGGGAATACGCCGCCCGCGGCGGCCAATACCACGCAGAAGGCTATAAATATGCGGGCAGCGACCGGCTGAAGGACGTGGGATGGTTTACAGAAAACAGCGGCAGTGAGACAAAGCCCGTTGGCCTGAAATACCCCAACCAATTGGGGATACACGACATGAGCGGGAACGTTTGGGAGTGGTGCGAAGATGATTGGCACGACAACTACAAGGACGCGCCAGTCGGTGGCCAAGCATGGATTGACAGTCCGAAGCGGGGCTCGCACCGCGTGGACCGCGGGGGCGGTTGGGGCGACGGCGCGCTGAACTGCCGCGCCGCCTTTCGCTACTTCAACACGCCGGACTCCCGGTTCTTCAACCTCGGTTTCCGCCTCGCTTTGTCCCTGCAGTCAGTTGGCTAGTCCGTCCGACTTTCCTGTGAGCAAAAGGGTACGAGTGACCGTAGCGGTGCAAGCA
>JBBRWA010000505.1:0-2166 GCA_038246345.1 Chitinophagales bacterium
AAAATATTTTTGAAACGGATATTGCCAGCGGGGACTGTTTTAGTGGTGCTGCTCATCGCATTTGTAGCGTTCAAAGGGCGTGGAAACTCCTTCGCGGAACGGCTCAACCCGAGCACATACCTGGAAAGTACCACAGCCAACGAACGCCGTTTTGTATGGTACAAAACTGATGAGCTCAACAAAGACCACTTCTGGCTTGGGGTCGGCAACGGGAGCTGGAAGTTTTGGTTCCCGTCCAAAAATATTGCGGGCGGTTATCGCTTGGAAGAGCAGAATGTGGTGTTTACCCGCGCGCACAATGACTACCTGGAGATTCGGGCAGAAATGGGGATAGTTGGTGTTGTTTGGTTTTGTGCCTTGTTTGGCATTGCGTTTTTGGCAGGCATTTGGAGCCTCTGGCGATTAAAGGCTACAACGGAAAAAGAAGCAAACAAAGCGCATGATCTGCTGATATTGTCACTCGGATTATTTGGTTATTGCATCATTCAGTTCTTTGATTTTCCTCGGGAACGCATCGAGCTGCAGGTAGTTTTGGGGCTGTTGTTTGCTTGGATACTGTTTTACAGCCGCGATAATTTACCCGGAAAATTCAGCCTTAGCGGCGTTGCAAAACCTTTGCTGATCCTGCTATTTGGCCTGGGGCTTTCCTTTAACCTAATCATTGGCTGGCACCGCATCGTTGGTGAAAAGCACAACGTTGCGTTGCTTGATGCGCAAGCTGCAAAAGACTGGAAAACCTTGGCCGCAGAATCCGGCGCAGCAGAAAACACCTTTTACGAATATACAGATGTGGCCATTCCACTGGCTTGGCACGAAGGAATCGCGTGGTACCAGTTGAATCAAATGGAGAAAGCCATTACCGCTTTTGAAAAGGCATATCGGCTCAATCCTTGGAGTTTTCAGGTCATCAACAATTATGCTTCTGCCTTGGTGAAGCACCAACAATTCCGTGCATCAATTCCTTTGTACGAACAAGCGCTGCGCATCAACCCGAAATTCGATGATGGTAAGTTCAACCTCTCCTTTGTGTACTTGCAATTGGGCGATTTCCCCAAATCACTCGCATGGCTCGACAAGGTGGATACCATACCAAATCCAGGCAACGAGATAGACCGTCAAAAAAACATTCAGCTGAAAACAAAGCAGGCTGATTTCCGAAAAGCAGTTTATGAGAAAATGAAATAATTGCATTCCCCTCTCCAACCTTCCTATCTTGTGGCTGTTTCATTTTTTATTGAAATTACGAATCACTCCAAACGCCAACACCTTTCACCTATCTAAAAAATGTCACTAGACATCATCAAACAGCCCATTACTACCGAACTGGATACTTTTGAAGTTCGGTTTCGGGAAGCAGTGCGCAGCAACGTGCCACTGTTGGATAAGGTGACCTGGTACATTGTGCAGCGCAAAGGAAAGCAGGTGCGGCCCATGCTGGTGCTGTTGAGCGCGAAGCTGTTTGGCCCCATCAGCGAGGCATCCTACACGGCGGCTTCTCTGGTTGAACTGATTCACACTGCCACGCTGGTACACGACGATGTCGTGGACGATGCCAATGAACGCCGGGGCTTTTTCTCCATCAATGCTTTGTGGAAAAACAAAATTGCGGTGTTGGTGGGCGATTTTTTGCTCTCCCAGGCATTATTGATGTCGGTGAAAAACAAGCAATACCGCATGTTGGAAGTCATCAACACTGCGGTGCGCGAAATGGCGGAAGGCGAACTGATGCAAATGGAAAAAGCCCGCCGCCTCGACATCAAAGAGGAGGTTTATTTTGAAATTATCCGCCAAAAAACGGCTTCCCTGATTGCGGCTGCCTGCTGTGCGGGTGCCGTGAGTACCGCCAATGGTGATGCCGTCATCGAAGATAAAATGTGGCTATTCGGCGAAAAAACGGGCATGGCCTTCCAAATCCGCGACGACCTCTTCGACTTCGGCGACGACGATGTGGGCAAACCGCGCGGCATCGACATCAAGGAGAAAAAGATGACGCTTCCCCTTATTTACGCCTTGTCACATGCTACAAAGCCCGATCGCCGCCGCATCATCAATATTGTAAAAAACGAAAGCCACAAAAGTGAAAAGGTAACCGAGGTGATCCAGTTTGTGCGCCAAAGCGGCGGCTTGGAATATGCCCGTGAGGCGATGTACCGCTATAGGCAGGAG
>JBBRWA010000506.1:0-2155 GCA_038246345.1 Chitinophagales bacterium
CCAGTTGAGCCTGCGATAGTCCCGCCTTTCGGCGGTGAAACCGAACACTCGCACCCATTTTTAGGACCGTATTCATTCAGATTTCCCCACTTTAAAATGATAATTTGTACTTTTATGGCACTAATATGGTGCAACATCTTCTTTTCAACAAGAGAAAAGTAAGTATATTACTGTTATAAGATGATAAACCATCCATTACGCGCATCAGCATGAGATAAAGCCTCATAAATACTGTTATAACAAGACTAGGCCATTTATAGGTGCTGGGTTAATGCCAGTCCCACCGGGATCAGGAAGTCTGAGGAAAGTGGCAACGGCGTCTCGCCGTTGGAAAGAAAGACCTTAGCTAGAGCCTGTCCCAATAGCCAAAAACCCAACTAGGCATGAGCGAAGTGATTGAAAAAAAAGGGCAAAGATCGTTAAAAACGATACTTTGCCCAGAATCAGTGTGCTATAACTCCTAGAACATTACCGCTGGGAGGCACACCGACATGGAATTTATAGCGCAAAAGCAGGAACTGGGTCTAGAACTTCCTAAAGTTATTGGGAATGTGGATTATCTTGCGTACCGGGAGCAGATGGAGCTGATTGATGAACTTTTGGTTCGTAGCGGAGTAGAAACTCAGTTCGTCGAGCGTCGATTGGCTGCCTGGATAAAGACAGGCGGTCGGGTGAAGATGAATGCTCAGTTACGGTATCAGGAAACATGTATCACGGCATTGCGGTGCGGGATAGCGCGTCAGCTGACAGAGCGGGAGTACCGAAAGTTCACAAGATTGATAGCGGAAAGTCCTTTATTGCAGTGGTTTTGCCGGATTGCACGATTGGATGTGGTGCATGTGCCATCGAAAAGCACGTTAGACCGGTATGACAAAATGGCTCCGGAAGCGGAGATTCGGGATTTGGTGAGCGAGTTGTTAAGGATGGCATCAGGGAAAACCCATGTAAAACTGGGGCTTGATGCAGATATCGGCATTGAGGTTTTATTGGCAGACACAACATGCCTGAAAGCCAACATTCATTTTCCAACAGACTGGGTATTGCTGCGTGATGGGGTGCGCACGCTGATGAAGTCGGTGAAGCTGATCCGGCGCGAGGGGTTGAAGCATCGGATGGAAGAACCTGAAGCATTTCTGCATGAGATCAATCGGTTGTCGATGGAGATGACCCAGAACCGGCGTTCAGTAGATTCCGCAAAACGGCGGAAACAGGTATTGAGGAAGATGAAACGTTTGGTGAAGGTGGTGCGAGATCATGCCACGCGGCATGTGGCATTGCTGAAAGAAGAGTGGCCGAAGACCAAGTGGACACAAGCCGAAGCGCAACAGGTACTGCGGCGGATGGAAAAGGTATTGGAGCAATTGCCGGAAGCTGTAAGACAAGCGCACGAGAGGATAATCGGCAGGAGATTGGTGCCCAGCGAGGAAAAGATCCTGAGTCTTTACGATTCAAACATCCACACAATTGTGAGAGGGAAAGCTGGGGCTACGGTGGAATTCGGGAATATGCTGTATGTTGGGGAACAGCAGGATGGCTTGATCGTGGACTGGAAATTATTGCGCGAACAAAGTCATGGTGACGCTGTTTTGCTGGAAGAAAGTCTGGGGCGGATTCATGATTGTTACGATAAATACCCGCTGGCGGTTGGTGCCGATCGTGGATTTGATCGAAAGATTACGAGCAAGATATTAAAGAAACATCATATTTTCGACGGTATTTGCCCGAAATCGATAGACACACTGACGGAGCGGATGAACGACGAAGGGTTTGCAGGCCTTCAACATCGACGCGCGCAGATTGAAGGCCGTATCGGGATTCTGAAAAATAATTTCCTAGGCCCGGTGTTACGCAACAAAGGATTTGAGTCGCGGGAACGTGAAGTGGCGTGGGCGATATTGGCACACAACCTGTGGGTGCTGGCCCGAATATTGCGAGACCAAGAGAAGCAACGCAAAAAAGCGGCTTAACCAGCTGTTTTTTCAAAGTGAACTTGATGCCAAAAAAACAAGCGGCAGGTTCTGTCAAAATATGGCGGTTTTATAGAAGTTTTTGAAGATCGGCAATTAATGCAAGCGATTGGCGTCTGAAATTACCCCTGAAGAAAATTCGATTTTGGAGGAAATTATAAAAACGGCTTATTTGGGACAGGCTCTAC
>JBBRWA010000507.1:0-2152 GCA_038246345.1 Chitinophagales bacterium
AGGTATCGGAATTCTTAACAGATGGATTATAAGTATAATGGGCTGCACCATCGACACTAAAGACCATTTTAATGGGTGTCCATACCAAGGTATAGGTATGAAAATTTTTAGATGCCGTTGCGATGGTTTGACCCCCTAAATTAACGGTAGCTCCAAAGCTTGATGGCGTATGAATAGCACTTTGAACGAAGTTTTGATTGTTTCCCCAGTGTTCCATAATGTCAATTTCGCCACAAGCTGGCCAGGGCGTTGTATCGAATCCTTCGTTGTCCCAGTAGGCACCATCTTCGTTAATGTTTTTACCCAACGTCCAAATGGCTGGCCAGGTGCCGATGCCTGTCGGTAATTTTGCCCGAATTTCTACCCTTCCGTATTGGAAGGCAAACTTCGAATTTAATCTTGCCGAGGTGTATTCTTTTGTGAAGCCTTGTTGGGTAAGCGTCTCTCTTTTGGCAACAATCTTTAGCAGACCATTTTCAACAAATGAATTATCTGTTCTATCCGTATAATGCTGAATTTCTCCGTTGTACCAGCTCCCATTGATCGGTAATTGTGTCTGATGAAACCAATTATCGGCATTGATAGGCCCGCTCCCGTTAAACTCATCTGACCACACCAGGTTGTCAAAAACCGGGTCAGCAGCAACTGTTCCAATATAACTAAAATCATCTACATACCCTAAAACCAGGTCATAGTTGTCTTCTCCATTGAGTTGTATAAGAACCCTGTTAAAATCTGTTCGCTGTGTTGGCGGCAGTGAATTCACATCCAGGTTGATATAATTATCATGCTCAAAATCAAACGTTATCGTTTGCCATTGATTTAAAGTTAATGGCTTGATAATCTCACTTTGAGTTGACCAAGGTGCGCCCAACGTACCGTCTTGAAGTTTTAAGGATAGTTGATTGGGCTGACTACCGGATAAGCCATTGGATGGCATATAGATTTTTAGGGTAAATGTACTATTCGTGGTTAGATCGAAATTATTAGATACGTCAAACGCTATATTAGCATATTGGCCGCCAGTATCATGGTATTCCAGAACTTTACTGGATGTATTAATGCCTTGTTGAAAAGGATTGTTTAAGTCCGTATTAATGTTGCAATTATCGCCACGCCAAGTGGTAATGGTGCCATTACCTTCAAAGTCATCTTCTACAGTGGATGTTTGCGCTTTTAGAAAGCTTGAGGAGAAAATTAATATTGTTATTGGAAGGAAAAAGTGCTTCATATTGTAGTGGTGTTTTAAATCTGTTTATTCGCTCGTTGCCGGTATGTGCGCTACAAATGTAACCGCTCCTTTCCCCAAAAACAAACGCACATTAACAAATTTTCCCCTGCCCACCCAAGCTTTGTAAGAAACCCAATCCAAATACCCCTCCAAAGAAGACGTCCCGACAACTTTCCCCCAAACCCCAAAAAACTGCAAATCCCAATCCAGGTATCCCGCGACCAATGAGCTTTGGGGCTCGGGGTTCCAATAGCGGGTGTCTACTCACATTGCTGTTGTCGGCAGAGCTGGGGTGGATAAAAAGGCACAAGGAAAATTGTTGCGTGCCAGTTCGCTTCGCTTGGAGGAGCGTGGGAAGCCTGTGGGACAGTGGTGGTCTAATATCCCAGCGGTCGCCCAAGTCGGAGACTTGCAACAGCGCGTTTCGGGTCGCAGACCCTGACAAGCGCGTGTTGCATTTGACTTTTGTGGGATGGAAGGGGGCTATTGGACATTTGTTGCCAGCGGGCTTTTTTTGTATCCCCGAGGCTGCTTTTGCATGCTGAAAGATGGCCTGAGCGGTGCGGACGCTCAAAGGGCCGCCGCTGACGCTGCGCTCGAACAGGAACACGGAAGGCCTGTAGATGCGCCAGTATTCCCGCATTTGCGCCAGCAACATGTATGCCCGCACCGCTTCCCAATCCGACAGCTCGGGGCTCTTGCCAATATGCCGGGCAAAAGCCCCGACCATGTTGGTGTAGCTTTTGATGGTTGAGCGGCTGTAATTCCTCAATTGCATGCATTCGAACATGCGCTTCCGTAATGGTGTCATAAGTTGAATATTTTGGTGAATAGATCACCAAAAATCCAAATAACACCGGAGACATCAAAATATCAGGGAAAAAAAGCCAAGGTTTTTGGGTGGCCTAGGCAGGGCGGGAA
>JBBRWA010000508.1:0-2132 GCA_038246345.1 Chitinophagales bacterium
CGCTTGGGGCTACGTTGATGACGTTTGCCGGGTGGCGTTTCGCAACGGGGATGTTCCAGACGACAGGTACTACGCAGTGGGGTTCCGGTTGGCTCAGGACTAACCTTACCCTTTTTTCTTTTACCCTTTTACCCTTTTTTTACTTTACCGCCGAAGGCGGTCGAAATTTTTTTTGAAAATTGGTATATTTGCGGCAGTGGAGGCCCTGCGAAATCGGGTCGTGTGTTGCGTGGTGGCGCTTGGAACAACAATGATAACAATTGCCGGGTGGCGTATCGCAACAGGAATGAACCAAACAACAGGAACAACACAGTGGGGTTCCGGTTGGCTCAGTACTTGCCATAAGGGTGCTTTACACAGGTATTCTGCGCCAGAGTCCGTACCGTCAAGGGCGTTATGGAGCGTGCAAAGGGTATAGTCCAGCATGGTGTCCCGTGTATCCCATTTATTTTCGGGATGCCGAACATACAAACAGCCGGGTGTGGCTGGTAGCGCGGTGCAAACCGGACGAACGTCATGCCCGGCTTTTTTTATCCCAGAGATTTGATCCAGCCCCCGTTCATTTTTCCGATTTCCTGGATTTTTTCAACGATAGCGCCATACTTGATCGAGTTGTAATAGCCCAATTCGTAGCAAAGGCGCACATAATAACGCAGTTTTTCAAGTTTGATATTGGCTTGTACCAGTTTGCTTTTCTTTTCGGGGCCACTGCCGTAATAGGCCTCGATAAAAAGTTCCAATACGTCCGACACCTGCGTTTGCATCTTGTCGGCTATCAGGAATTTCTGGTCGCGGGGAAAATGTTTGACCACGCCAATCATCATTTTCAGGAATTCGTAGGTCTGAACAAGAATGGTATTTTTCTGCTCCATGCGATGAAACGGTTTGGAAATTTATATGATAAAATCTGTACTTTCGACAACCTGCTGGAAGCGTTCTACAAAGCCCGCAAAGGAAAGCGAAATAAGCCCAATGTTGCTGCCTTTGAGGCTAACCTTGAATGGGAATTGCTCAAATTGGTGGAGGAATTGAAATCATTAAACTATCAGCCTGGGCCTTACCGCACTTTTCAGATTTACGACCCGAAAGAACGCATGATCAGCGCAGCGCCTTTCCGCGACAGGGTGGTTCACCATGCCCTTTGTAACATCATCGAGCCGCTCTATGACCCCGCTTTGATTGCCGACACGTATGCCAATCGGTTTGGGAAAGGTAGTCATGCGGGAATTTATCGTTGCCAAAAGTTTACCCGAAGCTTTAGTTATGTGCTAAAAGCTGATATCCGAAAATATTTCCCCAGTATTGACCATGAAATTCTTAAAGAAATACTGCGAAAAAAAACCAAGTGCAAACCAACGCTTTGGCTCATCGACCTGATCATTGACAATTCTAATCCTCAGGAGCAAGTATCAGATTACTTTAGCGGCGACGATTTGTTTGCACCTTTCAAACGCAAGAAAGGGCTCCCAATGGGCAATCTAACCAGCCAGTTTTTTGCAAACCTATACCTCTCGCCACTTGACCACTTCGTAAAAGAAGACCTTGCCTTCGAGGGTTATGTGCGCTACGTAGACGATTTTGTTTTGTTCCACGATGACAAATCCGTTTTACACGCAGCAGAAAGATCAATCCGGGAATTTCTTTCTACCAAACTGCGGCTTAGGTTGCACGACCGGAAAACTTTTGTTGCGCCAATCAAAGACGGAATAAGCTTTCTTGGCCAGAGAATTTTCACCACACACCGCCGCCTGAAATCGGATAATGTCCGGAGGTTTAAAAAACGCCTGGAATACCGGTTGGAGGCATATTCCAAAGGAGAAATCAGCCCCAATACATTTGAAATGCAACTCAACAGCTGGATAGGCCATGCCCGCCAAGCCGACACCTGGCGGCTTCAGAGAAAACTCTTCCGGTATTTGTGTTCCCGAGGATTGAATGTGTGCAAAAAGGATACCGCCTGGAAGCTACTGGAATGGCGGCCAATAAAAAACGGGCGCCATTCCTGACAGGGGCGGTTTATTGGGTAGCGCGGCATGAATGCCGCGCTACCCAACGCATTAAGCCCAAAAAGGGTAAAAGGGTAAAAGAAAAAAGGGTAAAGTTAGTCCTGAGCCAACCGGAACCCCACTGAG
>JBBRWA010000509.1:0-2114 GCA_038246345.1 Chitinophagales bacterium
GCACTTGTTCTGGTTTTATACCGTTCCTGGACAGGCTGGCAAGGGCGGAAACCTTTTGAGAAATTTGACAATATTGCTTCTGTTGCATTGTTGGGTTTGGCTCATTTGCAATTACTGCTGGGCTTGATCCAATACTTCGGCACGAGTACCATCGTACAATCGGCCATGGCCGATATGGGCGCTGCTATGAAAAACAGCTGGTTGCGCTACTTTGCCGTAGAACATATACTCATGATGGTAATTGCCATTGCCTGCATTCAGGTAGGTCGCACGCTTTCAAAAAAAGCTGCGGACGACAATGTGAAGCACAAAAAACTGGCCATCTGGACAACGGTGGCAACCTTGCTCATTGTCGCTTCCCTTGCCTCGAAAGGGTTGCTTTTCAGCACTGTCGCGGCTGTAAATGGGGGGTAAGGAACTTTTCTAATAGCTTTGTGCATGCTTTAGAGAGCCCTTGTTTCTCGTTCCTTATTTTACATGGCTGTCTCATACGTGTTAGAGAATGGTAGCGCGGCCTTTCAAATCTTACCATGCAAAAACCATCCATACCAGAAGGCACCCGCGATTTTGGCCCGGAACAAGTCCGAAAACGCAGCTATATTTTTGATACTGTGCGCAATGTATTTGCCAAATTTGGTTTTCAGCCGCTCGAAACGCCGGCCATGGAAAACCTGAGCACACTCACGGGCAAATACGGCGACGAGGGCGACAAGCTGCTGTTCAAAATACTCAACAACGGGGATTTTATTAAAAATGCTGACTCGGAAGCCTTGGAAGCCAAGGATTCGACAAAGCTCATCCCAAGCATCTCCAAACGCGGGCTGCGGTATGACCTTACCGTGCCTTTTGCCCGCTACGTGGTGATGAACCGTGGCACCCTGACCTTTCCGTTCAAACGCTATCAGATACAACCTGTTTGGCGTGCCGACCGACCACAACGCGGCCGATACCGGGAGTTTTACCAGTGCGACGCAGATGTAATTGGATCAGAATCCATGCTCTATGAGGCGGAATTGACGCAGGTATACGACGAAGCTTTTGCCACTTGGGGCTTACCCGTCACCATAAAAATCAACAACCGCAAAGTGTTGTACGGTATTGCAGAAGCCGCTGGCATCGCCGATCAGTTTATGGACATGACCGTGGCCATCGACAAGCTCGACAAAGTGGGCATTGAAGGGGTGCGCAAGGAGTTAACAGCGCGCAGTATTCCAGATTCGGCCATTGCCACCATCGAGCAAATTCTGGCATCACCTGATACCACATCACTGCGCTCTATTTTTGCCAACAGCCCCACAGGATTGTTGGGCCTTGATGAACTGGATCGCGTGTTTCGTTTTTTAGCATCCGTACCCATGCAAAACGAAGTGCTGTTCGATATTACCCTGGCACGTGGCCTCTCTTATTACACAGGCTGCATTTTTGAAGTAGCCGCTAAAGGTGTTAAAATGGGCAGTATCGGCGGCGGCGGTCGTTATGCTGATTTAACAGGTGTTTTTGGCGTGCCGGGGCTTTCCGGCGTGGGTGTTTCCTTTGGCGCCGACCGCATTTACGATGTATTAGAGGAACTGAATCTTTTCCCCGAATCGCTATCAGAAAGCGTGAAAGTACTGCTGATTTCTTTTGATGAGCCGACCTTTGAATATGCTTTTCAATGTGCCAGTAAATTGCGGGCAGCGGGTATTTCTACGGAAATATACCCAGAGCCGGGCAAGTTGAAAAAGCAATTTGAGTACGCTGCAAAACGCAATGTGCCGTATGTCGCACTGGCAGGAGAAAGCGAAATGGCTGGTGGGTACCTGATGTTGAAAAACCAGGAAAATGGTGAACAACAACAGCTTACGCCGGAGCAAGTCGCGACTTTACTCGCCTAAAAAAATATTCATGACCGAGTTCGCACCTTTCACCATCCTCTTCGAGGACGAGTTTTTCGTTGCCATCAACAAGCCCTCCGGCATTATGGTACACCGAACGGGTCTCAGTGAAGACAAGGTGTTTGTGGCGCCATTGCTGCAGGAACAACTCGGCGGCATCAAGGTTTTTCCGACACACCGCATTGATCGGGGGAGTTCCGGGGTGTTGGTGTTTGCGAAAAGTTCGGAGGCCGCAAAGCA
>JBBRWA010000510.1:0-2081 GCA_038246345.1 Chitinophagales bacterium
ACAAATTGCCGCGCCTTGCAGCACGTCTTTGGAGTCTTCAGGAATAAGGGTTTGCCAGTTGGCGGCTTCCGGTTTTGCGGGGCTCACCAGCATCAGGCGTTGGTTTGGGGCATTGTTGTTGGTGAGTATGAGCAGTTTGTCACCGATATTGTCTACTACGTTGTAATCTTTTTCATAAGCGTCCACAATGGTGACAAAGCTGGCTGCCTTGCTGCTCAAGTCTTTGACAAACAAAGAATTGCCCGTGGTGCTTTCCCAGCCTGAAACGTAGAGAAAACGCTCGTCGTCGGTGGTGCCGCCGCCAAAGGAGCGGTCGGGGTGCGCTTTGTCGCTGTACACCATTTTATCGGCTGTTTGGGGAGTGCCGAGTTGGTGGAAATACACCGCGCCCAGCTTGTTGGCGGCTTTGAGCTCGTCGCCTTTTTTAGGTTCTGGGAAACGGGTATAATAAAAACCATTGCCCTGCCAGGAGATGCCGCTGAATTTGACCCATTCAACGTTGTCTTCCAGCATTTCGTCAGTTTCCAGGTCTTTCACCACGATGCTGCGCCAATCGGAACCGCCCGTTGAGGTGGAATAGGCCAGGTATCGGCCATCTTTGGAGAAATCCATTTCACCGAGGGAGGTCGTGCCGTCATCGCTGAATTTATTGGGATCAAGCACCATTTTAGCCTCCGCGTTGAGGTTTTCCTGCACATACAGAACGCTTTGGTTTTGCAGTCCGTCATTTTTGAAGAAATAATACTTGCCACCTTCTTTGAAAGGGATGCCGAATTTTTCGTAGTCGAATATCTGCTCCAGGCGCTTTTTCAGCTTGTCGCGAAAAGGTATTTGGCTGAGGTAGCCATTGGTGACGATGTTCTGGCGGGTCACCCATTCTTTGGTTTCCGCGCTTTGGTCGTCTTCGAGCCAACGGTAAGGGTCATTGATGTTGGTGCCAAAATAGTTGTCCGCCACTGTCGTGTCTTTTCTTGACAGCGGGTACGTTACAGGGATTTGTTTGAAGTCCATTATTTGGGTAGTCGACTTTTGAGGGCCCGAATCGCAGGCCATGAGGAGTAAAATGAAACTAAGAACGAAGAATATAAAAATTGGTTTCATGCTTTGTGTTGCTTTAATAATGAAAGAGCAGCTTGGGATAATGCCGGAATGGCGTTAGCCGTGTACTTTTGCGCGAATGTAGGGCTTGCGCGGGTTTTCGCAGCCAACAACTGTCATGATTCAATAATTTGCAAATGAACGACCGTTTTTCAATACCCAAGCGATTTATTCCCACGCTGCTAGTGCTGCTCCTGCCTTGGTGCGGGAGTGCTCAAGTAGACATCAAAGAACTTCCACCAATTGACAGCCTGAGCGATTGGCAGGTAAACGCATTGCTCCAGCAATATACTGCACAGGCTCGGGATTTTGAGGCTCTTTTGTCTGGAAAAAGCCAAAGTGCCCGCAATCAAAAATCTACGTTAGAAGAAACGCTCAATTTGGCTAAAGCCGACACCACCCTTTCCAAATCGGTCACAGATTCCATAACAAACTTGCTAAAAGTGGCAAAAAAGGATGAAAAAATTGCCCTCCGAAATCTAGGCCAAGCGCAAAAAAACCTTGCTTTGATGGACAAGACTGCTGAAGCCGATAACGATGAAAAGCGCAAACAACTGCCCAAGCTTCGGAAACAGCTCGAAAAAACCAATGCGCTGGCTTATCCTGTTGCCCCAGCAGATGAAGCCCTGAAGCCTGAAAAAGCCCCTCGACCGCCAAAAGTAAAAAAGGCCAAAAAGGTAAAAGCACCGCAGGAGGAAGTAGCAGCAGAAGTCATAGAAGACAGTGCTGCGCCTACAGCAGCACCTGAAACGGCGCCAAAACCAAGTACGAAGCCGCAACCCGCCACCGCCCCCACGAAAAAATACGACCCAGCCCAAGATGTCATGCTCAACCCGCCAGCCTTGCAATGCCGCCTGGCGGTGGATACCCGCGACGAGCTTTCTGGTGAACGCTACCGCCGTACCATGCCCGTGGAGCTTTTCAGGCATTCCCCGGCTGCGCTGAAAAGTTATTTGCAAGGAAAAACCAATGTGCAATGCGCT
>JBBRWA010000511.1:0-2044 GCA_038246345.1 Chitinophagales bacterium
ACTCTCCGCCCAACCCACCCTCGAAAAACAAATCCAAACCCAACTCATCCTCGCAGAAGATGGCGACACCATTCGCTTGCCCGAAGGAAAAATCAGCTTGAGCAACACCCTGTCGCTCGATGCCAAAAAGAACGTAACCATCCGCGGTGCCGGGCAGGACCAAACCATTTTGTCCTTCAAAAACCAAACCCAGGGTGCCGAAGGCATGAAAGTAACCAACGCACAAAATATTGTCTTAGAAGACTTTACGATTGAAGACGCAAAAGGTGACCTCATCAAAACCCAAATGGTGCAAGGGCTTACTTTCAAAAATATCACTGCTCGTTGGACGGGAAAACCCAAAGCTTCCAACGGCTCCTACGCCCTGTACCCGGTGCAATGCCAAAACGTCCGCATCGAACGCTGCACCGCCATCGGCGCTTCCGATGCCGGTATTTATGTGGGCCAATCAGACAGCGTGTGGGTGACCCGCTGCATGGCCAAAAATAACGTGGCCGGCATTGAAATCGAGAACACGACCAACGCATGGGTCTGGAAAAACCAGGCGTTCGACAATACGGGCGGCATCCTGGTTTTCGACCTGCCCGATTTGCCCAAAAAACGCGGCGGGCACGTGAAGGTGTACGACAACCTGATTACCCGCAACAACTACCGCAACTTTGCACCAAAAGGGAACATCGTCGGTGAGGTGCCGCCCGGAACCGGAGTCATGATTTTGGCCACCAATGATGTGGAAGTGTACAACAACAAAATCTGGGACAACAAAACCATTTCTACGGCCGTTGTCAGTTACTACATCACCGAAATACCCATCAAAGACAAGGATTACATCCCCTACCCTTCTGCCATTTTTATTCACGACAATATCTATTCCACGGGAAAGCGCATGCCGACCTGGAAAAACAAATTGGGTTTTATATTTTGGTGGAAATTTGGAAAAAAAGTGCCGCATATCATTTACGATGGCATCCAAAACCCAGATTGGCTGAATGCTGACGGTACGGTGAAAAGCCCTTCCCGCATTTGCCTGCGCGACAATGTAAACGGGTCCTTTGCCAATATCCATGCGGATAAAATCGGGTTGTTTAAAGGTAAAATCAGTCGGGACACACAGCCACACAATTGTGAATTTTAAGCCAAAGACTACATGACAGCCAACAACAAATTCCATTTCGAATATCCCTGCAAAAGGGCCTTGAGCTTGATTCCGATGGGAATGTTGGGACTGCTTATTGCATTGGGATCTGGATTTTCATACACCCACCCGAGCACCGGCCCAAAACTTAAACTCAGCGATTACCCCTTTTTTATCGGAACCTTGAGCGCGCTTTCACCAGCCCCCAACGTTTTTGAATACGAAGTTAACGCCCCGCTTTTCAGCGATTATGCTGAAAAAAAACGCTTCATTTATCTTCCAGAAGGCAAGCAACTTAGTTGGCAACCTGCCCGTGCTTTCGATTTTCCAACGGGTGCCGTCATCATCAAAAACTTCTATTACTGGAATGATGCGGCCCGACCTGAAAAAGGCCGCCGCATCCTGGAAACGCGCCTGCTTTTGAAAGAGGACAGCGGCTGGAAAGCACTTGAATACGTGTGGGATGATGCACAGTCAGATGCGTTCCTCGACGTTGCCGGCGCACATTTGCCCGTAAGCTGGCAGGCTGCCAACGGCAAAAAAATGAGCGTTGAATACGTAACGCCTAACCTCAACCAATGCAAAGGCTGCCACTCTTACGACGGCCAGTTTGAGCCCATTGGCATCACGGCCCGACAACTGAACCGCAGCGAAAATGGTGAAAATCAACTTATTAAATGGCGTAATTCTGGCAGACTCCAATTGCCGGAGGATTTCGACATCACCGCCATTCCAGCGCTATTCGACTACCGCAGCATCCAAAACCCCGAAAAAGAAACCCCCGAAAACTTGAACATGGCTGCTCGTGGCTACCTGGATGCGAACTGCGCCCATTGCCACAATCCGCATGGTCCAGCCAGTACCAGCGGCATGTTTCTCGGGGTGGATGAAGTAAATATGGAGCGCCTC
>JBBRWA010000512.1:0-1961 GCA_038246345.1 Chitinophagales bacterium
GGCATTGGCCATCACGGCAGCCTGCTATCTCCCCAGCCTTTCAAATGGGTTGGTGAATTGGGACGACGATCCAAATATCACGGAAAACCCTAACCTCGAAATGGTCGGCAAGGGTCAATCTATGGGCACGACGATTTCTAATGTTTTCGACATTGATAAGGGTGCCGTGATTGGCAACTACAACCCACTGCCAATTCTCACATTTGCTATTGAAAAATCCATTTCCGGGGGCGAATTCAGTCCTGGTTTTGTCAAGCTGATCCATGTGGACAACTTGCTGCTGCATTTATTGACCGTCTTTTTTGTCATAAAACTGCTGCTGGCCATGGGCTTTGGCAATTGGGGCGCATTTGTTGGTGGCTTGCTCTTTGGCATCCATCCCATGCGGGTGGAGTCGGTAGCCTGGGCGACGGAAAGGAAAGATGTGCTTTTTGCTGTCTTCTTTTTTGCCGCACTGGTGTACTACATGAAATGGCTGAAACAAGGAGACCGCGGTGAAAACCGGACGAGCACGTACATCGTCATGATTGTGCTGGCACTGTTGTCGTGTTTTTCAAAAGTACAGGCGGTTACCTTGCCGCTGTCCATGTTGGTACTGGATTATTGGCATCGCAGACCCCTGAAGTTCAACCTGATATTGGAAAAAGCCCCGTTTTGGTTGCTCTCCCTGGCTTTTGGTCTGATAAACTTGTACACCTTGAAACAACAAGGCTCAACAAACGACGAACTGACCAATTTTAACATCATTGACCGCCTTTGCATCGGCGCTTATTCCCTCGTGGTTTACTTGTACAAACTCGTGATTCCCTACCCGATGTCTCCTTTGTACCCCTATCCAAAACCCTTGCCGATTTGGGTATATGCCGCGCCGCTAGCATTTGCCGCCCTGGTTTATGGCATTTGGCGTGCATGGAAATCAGACAATAGAATTTGGGTGGTCGGCGGCCTCTTTTTCTTTTTCAATGTGATGTTCTTGCTTCAAGTACTGGGTGCCGGACAAGGCTTTTTGGCCGATCGCTTTACGTATGTGCCTTATTTTGGCTTATTCGCCATTATTGCCTGGTATTTTGATGAAAATTACCAAGATGCAAAATGGAAAGGGATGTTGACAGGCGCCATGGTTTTTGTCGGCCTCGCCTTCGCATTCTGGACGGTTAAACAAATCGGAATTTGGGAAAACGGCGGAACGCTTTGGACTCATGTGATGAAATACGAGAAAAAATCCAACTCCCTCCCCTATTGGAATCGCGGGCAGTTTTTCCGCGCCCAAGGCGATTATGCTACGGCCCTCAAAGACTACACTCAAGCCGTTGAAATAGAACCAAAAAACCCGGAGCTACTGAACAGCCGGGGCAAAACGTATTTTGATATGGCCATGTCCGGAAAATTCAAAGACAAGGAAGTTGAATACGTTCAAAAAGCCCTCGCCGATTACACCGAAGCGCTGACCAAACCCAGCATCAAAAATAAATCAAAGGCGGAGGTGCTCATCAACCGGGGCGCTGCTGAGGGATCCCGGGGCAATAACAGCCAGGCTGTTGCGGACATGTCTGAAGGGTTAAAGCTCGACCCTACCAATAAAAACGGCTATTTCAACCGCTCCATCGCTTATTTCTCGCTGCAGCAATACGATAAAGCCCTCGCCGACTACGACGAGTACCTTAAATACGATCCCAACAACGCCAATGTCTGGTATGAAAGCGGTATGATCCAGCGCAGTATGAACAAAAATGAGGCTGCCATCAAATCACTGGATCAAGCCATTCGCCTAAAACCTAATTTTGGCGTTGCCTTCCTTGAAAGAGCCCGCGCCAAAGCCCAATCGGGCAATAAGGCGGCGGCACAGCAGGATTACCAACGCGCGCAACAAATGGGGATGAAGACTGGGGAGCTGGACCAGCGGCTGATGCAAGGGAATTAAATTAGCAAGTGGGCAATTAGGCAAGTGGGCAAGTGGGCAA
>JBBRWA010000513.1:0-1848 GCA_038246345.1 Chitinophagales bacterium
ACACTGGTTTCTTTGCCGGAGGAGAAATCAAATGCCCGGATGCCACTCAAGCCAGCGCCTACACGCCCGTAGCTTATTTTGTGTAAATCAAGCAACGCACAGAGTGTATTGATTTTGTTGGGATCATTGCGCTCGCAGATCACAAATGCCTTGTATTGGCCCTGCGGTTGCGTGCTGGTTTTGCGAAAATATTCCTTGAAATTTTCCACCAATGGTCTGGCACTTTTGCTGCTCACTTCAATGGTAGAAAGGCTGGTGGTATAGTGGTGCAAAATCCGGTCGTGTAACGTAAGGGTGTCCCCGTTCTGGATTTCAATGGCAAGGCCCCCGCGCGGTCCACCACCTTGTTCGTAAGTCATGCCGATGGCACCATTGAAGGTGGGGTAGGTATCGCCGTAGGAGGGGTAAAAAAGGTCAAAAACTTCTTTGGTGAAATACATCCAGCCGTTGTTGTCGAAATGCCGGGCATTGTTCTCGCCGATTTCTCCTTGAAAATCGCGCTGCCAGGGCGTAATGAGCTCGTGCATCGGCTCGGCTGCCGGCGCGAAATAGTATGGATCATTAATGCCCTGCTCGTGTATGTCGGGGTGTACATGCGGAAGCCAGCGCTGGTACACCGCCAAACGCTGCCGGGTTTCCATTTGTGTGGCCCAGGCCCAATCGCGGTTCAGGTCGAAATAATAGTGATTGACGCGGCCACCCGGCCAGGGTTCGCGGTGTTCGCGGGCTTCTGCATGGGTGTTTTTGAGCAGGTTGCTGACACTCCGGTTCCAATGGGTATAGCGGTCATAGCCATCGGGATTGAGGGAAGGATCGAGGATCACGACCGTATTTTGAAGGTATTCGCGAATTTTTGGGTCGGTTTGGGTGGCCAGATCGTATCCCAAAAGCATACTGGCTTCGGAACCAGAGGCCTCATTGCCGTGTACGCTCATGCTGATCCAAACGATGGCGATGGGGTTGCTTATATCTGGCTGCCCATCGGCCATGCCGGCAAGGCGGAGGTTGTTTATTCGTATTTGTTCCAGGCGCGCCATGTTGGCCGTACTGGAAAAAATGGCGATTTGCAGCGGTCGGTCTTCGTTGGTCAGGCCGTATTTTTCCAGGCGCATGGTTGTTGGCGCGTTGGCGGCCAGGTACTCGAAGTAGCTGTTCAGCTGGTAATGCGGCGTGAATTTATCCCCGATTTTATGGGGCAAAAACGCGTCGGCGGTTTCTAGGGTTTGCGCGACAAGGGCTTGCGCGGAGAAAAGCAATAGGAGCAGGAAAGCAGCGGTACGAGAAATCTTCATCCGAATAGAGGCTGATGGAACTGGTGATGTCAGAGAGCAAACATCCGTAGATTTTTTGGAATAAAAAAGCATCCGAATACCTAGTGCCGAGTCCGGTAGATAGCCTATCCTAAGTTTGGTCGATTTACTCGAATTATAAGACCACTCAGATCGCTACCATGTGTTTCGACTGCTTCGTGAATTCTGCCAGCCAACTTCTCAAACTCCAAATCCTCTTTACAGGCAACAATGCCCGCATGATTTTGGTTTTCGCGATGCAATCGAAAGAAATCTTTTCGGTTAAATGTAAGCACTGCCCTGTTTTCCGCAGTTGCAAAGGAAAGAACATCCTCATCAGGGATTGCAAGGTTTGACTTCCCGGAATCATGCGTCGTCAATACATCATGCCCTAATTGACGTAGGTATTCAACTACTTCGCTTGGGAAATTTTCATTGGCGTAGATTTTGGCCATCTTCAAGCTTCCTCGTTTTCACGAATTTCCAACTCAATTTCTTCGCTAAAAGCCAGATAATAAGCCCAGGCATTGTTTAAATCCTGTTGCCGCAAGGTTGGATA
>JBBRWA010000514.1:0-1828 GCA_038246345.1 Chitinophagales bacterium
TAAATGTAGACTTTCTCAACCTCTTAGTTCGAATTGTTTCGTCCATTCCCGGCGATGTAAAACGAGCCGAGCGCGTCATTGAAAGAATCGAAGAAAAAAAGCAAGCCGCAGATTGGAAATGGCTCATGGCAAAAGCAGAAGCCCTAAAAAAGAAAAGGCTCTAGCGCTTCTTCAACCACGCATCCAACACCCCCAAACACTCAAATTTCACTTTTTCTAGCGGCGGCGGCTCATCCAGCGCAGCCCGTACTTCCCGGACCGCCGGGCGGTAATCCTGTCCCATGCCCTCGAATTTGTCGACTGCCCGGAGCATGCGTTCTACTTCGTAGGAAAACTGGCCGAGGTATATATCATTCGGGTGTTCTTTATCTTGAATTTTCCTGCGAACCCATTCAGCGATCGATAAAACGCCGGTGTTGACGGGTTGGAGGAATATCTTTTTGTCGTCTACCTCATTGGATGCCAGGAAAGTAAAGCACTCAACGGCACCCGCCATCGATGCCACGCGGAGCTTTTCCATAAACTGTGGAGAGAATAAAAGCGAAAATAAGCGCCGCAAGGGAGAGGAGGATGTTCCCAAAAATGGCCATGATCGGGAGGGTTTTAGGATACAAGGATACAGGGAAAATTACAAATACCGCTCCACCTCAAACACCTTCACGTGCTCCGGTACCGCCTCAAAATCCTTGAAAGAGTTCGTACAATATATCCGATCAATGCCCGCCAAAGCAAAACCCTTGCTGAAGATGCCATGCGACACCGCCACGGCTACGGTGCCTGCACCCTTTGATTTGAGCAAGGCCGCCAGCCCGATAAAAGTGCCGCCACCATCGCAAATATCGTCGGCGATCAGGCAAGTTTGTCCTTTGAAATCAGTTTCCAGGGTGCGGAAACCTGATAACTGGCCCGTGCGCACATCCCGCATTTTCATGCACTCTGCCACCTGCTCCGCCCCGACAAACTGGGCCACCTTGTGTATCTTTTTCAATGCCCCACCATCGGGCGACACCAACCAATAGGGCGCACCAGGCGACAGCAAATCGGCGATACAATCCTGAATAAACACCTCATTGCCAATCGCCTCCGAGCGACGCAACAAAGCGGTGCTTACCTCGGAATGGGGATCAAAAATCCGGATTTTGGCAAATCCTGCTTGGTTGAGCATATCGGCCACCACCCGCAAGGCAAATGGCTCGCCAGGCACCATCCGGCGATCCATACGTGCTGCCATCAAGTAACTAATGTTGAGCGACACTGGCCCGACATCACCGGCATCAAGCGCGTCCTTGGCCAACAATACCAGCAGTAAATCGGCTGGGTTGGCGATGCGGGCAGTGATGTGGCAAGGCTCATCTGGAGTAATGGCATCGTGCCGGAGCTTCAGGTGCGGCTGACCATCGGGGAAGGTCATGCGTTCGAAAGGGATGCTGGAAGCGGCGGGGTTCAAGAGATTTAGTTGCTGCATAGTCATGTTTGATTTTCAAGTGGCGAATATATGCATTATGGTTGTTGAAGGTTGCGGTTAAAACACAAAGCCCCCATTGGAATTAACCAATGAGGGCTTATGTATTTTGAGTTCGCACCAACTTTCGCCACCGAGGCATCTGCCCCAGTACCATCAGCGCTGCGATTTGTTAGAAACAACGTTCGTGGGTGCTATTTTTTGGTACAGATTGCCGTACAGGCAACACTGGCGGCTCCATTGGCCAGGGTATAGTTCAGGGTTAAGATATTCCCTGAAATTGACCCGTTGCCGGTAAAGGTAATGGCGTTGATAACTTGGCTGGGAATGGTGATGTTGTCTCCGTTTACGGTAGCGTTCAAACCA
>JBBRWA010000515.1:0-1684 GCA_038246345.1 Chitinophagales bacterium
AACTCGGGCCAGTGGAAAAGGGCCAAAACCTCGCCCAGGAAGTGCCTTTCGAAGAAGTGCCGCTCACCACAAGGCCGCCCTGCCAAGCCTGTGGCGCGAACAACTGGGTATGTATCGAAGCCTTGCCCACCAAAGTCTTCAAGGCAACTATGGGACAACTGACCGCACGGCCACCGCCAACGGGCGCTATCACAAGAAATAACCCCCTAATTCCCGTCTGACCGCAGTTGGAAAACCCAATTGCAGGGTCATGACATGCCCCAAAAAGCCCAAACTGCACACATTGTTCTAAAGTCACACAAAAAAACAACTTATGCATGGGGTTTTGTCTGATCCATCAATCACTTGGCTCTATCATTTCCAGCACCGTTGGTTTCCAAATGGAAAAAATACACTACAAAGTGCCTACTTACGTCCGGCCCAGCCAACCGAAACTGATGTTCAGCGTGGAAAATGTAGAAATGATGGAAGGCAGGTAAGGAAAAGATTGGTAGAAGGAAAAATAAAATTGTTTGTGCAGTTCGCCTCCCGCGCCTATATTTGTTGTCAAATAAAATAATACTGCTATGACAACGGTACTAAACGTTAACCTGAATGACCTGAACAGCCAGTTTATCAACAACTTGAAACAGAAATTCGGCAAAACAACCGAGGTTGAAATTCGCCTTCAGGATAAGTCTCCTGCGGACGACTTGTTTTCAGAAGATGATTTTTGGCGGGTTATCGAGAAGATTGATTGGTCAAAAAAAGGTTCAGAGAACAAAATTGCCACTTCTGTAAAAATGCTTGCCAAAATGCCTGTATCAAGCATGTATCTCTTTGCCGATAAACTTTCCATGAAACTTTATCATTTGGATACAAGAGCACACGCGGTGGCTTATGCAGTTAATGAACCAGACAATTTTGTATCTGCGGATGACTTTTTGTATGCCCGTTGTGCCGTAGTTGCAGAAGGGAAAGAATATTATGAAAAGGTGTTGAACGATCCGTCTCAAATGCCGGATGACATTGTTTTTGAGCCATTGTTATATTTGGCAGATGATGCATTTGAGTTAAAAATGGGTATTCCATTCAACTATATACCGATTTATAATTACGAAACCCAAAGCAATAAAGCAGGCTGGCAATTAGGTTAGAACGCATGGCGCATAAAAATTCCGACGACAGCGAAGAACTGCATCACCTCTATGAAATAGTTGACAAGGTTGACTATGATACTTTTAAGTATGGAATTAGTTGTGACCCCATTAGCAAAAAAGATGGTATGTCGAAAAGGATGCGTACCCAGTTGCGGGTTGCCAACCTGATAGACAATTGGGCAAGATTCTTCACGCGCATACTTATACATGACCTTCCTGGACGGAGAGAGGCAAAGCGCATTGAAAGCGAGCATATTAAGGCCTACAAAGAAAAGAACGGAAGAAGGCCAAGAGGAAATTTAACGGATTGACGAGGCAATAAACAACACAGCGAACAAAGGATGTACGAAAACGCTTCCTAAACGTCGCACAATCGCACATCCAAACGTTGAACTAAACCGCTGCGCGGTAGCTTCCCGCCCTGCCTAGGCCACCCAAAAACCTTGGCTTTTTTTCCCTGATATTTTGATGTCTCCGGTGTTATTTGGATTTTTGGTGATCTATTCACCAAAATATTCAACTTATGACACCATTACGGAAGCGCA
>JBBRWA010000516.1:0-1596 GCA_038246345.1 Chitinophagales bacterium
TCGCCCAACCGAAGCGTCCAACGCCGTTGTCCGCCCACGTTGGAGGCGGAGCCAAAGTATCCCACGGCGAGTTTATTGGCGGTACAACCTTCACACCATTGCAGGTTGCTTTGGTGCCAGGTGATTGCTACGGGTTCGTTGTTCGACTGATTTTTGCGCAGCAAAACACTGGCCCAAAGGCTGGTGCCGGGCAGTCCGACGTAACCATCCTGCGTGCGCCAATCAGCGAATGGCCCAGCTGCGCTCGTATTCAAACGCCGCCCAGCCGTCAGGTAGGCAAAGCCGCCGGAGGCATAATTGCCCGCTGTTTGCAGGTCGAGCCATTGCAGGGGCGCGCCGGTCGCTATTTGAAAACCGGGCAACTCCGTGTTTTCACCCTGAACATTCCAGGGTGCTTCCCAGCCGGTGCCGCCTTGCAGGCCTTCGAGGGCTGTGTTGGGGGGGTAATCAAAGCCTTCGTAGGCGAGGTAGTTGCAGGTTTGGGCTGGAGCGGTTTGGCAATAGGCGAGGAATAAAAAAAGGATGATGTGGCGCATGGAAGTAGATTTTGAAAATTTTCACGTGTTGTTTTTGCAAGAAGAAAGTCTAGTGGGCTGACGATTTTTCATCGTCCGACCAATAAGTATAGCCGCCGCAAAGTGGGCATGAAAAAAATGTGGATAAAAAGGCCAGGGCTTTCAATTTTGTGCCAAAGTTAGAGAATAGAATTTAATTTTACACCATGAAAAATCTTCTTTTGAGCATCCCCGAACGGGCATTTATTGAAGAAGCCCGCGCTAATACGCAGGACAAGTTGGCTTATATGAAGCTGCCGGTGTTGGTGATGCTGGATGAAGGGAAGAGTGCTTTTTGAAGGCATTGGAACCATTTTGGAAGAAATAGACACTGAGAGCGAGGTGGCGTGTTTCATGAATGCAGTACACCCGCAGTACGATAAGCGGTCATATTATGTATGGATCAAACGCGGTCAGGACAAAGATAAAATCTACGTTTTTGCGGACAATGCCCGCTATTTCTACAATGAAGCCTTGAGAGAATGGCTGGCAGAAAATCCCAAAATCCAATTGCTCCTCTTGCCCACATATTCCCCAAACCTCAACTTGATAGAGCGATTATGGAAGTTCCTCCGAAAGAAAGTCATCAACCTGCACTACTGCGCGACATTTGATGAGTTCAGGAAAGCAATTCACGCGTTCTTCGCAAACCATGAAACCCCTTTTTGCTACATTTGCACAAATAAATGGCGAAAGCTTAAGGTTTATGACAGCTAGTACAAAAACAGGAAAGGGGAAAAACCGCGAAACCATATTGCTTATCATCGTCGCGGTGGTGGGTTTGGGCGGCTTGGCGGCTTTGCAATTTGCCAAAAAAGGAAATTCCCGTTCCGATCAAAAAGCACTTTTACAAGCGGAGGGGCAACAAGATGCCGTAGATGCCCAGGCGGAGGCTCCCATACAGCGCATTCCCGGCCAACTGCTGCGCACCAGTGAATACCCGGAAGCCGGGCGACCCTTTAAGTTTTATATGAGCAAATCGAGCCAGGGGCCGGAATACGCCCTCGATTTTGGCGATGGCAGCACGCGCAAGGTGTTTAAA
>JBBRWA010000517.1:0-1579 GCA_038246345.1 Chitinophagales bacterium
GAACAATGCCCGGCATTTCGACAACAACGGCTGGATGTATTTCACCAAAGAAGTTTTTGACCTTTTTTACCCCTCCTACGGTGATACCTACCCCACCTTCAATGGTGCCATCGGCATGACTTACGAACAAGGCGGTGGACCGCGCGGGGGCCTTGCCATTGAAATCCAGAACGGGGACACCCTTACGTTACACGACCGAATTTTGCACCACTATACCACCAGCCTTTCTACCATTGAAGTGAGCAGCAAAAGTGCCAGACCATTGGTGGAAAATTTCAAAGAGTATTTTCGTAAAACCAGCACACAGCCACAGGGCCAATACAAAGCATTTGTGATCCGCGAGCGCAATGACCCCAACAAAATCAATACGCTCTGTGCGTTGCTTGATTTACACAAAATAAGTTACGGGCGTGTAGGCGCTGGCTTGAGTGGCATTCGGGCATTTGACTTCTCCTCCGGCAAAGAAACCAGTGTATCCATCAACCCCAACGACATCGTGATCAGTGCCTACCAACCGCATTCGGTGCTGGTGCAGGCCCTGTTCGAGCCGGAGCCGCGTTTGGCAGATTCCCTGACCTACGATATTACTGCCTGGGCGCTGCCATTTGCCCATGGCTTGGCAGCGTATGCGCTGAAAGAGCGACTGGAACCGAAAAGGTCTTGGGAGAAATATGTGGCGCCAGAGGTTCGATTGGCGGCATCGCCTTACGCCTGGTGTGTGCACCGCCATTCGCTTGCAGAGGCCATCTTTTTGGGTCAATTGTTGCAAAAGGGCGTAAAAGTGCGCACCGCTATGCAGCCCTTTGATATGGTAGATCAGCATTTTGCAGCAGGCACATACGTCATTAACCGCGGCGACAATCGCTCCATTCAGACAGAACTTGATGGCTTGGTGAAAAGCGCTGCTTTGGCATCCAATGTTGAATTGCACCCAATATTTACGGGGTATGCGACAAAAGGCAGCGATTTGGGTTCCGACAATTTTAGGCTCATCAAACAGCCGGAAGTGGCCATCGTATACGGCGATAACGTGGATGAAAACGCCTACGGCCATACCTGGTTTTTCTTCGAACAGGAAGCTCAATACCCCATAACCCCCATTGAATTTACCCGCATCGGGAGCGCTGATTTAGGGCAATTTACCACCCTTATTTTTGCCAATGGCCGGTACAATTTGGAGGAAAATCAACTGGAGAGTATTCAAAAGTGGATCCGTGGCGGCGGTCGCTTGATAGCACTTGAAGGAGCTGTCAAAGCATTTGCGGACAAAGATGGTTTTGACCTGAAAAGCAAAGAAGCGCCGAAAAAAGACTCCACCATATTGCGCAAGCCTTTTGTCGTCCGGCAGCGCGACGGGTTGAGCGACGGCATCCCTGGGGCTATTGTCCAAACCAAAGTAGACATCACGCACCCCATGGGTTTTGGCCTTCCCGCGACTTATTTTTCCTTGAAAACAAACGCGGACATGTACCAAATGCCGGAAAACGCCGATGCGCCGATCAAAGTTGAAGCGGATTACCTCAGCTTTGGGTTTATTGGCAGCCGGGTGAAGCCGCAAATAAAAAACACCCCGGTTGTC